>CAYSLC010000039.1:0-30603 GCA_964431545.1 uncultured Desulfobacteraceae bacterium | reverse complement strand
GGGCCGCCGACGGGCTCTGCCTCCGAAAGCTTTCGTCCCACATCTCGATCATGGGATAGGGGGGGGAGGTCACCACCAGGTGGACGCTTCCGGGTTCGACCGCCTGCATGCGGGCGGCGGTTTCAAACACCATTCGATGGGTGGTCTTCGACGGACTGTCGGTACGGATCAATGCATTGACTCCTTCATGCGGCCCAGGGGAGTAAAGGATTCACATCGACGCTTCATCGCGGCTCCGGACGGCGTTGCGCGTTCAACTCATTCAACGGGGCTGTCGACGGCGGATGGGCCGGGGGCGACATCGGGGGGCGGGTACCGGTCTCCCGGGTGGACAAGAGGGTACATGTTCCTTCTCCGCCCGGCGGTGGGGGGGTGAAATGGTCGGGAAGACTGGATTTGAACCAGCGACCCCAGCGTCCCGAACGCTGTGCTCTACCAGACTGAGCCACTTCCCGACATTTCGCTCCCTTTTTTATGCCAGACGCTCCTGATTGTCAATAAAAAACCGCCGGAGCCTCCCGGAACCGGAGGAAGAGACACCGGACCGGCCGGACCCCTCGGATCCCCTGGGATCACGAAGGGAAAGGGTTGTTCAACACCATGGTCTGATCCCTCGACGGACCCACCGAGATAATGGAGATGGGGGCCTCCAGCAGTGCCTCGATCCTCGACAGGTAGTTGCGCGCGTTTTCGGGAAGATCGGATTTGTTCCGCACGTGGGAGATCTCCTCGGTCCAGCCGGGCAAAGACTCGCAGACGGGCCGGCATTGGGAGAGGACCTCGAGGCTGGCGGGGAAATCCTTCAGGACGCGCCCCTGGTGCTCGTATCCGGTACAGATCTGGATGTCGGGCAGCCCTCCCAGCACGTCGAGCTTGGTGATCACCAGGCCGGTGATCCCGTTGAGGCGCACGGCGTTTCTCAGCAACACCGTGTCGAGCCATCCGCAACGCCGGCGCCGTCCGGTGGTGGCGCCGAACTCGGCGCCCTTCTCCTGGATCCGGTCCCCCACCTCGTCGAAGAGTTCCGAAGGGAACGGCCCGTATCCGACCCGGGTGGTGTAGGCCTTGACGATCCCCAAAACCCCGTCGATGGCCCCGGGTCCGATCCCGGCCCCGCAGCAGGCGTTGCCCGCCACCGTATTGGAGGAGGTGACGTAGGGAAAGGTGCCGTGGTCGATGTCGAGATGAGTCCCCTGGGCCCCTTCGAAGAGGACCTGCCTGCCGCTTTTGACGGCATCGTCCAGGACGATGGAGATGTTGGCGACGTGGTCCGCCAGCCGCCGGCCGTATCCCTCATATTCCTCGATGATGGCGTCGGCGTTCAAAGGTTCCGCGTTCAGGTACCGGGTCAGGTAGAAATTGCGCTCCTCCAGGACCGATCGGACCTGGCGCCGGAAGACGTCGCCCTCCAGCAGTTCCACAAACCGGATCCCCTGCCGGGCGACTTTATCCTCATACGCCGGACCGATGCCGCGCCCGGTGGTGCCGATCTTCCGCCCCCCCTTGAGATCCTCCCGGCCCCGGTCGATGGCCTTGTGCCACGGCATGATGAGATGGGCCTTCTCGCTGATCATCAGGTTTTCGGGGCCCACGTCGATCCCCTTTTCCACCAGGTAGTCGATCTCCTCCACCAGCACGGCCGGATCGACCACCAGCCCGTTTCCGATGAGGCAGGTCTTCTTCTGGAGGATCCCCGACGGCACCAGATGGCTGATGAACTGTTCCCCCTCCACCACCATGGTGTGGCCGGCGTTGTTCCCCCCCTGGAACCGGACCACCACGTCGGCGTACTCGGCCAACAGGTCCACGATCTTGCCCTTCCCCTCATCGCCCCACTGGGTCCCGATCACGACGATATTCGACACGCATCTCTCCTTCTTGTTCCCAATACGGTTGACGTCCTCGGCCCTTTCGAAAGGAGATCTCCTTCCAATAAGGTCCCCTCGGTCCTTCCCGAGCGCTACCCGGGCGGGCGGCGCGGCCCTCGGTCCTCCGGCCATTCGCCGGAGCTTCGACGGGCCCTGAAAAACGCCTGGAGCAGGCCGAGGCATGCGGCCTCCTCAATGCCGGAGATCACCCGGACCCGATGGTTCAGCCGGGGGTCGTCGCTCAGGTCATACAAGGATCCTGCCGCCCCCCATCGGGGATCCGCGGCCCCGAACACGACGCCCTCGACCCGGGCGTGGATCGAGGCCCCCATGCACATCATGCAGGGCTCGATGGTAGCATAGAGGCGGGTCCTTAACAACCGATAGTTGCCGATCATTTCACTACCCCGGCGCAGGGCCAGGATCTCGGCGTGGGCGGTGGGATCCCTCCGGGTCCGGGTCAGGTTGTGGGCACGGGCCACCACCCGCCCATCGCCGTCCACCAGGACCGCCCCCACGGGCACCTCCCCCATCCGGGCCGCCCATTCCGCCTCGGCCAGGGCCATTTTCATGTACCGCTCATGGGGCAACGCATCCAGATCCACGCTCCGTCTCCTTCCGCATCCAAGTCTCCCCCCCACGCCGTGGTCCCTCCCATCCACCGCTCCCTTTCTCATAGACCACCCGGACGCATCTTGAAAACTCATTTCTGTTGACGCCCGGCGCGGATTGTGAGATCTTCGATCTTTCCTGGCGATGTGGGATTGCCCTCCCGGCGGCCGATGCCGCGGTTTTTCCCCGCCCGCCCTCGACGCTCCGCCCGGTTCGGCACCGTATCCGGGCAGCTTCCGAGAAGCCCCCGAGAAGCCCCCGAGAAGCCATGGTTGATCCAGAAAGACGATCCGGCAACAGGAAACGCCCCGAAAAGCCCCTCCCCCCATTATCCGACCTGGTGAATCTGGAACAGGTCCGGCGCCTGCTTTACCTCACGCACCGGGCCATGGGGGTGCCAGCGGGCATCGTCGATCCATGCGGCACGCCCATCCTCTCCGTGGGGGCCCAGGAGATCTGCCGGGATTTCCACTGGACCCACCCCGAAACCCGAAGGCGCTGCCACGGCATGGATGCTCGTCTGGGCCGGGAGACCGCGACCGAAGGATACACCCCCTACCGATGCCAAAACGGCCTCTGGCACATCGCCATGCCCCTGGTGATCCAGGGAACCCATTACGCCACCCTCTTTCTGGGACAGTTCTTCTACGACGACGAGCCGGTCAACACCGATCTGTTCCGGAGACGGGCCAGGGAACTCGGCTTCGACGAGGAGAAGTACCTCTCGGCCCTGGCCCGGGTGCCGGTCTACTCCCAGGGGAAGGTGAACGATATCATGGGCTTTTACGCCGCCCTGCTGGCCCACCTGTCGGAGCTGGGCCATACCAATCTGAGACTGACCCGACAGATCGAGGAGCGGAAAAAGGCCGAGGCGGCCCTCCGGCGGAGCGAGGATCGGTACCGCCGCTACTTCGAGGAGGATCTGTCCGGGTCCTATATCTCGACGCCCGAAGGCCGGCTGATCGCGTGCAATTCGGCCTTCGTGGGGATCTTCGGCCTCGGAACCAGGGAGAACGCCTACACCGTCGATCTCGAAGATCTCTATCCCGCACCCGCCGACCGGGCCGCCTTCATCGATAAACTCCGGAGGGACCGGAAACTCGAACGGTATGAATCGATCATGCGCCGAGCGGACGGCACCGCCATCCACATCCTCGAAAATTGCGTGGGCACCTTCGATCCCAAAGGAGACCTCAAGGAGATCAAGGGATTTCTCATGGACATCACCGAGCAGAAGCAGCTCGAGGCCAAACTTCGGCAGTCCATGAAGATGGAGGCCATCGGCACCTTGGCCGGAGGGATCGCCCATGACTTCAACAACATCCTGGGCGCCATCATGGGATACACGGAGATGGCCTCCTTCGACGCACCCGAGGGCGGCAGGCAGAGGAGATGGCTGGAAGGGATCCTCAATGCCGCTGAACGGGCCAGGGATCTGGTATCCCAAATCCTCACTTTCAGCCGCCGGAAGGAGCGGGAACGGCTTCCGATCCTGATCACCCCCATTCTCAAGGAGTCCGTCAAGCTTCTCCGGGCCACCCTGCCGGCCACCATCGAGCTGGCGCAACGGATCGAACACCATGCCGATCTGATCCTGGCGGACCCCACCCAGATTCACCAGGTGGTCATGAATCTGTGCACCAACGCCCACCACGCCATGGCGGAGACAGGGGGCAAACTGATCGTATCCATGGAAAGGGAGTCGGTGTCTGAACCTGGAGGGGATCACGGGCTTGTGCCGGGGACCTATCTGAGACTGACGGTTGAGGATACCGGTTGCGGGATGGATCCCGCCACTCTGGAGAAGATCTTCGACCCTTTTTTCACCACCAAGGAGCCCGGAATGGGAACCGGCATGGGGATGGCGCTGGTCCAGGGGATCATCAGGGAACACAACGGGGAGATCGAAGTGATCAGCACCCCCGGCGAAGGGACCACGGTCTCGGTCTGGTTTCCGGTGGTGAAGGCGGCCGAACACGCCCGGAAGCCGGAGACCTCCCCCCTGCCCACGGGGGACGAACGGATCCTGATCATCGACGACGAAACGGTCCTGGCCGACCTGGGGACCCAGATGCTCCAAAGGCTGGGGTACGAGGTGACCTGTGCCGTGGATCCCCGCCATGCCCTCTCCCTTTTCCAGGAAAACCCGGACGGCTTCGATCTGGTGATCACCGACATGACCATGCCGCACCTCACCGGAGACCGGCTGGCGAAGGCCCTGCTGGAGATCCGGCCGACCCTGCCCATCATCCTGTGCACCGGCTTCAGCGAGTGGATCGACCCGGAGAAGGCCGACCGGATCGGCATCCGGGAGCTGGCCATGAAGCCCCTGTCCATCGCCCATCTGGCCCGATCCATCCGCAGGGCTCTCGCCTCCGGCCCCGTGTCCCCTGCCCCCGCCGAGAAATAGCGGAACCCGAGGTTCCGAAAATCCCGAATCGGAACTCCGGGTTCCGGACACCGTATTCATTACAAATCCGGAATGTTACATCGTAAATACGGTGATTCGGACCGACAAAACCGGAACAAAGACTTCCGAAAACCACTCGAGCCGGACCGACGGCCCCGGTATGGTCGATGGATTTTCATAGGGATATCAATCGCTTAAACTGAAATCAGTACGCTTGGCCCGCAAATTGCCAAACCTCGTCGTTTTGGTTTTTTCACCAGCCAGGAGGAGGAAAGACACCATGAACACCGGACAACATCTCAAAGATGGTCGCCATCGGATCGGCAAAGGGCTTCTGAGCCGAACCGCCCTCAAAAAAACGCCCTTTGAAGAACGGAAAGACGCCCCCCAGACGACCCGGGGGTACTGCGAGCGGTGCCGGCGGAACACGCTCTGGGCGGAGGTCCGTTCCTGGGCCAAGTCCTACCATGCCCCGGCCATCAGCAACGCGGAGATCCGGGTGGGATGGCGGTGCACGGTCTGCGACGACCGGAAGCACCTCTAGCCGCCCAACCGATCCAGAAATACCAGGCTCCCCCGGCCACCGCTTTTCTTCCAAAGGCGGTGGCCGTTTTTTCAGGGACCCGAGCGGCTCCGGACAAAGGGCAGCTCCGCGTTGGTTTCGTCGATCTGCTCTTTCTCCAGGCGGTTGATCTCATCCATGTGGTGGCGCATGATCCGCCGCATGTAGGGGTGGTGAAGCAGGTGGAGACTGTGGTTGGGGACGGAGACGAATCCCCGGCGTACCTTGTGGATGCCGCCGATCCCCGGATCGAACCGTTTGATGCCGTTTTCGATGGCCCACTGGATGGGGCCGTAATAACAGGCGTTGAAGTGCAGGGCGTTGATGGACCGAAAGCTGCCCCAATACCGCCCGTAGAGGTGATCCCCCTTGGTGACCAGCAGCGACATTCCCAGAGGCCGGCTCTCCCGGCCCGACTCCCGGGCCGCCATGAGCACCAGGCGGTGGCGGAACCGGCCGTGGAGCCCGTCGAAGAAGGCGGGGGTCAGGTACTTGCACCCCCAGGGGCCGAACTTGGCGTTGGTCTGGGAGTAGAACCGGTACATGAGGGGGAAGTAGTCGGGGGGGATCTCGTCTCCGGCCAGCGGATCCACGGAGATCCCGAGATCCGATATGGCCCGGCGCTCCCGGCGGATGTTCCGCCGCTGGTTGGTCCGGAAAAGGGCCAGGTAGTCGTCGAAGGACCTGAACTCCCGGTTTTCCCAGCGGAAGCTCTGGTGGACCCAGGTGCTGTAGCCGTGGTCCGCCGGCAGATGGCGCCAGCCGGGATCGACGTAGTTGAAATGGCTTCCGGACAACCCGCGGCGCGCACAGAAGGCGTTGATCTCCGACAACATCCGGGCGGTGACCTCCGCCTCGTCCTCCTCCGGGGCCATGAGAAACCGGTAGCCCGGCACCGGCGTGAAGGGGCACATCCCCACCAGCTTGGGGTAGTACGGGATCGACAGCTTCCGGGAGACATCGTCCCAGGCCCAGTCGAAGATGAACTCCCCCTCGCTGTGGCCCTTGATGTAAAGGGCCGCCGCCGCGACCAGGCGCTTTCCCCGCCACACCGTGAGGTGGGTCGGAATCCAGCCGGTCTCCCCGCCCACACTGCCGGAGCGTTCCAGGAGGTCGAGCCAGTCCCACTCCAGAAACGGGGTCTTTGCGGGAAGGGCCAAGGCGTTCCACCGGTTCCGCTCGATCTCTGCGATGGACCTGTTCCACTGGAGGCGAAGGGCGCTCATGGTCGCCGTCCCGTCCCGTTCACGCGCCCCGTCGCAGGAGATCGAGATCGAGTCCGAAAAAGGCGGCGGCGTTTCCGGCGGTGAGCTTCCGCCGGTTTTCCGCCGGAATGTGCTCCCACCGGCGGGCCGCGTCGAGATCTTCATGGAATTCGGTGCCGGAGTCGGTGTTGCACAGGATCCGGTCCGCCCCGTCTCCGACGGTCTCCACCATCTCCCGGAGATGGGTGAGGGAGGTTTTTGCCGGACTCAGGCTCACCCCGGCCCAGTACCCGGACGAGAGGACCGGGCCGATGGTCTCCGCCGCGCAGTGGTCCACCACGGTGATGGACGGCAGATCCGGATACCCGCCCAGGACGGAGAGGATCTTCTCCGTCACCGCCCCCTTGTCCCGCCTCGGCGTGTGGACGCCGATGCGCTTACCCAGGGCCGCCAGGGTCGGCCCCAGGGAGAGCTGGGCCTCGAAGATCTCCCGCTCCCGATCGTCCCCCGTCTCCATGCCGATCTCCCCGATTCCCAGGCAGAGAGGATCCTCCAGGAAGGGGCCGAGGAGATCGGTGACCTCTTCGGCATGGAGATCCTCGGGGATGTTCCGGGGGTGGACCCCCACCAGGAAAAAGCAGGGAAACCCTTCGCGGTTGAGGTAGTGAATGGTCCCGGCCTGGTTCCAGAAGTATTCCCGGAGGGCCAGCCGGTTCTCGATCCGCTCGGCAAAGGACCAGGAGATGGGGATGATCCGCCGCTTCCGCATCCAGTCGATGCGGTCCGGGTGGGATTCCTCGATATGGTCCAGGTGGACATGGCTGTCGATGGCGATCATGAGCGTCTCTTTCTCGTCCGGGGAGAAACCCGCGCGGGCGGGTCCGTATCGGCCGCGGCCGCGCCGGTGATCCCTCCGGTCCGGCGGGGTCCAAAAACCTGTTCCATTATGGGCCGCGGCGGCGGCGCTGTCAATCGGACCCGGAAAAATAGTTCCTTGACAGGCTCCCCGGGATCGCCGGAAGGGTCGCGGGGTCGGGGGGCCGAAATCCGAAGACGCTCTCCAGAAAAGAGGCGATGATCCGGAAGGTAACGCCCCAGAGGAGTTCCCGGCCGTCGGCCCCCTGGTAAAGGAAGCAGGGGAACTCCCGGCGGCGGGTCCCGGAGCCGCCGCCGATGTCGAGATGGTAGGCGGCGTACCGTTCCGGATCGAGGAGGGTTTTCAGGGGGATATGGACGATTTTCTCCACCTCCCAGTTGGGGCGGAACCGCCGCTGCCCCCCCACCCAGCCCACCATGGGATGGATCTCCCGCTCGAACATCACCAGGCGCTGGGGAAAGAGGGGGCCGAGGAACCGGACCCCCAGGGGGTTGAGGCGCATCTCCTCGAAGCTCTCCCGGAGGCAGGTGGCCAGCAGGAGGGCCAGATGCCCGGCCGCGTCGGGATGGTGCCGGCGCCACAGGGACCAGCGGGGCCATTGCCGCAATGGGAAGAGGGGAAGGGTCAGGACCTTGGCCAGGGCCGTGTCCACGGCCGGCGAAACACTTCCGCCGGGGCAGCAGAGGTCCCCCGGCTGGCGGACGCGGCGGGACCGTTTGTTGAGGATCAGGCAGGGATCGAACCCCTCGGATCCGGAGCCGCAAGCCGGTCCGATGGGGACCAGCACCGAGGAGGGGATCCGGGGCCCTTGGAAGGGATCGGTTCGAAAAAGCCGGTCCGGCGGGTTGGCCCGGCCCAGTGTATGGAGGATGTGGCCGGTCAGCCCGGCCGGGTCCGTCAGGGGGTCCAAGCTACTTCCCGTCCGGCCCCCCGCCGAGGCGGGCGAGGATCGCCTTTGCCGGAATCAGCCCGGTGGCGCTGGCCGAGACGATGTTGCCCGCCACCCCGGGGCCGTCCCCGGCCACGTACATCCCCTCGATCCGGGTCCGCAGATCGGCTCCGGTCTCCACCTGGGTGGCGAAGAACTTGATCTCCGGGGCGTAGAGCAGGGTCTCGTCATTGGAGACCCCGGGGACGACATGGTTGAGCTTCTCCAGCCCCTCCACCAGGTTCTTCAGGATCCGCTCGGGCAGGGCCATGGCGATGTCCCCGCAGACCACGTCGGTGAGGGTCGGCTCGATGTACCCCTTGCGGATCCGGTTCCAGGTGGACCGGCGGCCCCGCTTCAGATCCCCGAACCGCTGGAGGATCGGCTTTCCCCCGCCGATGAGCGACGCCAGGTTGCCGATGGCCTCGCCGTAGGCCTGGTTGTCGGTCACCGGCTCGGTGAGGACCACCTTGGAGAGGAAGGCGAAGTTGGTGTTTTCCGATTTCCGCTCCCGGTACGCGTGGCCGTTGACGCAGACGAAGTGGCTGTAGTTCTCCTGGGAGACGAATCCCCCCTGGTTGGTGCAGAAGGTCCGCGTGCTGTCGTCGTACTTCTGTGTCTGAATGAAGAAGGTGGGATCGTAGATGATGGCGCAAAGGTCCTGCATGATCTCATTGTGGACCTCCACCCGGACCCCCACCTCAATCCCCCGATGGGAGAGGCCGATGCCGAACCTCTGGGCCACCCGCCCCATCCAGTCGGCCCCCACCCGTCCCGGCGCCAGGATCAGGTTGCGGGTCCGGTAGGTCCCCTTGTCGGTGGTGATCCCCCGGACCGCCCCGTTCTCGGCCAGGACCTCCTCGGCCGTCTCGGAGGTATGGAAGACCACCCCCTTGGACCGGATGTATTCGGCCATTCCGGCGATGTAGCCGGGCAGGGAATCGCTGCCCAGGTGCTTCTGCTTGATGAGAAGCAGATCGATTCCGTAGCGTTTGGCCTGCTTCCGAATGTTCCGGGCCTGGTCCCGGTCCGTGGGGTAGACCGGACCGTCCATGCCGAACCGGTTGAAGACGGCCTCGGTCTCATCGATGAGGGACTGGGCCGTCCGGCGGGGCATGAACTGGGTCAGGTCCGTCTTGCCCAGTTTGTGGATGTAGTTGAGCTTGCCGTCGGAGAAGAGGCCGGCCCCGCCGATGCCGCAGAGGATGTTGCAGGGATCGCATTTGACGCACTGATGGGCCGTATTGACCGGGCATTTTCGCTTCAGGGGCCCTTTGCCCTTTTCGATGAGCAGCACCTTGAGCCTGGAGTGCTCACAGAGGTGGTAGGCCGCAAAGAGGCCCGCCGGCCCGCCCCCGACAATGACGACATCGAACTCGCCCGCTTCCCCCACGTCTTTCATCGATCTCCTTTTTTTCCCAATTTCCCTTTTTCGTTTGATGATGGCCTCGGATTTCCGTATACTCGTGGCCCACTGGCGATCAGGATGCAAGCATTTTCCGCCAAGTCCGCGTGGGAGCGCGTGCCAAGGGCCGGGCGGACCGCATGGGGCGGTGGAGGGGCAAGGAAGCTTGTCCGCCGATGGGTGCCCGCCGGGCTCCACCCTTATCATGCCCGCGAGGGTGGGATCAACCATCATGTGCGGAACCGCACCGGGATGAACGACACAGGGGTCCGGGTTGTTGCCCTGGACTCCGCTGGAAACGAATCCGGCAAGCGGGTGGAGGGGGGGAATCATACGATGCTGATTCACCGCTGCTCTCCCGCCCCGGGCTTCGCTTTCGGGAAGATCGCAAACCCAAGCGCAAACCCAAGGAGGTGAATCGATGAAGATCCGGTCCAGGCCATCCATTGGGGCCGTCGTCCCCCTGATTCTCGGTCTGGCGCTGCTCACCGGCTGCCAGGCCGTCCTCACTCCGTATCGGGGCAGAACCGTCGTCCCCGACGCCCGGATTCCCCTGCCCGGCGGTGAAACCGACGCCCAAAAGGAGGGAGCATGGGCCGGGGACAACGTGGTGGTCACCTACCGCATCCAGGCCGAGGGTTCCCGGATCATCCTCAAGGGGACAACGGAATTCACGGGCCACGTCCGGGACAATTTCACCAGCTTGAAGAGCTTCACCCTCCGGGCCTACTTCCTCGACCCCTCCGGCCGGGTACTGAAGACCGTGGCGGTGGACTCGGCCGCCTACCGGAAGCCGATCGGAGACCTCAGGTTCGAGCGGACCCTGACCCCGCCCCCGGACGCCGCGGCCCTGGCATTCGGCTACCGGGGACGGGCCCTTCTCACCGGCGGCACCCAGGCCGACGGCGGAGACTGGAGCTTCTGGCACCATCCCTTCGAGTAACCCCTGGTAAGGCGCGGCCGAGACCCGATCCCGCCGAACCCCGAGCGCCCGCCGGGCGAATCCGAGCTGACGAGGAGTCTCCACCCATGGAAGGTATGACTGAAAAGCTGAGCGTACGGTTCACCGACAACGGCGTAGCGATCACCGGAAACGACGGAGACGGGGCCGCGGCGACCCTCCGCCTCTCCCCGTCCGAGGCCCTGATGCTGCTGGACATCCTCCAGACCGAGGCCAAACGGCTGGCGATCCTGGCGGAGGAGGCCTCCCCTCTGCCCATGCGGGTCACCGCCGACTTCCGAAAGTAGGTCCCCTCCCCGGCTCGGCGGTGGGCCACCGCTCCTGCTGGATCAGTCCCGACATATCCAGGGGCGGCGGCGCCCGGAAAGCGAGCGGCTCGCGGGTCGCCGGATGGAACAGCCGCAGCTCGGCGGCATGGAGAGCCTGGCGGGGAAGGATCAGACGGCGCCGATCCCCGGGGCTCATCCGGTCTTCGATGAACCGGAGGAAAACCCCGTCGTCCCCGCCGTAGAGCTTGTCCCCCACCACCGGATATCCCAGCCCCAGCAGGGTGGCCCGGATCTGGTGGCGCCGACCGGTGAGGGGGCGGGCCGAGACCAGGCTCCGGCCCGAAGATCCGCCCTCCCGCCGAAACAGGGTCCGACAGAACTCCCCCCCGGAGTCGCCCGCCGGCTTCGACGCGCCCTTCACCGGACAAAACCGCCGCTTCTTCCGCACCGGGCTGTCCGGATCAGGAACCAGCACCCCGGATGCGTCCACGTCCCCGTCGGGGAATCGACCCCGCACCAGGATCAGATACCGTTTCCGGATCGAGCCCCCGGCCATCTGTTCCCCCAAGGCACGGGCCGCCGCCTTTGTCCGGGCGACCAGGACCAGGCCGGAGGTCTCCCGGTCGATGCGGTGGACCAGGGCGATCTCCCCCCCGGGCCGCTCCCGCCGCAGCAGGGCCCAGAGGGTATGCCGGAAGTACCGGCCCCCGGGGTGGCACGGGAGGTTGGCGGGCTTGTCCACCACCAGCAGCCGGGAATCCTCGTGGATCACCGTAAATTCGGTCTCCACCGGGGGTTCCGGCGTTTCAGGGGGTTGGTACTCCACCCGGTCCCCGCGGCCGAGGATCCGGGAGGGGCTCCCGGCCCGGCCGTCGACCCGGACCCGCCCCTCGGCGATATGGCGGGTCCAGGTTTCCCGGCAATGGTAGGTGAACCGTCCGCAAAGAAAATCGAGCAGGTCCACGCCGGCCTCGGCCGGCCCCACCGTCACCCCGATCCGGCGCTTCACGGGGCCGGATCGAGGAAGGGGATCGGTTTTCCGGTACGGTAGGCCAGGGCCTGGCAGGTGGCGATGAGGGGGCCGTCCACCTCGGAGACCCGGATCTCGTAGGCCGCCGTCTTCCGGGTCCGGGCCACCTGCTCGGCCTCGGCCCGAAGGCGGGCGCCGGGTTCGGGGCTGGCCACGTAGGTGACACTGACGTTGAGGGCCACGGCCACGGTGCCGTCCGTCTGGCCCGCCGTCTCAAAGGCCTCGTCGATGAGGGCGAAGATGGCCCCGCCATGGGCCCGGGCGTAGATGTTGTCCATGCGGGCGGGCTCGTAGACCATCTCCACGGCCGACCGGCCGTCGGAGAGGTGGGTCAGGGTCATGCCCATCCCCACGGCAAAGGGTTCCGATTCCACGGCGCGCCGGATGGCCGCCGCCACTTCCGGATCCATCAGCGGACCTCCGCAAAGGGGCGCTTCGTCCGGGGAAGCGACAGGCAAATCCCGATTGACAGGGCGCCTCCGTAAAGGTATGGTTTCAGAATCATTATCAATCGTTCGACGGTATCCGGCCGCTCCCATGGACGGCCCATGGATGCCCTGGGAGACGGCATGGAAAAGACCCATGGGGACAAGCACCGGCTTGGCCCGAATCGAGGGGCGGCCGCGGGACGCACCCTCCTTTCCGCGGCGCTGCTACTTCTGCTCCTCCTCCTCTCCTGGGGATGCTCCCACGTTTCCCGGGAGACCCTGGAGAAGACCGAGACGACGCTCTACCTCCCGGACCGAGGGGAGACCGGAACGGAAGAAGCCGGGACGGCGGCCCGGTTCTGCCCGGCGTTCATCGCCTATGACACCGCAAAGGCCCACAACCGGATCGGGGGCCCGGCCGCGGCCGTCCACCCCGGCGGGGCCGAACGGATCTTCGTGGACCCAGACAGGCCGGCAGTCTATTACAGGACCCGCGCCTTTTCAACCGAAAAGGGGACGTACACCAATCTCATCTACCGGGTTCACTTTCCGGGGGTCCCCTACAGCCTCTTCCCCTTCCATCTGTCGGCCGGCAAAAACGTGGGGCTCCTCACCGTGATCACCCTGGACGCCGCCGGAACCCCGGTGCTGCTGACCTCCTCCGCCACCTGCGGCTGTTACGCCGTGATCATTCCCACGGACCACCTCCCCGAAGCCGCCTATCCCGACGGCTGGCGGGAGGGCCGGATCGACCTTTACGGCGAAACCCTCCCGGCCCGTCTCGACGTTCCCCTGGAAGGGGGGTATCGTCCGGTGATCCGGATCCGGCCGGGGGAGCACCGGGTGATGGACATCTTTGTTGCGTCGGACACGGACCTTCTCGGAGATGGGGAACTCCCGGTGGTCCGACCCCCCTTGATCCCGGCCGAGCGTCTGGAGGCCCTGCCCCTGGACGGCCGGGCCACCAGCTTCTTCGACGACCGATGGCCCCGGTCGGGATTCGTCAAAGGCTCCTACAAACCACTGGAGACCCTGCTCCTCGGCCTGGTCAGCCTCGACTTTTTCGTGGGGTCGGACAAGAAGTACGGGGACACCGCCGTCACGGGAAATCCCTTCTACACCAGCCTCAAACCATGGAACCGCCGGGCATCGGACATGTGGTACTTCCGACGGTTTCTCCGGTTCTGGGGCTGGAAGCTCTAAAGCGGGCACGCGCGAAAGGAGTTTGGATATGCTCTACATCGGAACCTTTCTTCAGCTCACCAGCCAGGAATCCCCGGAGGAACTGGACCGGCGACACGGGGAGTTCACCCTTCTGGTGGCGGCCCGAAACCGGGAGGCGGCCCGGGACCTCTTCCGGGCCCGGTGCCATTCCCTGCGGGAGACCACCGACTTCTTCTCCGGAGACTGCACCCTCTACCTGATCCAGCTCGTCGAGATGGCGGCGTTCCCGGAGGACGACCCCATGCTGATCAACTACAAGTCCTTTGCCGGAGACCCCATCATGCCCTTCATCGGCTGCGCCAGGCCCTCGGCCGGTTCGGACGCCTGCAAGGTCTACAGCTGGGAGGAGAACATCCCCAACATCGACGGCTACACCGGCGAGCCGTTTCTCACCTTCCGGAGCTGAGGCCCCCGCCGGAGATCCCGTCGGCGCCTTACGATCCGTCCGCTCCGACCATTCCCGCTCCGCCCCGAACGTACGCCACGATCCTCCGGGTGAGTCTCCCCCTGGTGGTGAGCACGGCCACCACCATGGTCATGGAGTTCACGGACCGGGTTTTCCTGGCCGGCCATTCCCTGGAGGCCATCGCGGCGGCCCTGCCCGGCGGGATCGCCGCCTTCGTCCCCATCTCCTTCTTTCTCGGCATCGCCTCCTACACCGGGGTCTTCATCGCCCAGTACTGGGGCGCCGGACAGGAGGACCGGGTGGCCGCCGCCCTGTGGCACGGGATCTACTTCGCCCTCGTTGCCGGGGTCATCCTGGCGGGACTCTCGGCGCTCGGGGGCCCTCTGTTTTCCCTGAGCGGCCACCCCCCGGAGGTGCGGCGCCTGGAGGCCCTCTATTTCCGGGTCCTCATGACCGGGGCCGGGCTCCACGTGGCGGCGGCGGCCCTGTCGAGCCTCGACACCGGTCTAGGCCGAACCCGGCTGGTGATGCTGGTCCACCTGGCCGGCACCCTGGTCAACATCCCCCTCGACTACGGCCTGATTTACGGGGTAGGGGGCCTACCGGAACTGGGGATCCTGGGGGCGGGACTGGCCACGGTGGCGGCCTGGGGGGTGACCGCCCTTCTCTTCGCCCTGGCGGTCTTCTCCCGGAAAAACCATTGCCGGTTCGGGGTCCGGCGGATCCGGCGGCCGGAAACCGAACTCTTACTCCGCCTCCTGCGGTACGGCGTTCCCAGCGCCGCGCAGTTCTGCATGGACATCTTCGCCTTCTCGGTCTTCATCTTTCTGGTGGGGCTTCTGGGCAAGGAGGCGATGGCGGTCACCAACATCGTCATCTCCATCAACTCCCTGGCCTTCATGCCCATGGTGGGCTTCTCCCTGGGCACCAGCACGCTGGTGGGCCAGGCCCTGGGACGAGGCCGGCCCGAGGAAGCGGCCGAGGTGGTGGGGGCCACCCTCCGGATCATCCTCATCTACACCGTCGCCATGGCGGCCCTGTTTCTCCTGGCGCCGGGGCCGGTGCTCGGCCTCTTTCGCCCCCGGGGGGCGGAGGGGCCGGGGTTCGCGGTAATCCGGGAAACGGGAACGGTCCTGCTGCGGTTCGTGACCGTCTATATCTTCTTCGACGCCCAGTACATGATCTACATCGGGGCGCTCAAAGGGGCCGGGGACACCCGGTTCATCATGGCGAGCGTGGCCGCCGCCACCGTGGCCGCCATGATCCTGCCCCTGTGGGCGGGGATCGGCTTTTTCGGGATGGGGCTCCGGTTCGCCTGGGGGGTGGTGACCGTCTTCGTCTTCACCCTCTTCGTGATCTCCCGGCACCGTTACCGGTCCGGCGGATGGAAAGGCCGCTCGCTCCTCGACGGAGACGGGTCTTCCGCCGCGACGGGCAGATAGATCTCCACACGGGTCCCCTTCCCCGGCGCCGAATCGACCGAAATCCAGCCCCTGTGATTCCGGACGATGCCGTAGACCGCGGCCATCCCCAGGCCGCGCCCCTGGAACTTGGTGGTGAAGAAGGGATCGAAGAGGCGGGCCTGGGTCGCCTCGTCCATGCCCGATCCGCTGTCGGTAATCCGGATCAGCGCGTGGGGGCCCGGGGATTCGTAAACGTCTCCCACCGGCGGGAGATCGAGATGTTCCAGGCAGAGTTCGGCCCGGATGGTCCCCCTGCCCCGGATCGCCTCGGCGGCATTGAGCAGCACCGCCGAGAGGGCCATCTGGAGCTGGACGTAATCGCCCTTCACGGTGATCTCCGTCCCCGGTCGGGGGGAGGTCACGACCACCTCCTTGGGGATGGAATGCTGGATCAGGGCGAGGGTCTGCCGGAGCAGCCCGCCCATTTTGATGGGGCGGTGGGGGTATTTCCGCTCCCTTGCGTAGGCCAGGAGCTGGTCGGTGAGGGAGGCCATCCGGTCGGCGGAGGTCCGCATGGCCCGGATGTAGCGGTGTTTCGGGGGCTCCAGAAATCCCTGGAGTTCCAACAGCTCCAGGTTCCCGGTGATCACCAGCAGGGCGTTGTTGAACTCATGGGCGATCCCCCCCGCCAGGGTCCCCACCGCCTCCATCTTCTGGGCATGGAGCAGGCGGGCCTCGATCCGCATCCGCTCCCGCTCCGCCTCCCGCTGCCGGGTACGGTCGTAGATGGAGACGATCACCCGCTTCCACGATTCCTCGAATCCGGGTGGCAGGGAGGACTTGACCGTCACCGTCAGCTCTTTGCCGGTGAGGGTCCGGTTGATGGTCTCCACCTCGAAGGTCCGCCCTTCCGCCACGGCCACCACCTCTTCCCGAAGCATATCGGCGGCCCCCTCGGGGATGAGCGCGTCCAGATTGCCCAGAAGCGCTTCCTTCCCTTCGGCCTCGAAGAGGTCGAGGGTGGACCGGTTCACGTCCACCACCCGGACCATCCCGGCGCAACGGGTCACCTCCTCCGGATGGTCGGTGAAGTAGCGATCGAAATCGGTGATGCCCTCCTCCCGCAGGGCCTTGAGGTAAGCCCGAAGCCGGGAGAAATCCTCCTCCCAGAGGGAGACCGGAGAGTTTTCGAACAGCAGTCGATAGCGGTGCTCGCTCCGTTTCAGGGCCGCCTCGACCTTCTTCCGCTCACGGATCTCCCGGGCCTGCCGGACGTTCTGGAGGGCAAGCCGGGAGAGCTGCCGGGCGAAGAGGGACAATGCCTTGCAGATCCGGTCGAATCGGCTCCGGGGCATCCGGGTGACATTGGCCACCACGGCCCGGAATTCCCCCGGAGAGACGCCCAGATTCCGGGCGTCCGCCACGGTCTGCCGGTCGTCGTACGCCTCGTCCATCACCTGCCCGACAAGCCATTTGGCCACATGCCGGGGCCCCACCCGGATGCTGGTGCCGCCCCCCCAGAGGTTGCCGTCCAGGCAGGCGTACCGGATGTCGCCGTCTGGGTCCGGCAGTCCCACGTCCCGGCGGCAAAGGATGCAGCATTCCCGCCCCTTCTCCGTTTGCCGGAGGACATCCTCGCACAGACGGCTGAAGTTGGACGGCCGGGTGATGGGAACCCCGTCCATGTCGGTGACCACCGACGCCACGCCCATGGCCCTGGCAAAGGCGTCCTGGATCTCCTGGATCTCCGACACCTTGAAGAGATCTTCGAACCGAAGCCCCCCGGGATCACCCGTGGGCCGGTTGAGGGCGATGATCCGCTCCTCCCGCCACCCGAGTTCCCTCTCGGCGGCGTCACGATCCTCCAGCTCCCGCTCGAGTCGGCGGACCCGTCCTTTGAGCATCTCGTTCTCGGCCCGCAGGCGATCGGTTTCTCCCTGGCTCATAAAACAGCGCACCCCAAAAACAAAACGGCCGAATCTCCCCGTCCCCCGAGGCGATTCGACCCTTGTTTCCGCTTCCTCAGGCGGCCCGGCTATCCGCAAGCAGCGGACCCGTGGCTTTCCGTCCCCGTCTTTCGGCGGGTTTGGCTTTTTCTGGTTACAAAATTATGGTTTTCATGACACTCCGATGTCGACGAATCCATGGGGCGACCGATCCGCCGATCTCTCGACCATACCCCAATTGGCCCCGATAATCCAGAACAATCTTCCGGAAACAATGTTCCGGGAGGGCCCTACCCCTTGCGCCGGTGCTGGCGGGAGTCGCCCAGGCGCAGTCGGGAGATCACCGCCACGATGGCGAAAAACCCCAGAAAGTAGAGGGGAAACCATCCCATGGTCTCCCGGAAGACGGCGGCGTCGGCGGCGGCCCGGCCCATGTCCGGATGGGCCGCCGTGATCTTCTCCCGGACGGATCCCGACACGCCGGCATAGAGGACCCCGATGAGGCCGTAGGCGAGGTTGTAGGAGAGTCCCTTGAAGCTCAGGACCGTGGCCCGCCGGCCGGAGGCGGTGATCCGGTTGAGGTAGTGGCTCAGAAAGAAGTGGGTCATGGAGATGACGCCGTAGAGAAGGACCATGAAGAGCAGGCCGTAATGGGGGATGAAGCGGGTCATGCCGATCAGGCCGGCCAGGGTGAGGACCGACAGGAGGATCATGTTGAAGAGCGGGGTCCGGCGGGTGGCCAAGGCCAGGCTGATCCTCGGCATGAAGAGCCCCACGGCCGCCATCCCGGAGCCGATGAGACCGAAGGCGGCCTCGGGCAGGGAGATGAGCCGGTAGTACTCGCTGCTCAGGGTCAGGAGCATCCGGACGGTGTGGTCGTAGAGGAGGGCGAAGAGGATCAGGACCAGGGCGAAGGGGGTCCGCAATATCCATTTGCCGGCCCGCAGGGTGACCCGGAAGGCGTCGATGAGGGTTGCGGCGCATCCATCCGCTTCGGCGCAGGCTTCGGGGTCCCCGGCGGCCACCTCCCGCATCCGGAGGGTGATCCCCAGGGTGGCCAGGGCCATGAGCAGGGTGAGGAAGGGCGGGATCCGCAGGGTCATCGCCTGGGTGAAATGGACCTCGATCCCCAGCCACCCGGCCGCCCGGTTCATCAGGGCCGGGTCGTAGACCGCCGCCCCCAGGGTCATGGCGAAGATGAAGGCGGCGGACTGGAGCCGCATCTGGCGCTCCAGTACCCGCCCCCAGTCGTCGGGGTTCCCCTCCCGGACCAGGGAATCGTAGGCCAGGGCCTCGTCCGCCCCGCTGGCCGCCGCCTCGGCCGCCCCGCTCAGGATCCGGTTGGCCAGGAAGATGGCGAACAGCAGCGTCGGGTTCCCCAGGGGGGCGAAGGTGATCAGGGCCATCTCCGCCACCATGAGAACGCCGGTGGCCACCAGGAGGTTCCGCCGGCCGATGGTGTCGGCCAGGGCCCCCGAGGGGACCTCCAGGACGACGATGGAGACGGCCCAGGCCACGTTGAGCAGGGCGAACTGCTCGATGGTCAGGCCGTAGTCGAGGAAGAGGATGGTGAAGACCGGGTAGTAGTACCGGGCGTTGAAGAAGATCCGGAAGAGGATGAAGAGCCGGACGTTCCGGATGGCGAAGGGGGATGTCGGGGAGGGTGGCTGCGGCTCGTCCATGGCGTCCTCTCTATGGTTCAGCGGGTGGCCTCGAAGGCGGCCGCATCGTTCCGGCGGATCAGGCGCCGGGCCGGATCCATGTCCACCCCTTGCGGAAGTCTTTGGTGGCCTCCTTCATCTCCTGTTTCCGTTCCAGAAACTGGTCCTTCATCCCCCGTAGCCACTCCCGGTGGGACACGGCCGCGGCCTTGGAGGTGAAGAACTCGTGATCCCCCGGCGCCACGCGGAAGACCGGCCCGGCGGGCCCGGTCTCCACGGAACCGGGATTGCTGCACGTCATGCACCGGACCCGGTCGGACCGGAGAAACCGGAAGGTGTCCCCCCCGCAGACCGGACAGGCCGGCGCATCGCTGGGAAGGGGATCTTGGAAAAGGGCCTCTCCGAGGCTTTTGGCCGCTTCCGCCCCCCTACCGTCGGTGAAGACCTCGCCGGGAAGGGCCCCGTAGACGGTGCGCACCGCCTTGACATCGGCCAGGATCAGCTTGAGAAAGGCATGGATGTCCCGGTGGATCGCCCCGGCCCGGCCCTCGATCCCGGCAACCCCCACCCCCACGGCCGGCTTCCCCCAGAGGGCGTCGATGTGGGCCAGAAGCGCCAGCCCCCGGTCGAGGAGGACCTTGAGCCGGGCGTTGGCGGAGAGGAAATAGGTGGGGGCCGCCACGATATAGGCATCGGCGTCGACCAGGGCGTCGATGACCCTTTGCAGGTCGTCCTCCAGAACGCACCGCTCCTCGCCGAAGAGGCACCGGTAACAGCCGATGCACGGATCGATGCGGAAATCGTGGAGCCGGAGAAGGCGGATATCATGGTCCCCCGGAATCCTCCGGCCGATCTCCTTGACCAGGATCTCGCTGTTGCCGAGCTTTCTCGGGGACGCGACGATCCCCAGCACCTGTGCCATGCCGCCCTCCCTATGCCGTTTCGAAGACCATCTTCTTCTCCGTGTTGTTGAACGAGACCATCCGCCCCTGGACGGTCTGCTCCTCGCCGAAAATGTTGAGCAGCCGGACGGCGTCCCCCTTCTGGTCCACCACGTCCACGTTCTCCAGGATCTTGACCTCCCGGCCGTCCTCGATGACGAATGCATTGATGTCGCACATGGGCGTTCTCCTTTTTGATGCGTTTACAGGTTTCGGTCGACGTCCTATTATGGATAATCTAGTCGTCGGAGGGCGTTCGTCAATGTCGACGGTCCCCTATTCCACCACCACCGGTCCGAAAAGTCACCCGAAAATCAAAGGATACGCCATGGAATCCCCCAAGCTCCTGCTCGGCGCCCATTTCTCCATCGCCGGCGGCCTCCAGAACGCCATTTACACCGCCGCCGAATACGGCTGCACCGCCCTGCAGCTCTTCACCAAGAACTCCCGGACCTGGAAGGAGCGGGAGGTGGGGCCGGAGGAAATTTCCGCCTTCCGGGAGGCCAAAGAAAAGACCGGCATCGACGCCGTGGTCTCCCACACCGCCTACCTCATCAACCTGGCCAGCGACGACCCGTCGGTCCATGGAAAGTCCTACGCGGCCCTCAAAGCGGAGATGATCCGCTCCTCGGCCCTCGGGATCCCCTGGGTGGTCCTCCATCCGGGGTCGCCCAAAAGCGGCACATCCGCGGACGGGATCCGCCAGGTGATCGACGGGATCAACCGGCTCTTTACGGAGATCCCGGAAACCAAAACCCGGCTCCTCCTGGAGACCACAGCCGGCCAAGGCAAAGGGGTGGGCCGCGCCTTCGAGGAGATCGCCGAAATGGCGGACGGCGTGATCCAAAAAGAGAACATCGGCGTCTGCCTGGATACCTGCCACATGTACGCCGCCGGGTACGACTTCCGGGATCCGGATACCTACGGAAAGACCATGGAAGCCTTCGATTCCGTGATCGGGCTGGCCAACCTGTACGTGATCCACATCAACGACGCCAAGACCGACCTCGGTTCCCGGGTCGACCGCCACGAGCACATCGGGGACGGCAAGATCGGCCTGGCCCCCTTCGGCTTCTTCCTCAACGACCCACGGCTGGCCCGCGTCCCCAAGATCCTGGAGACCCCCAGCCCCAAGGGGGAGGTGGATTGGGACCGGGTGAACCTGGAGCGGCTGCGGGGGCTGGTGGAACAGGCGTAAAGACGATGTTCATGGTCTCGTCCTTTCCGTCCGGCTACCCTTCACTCCCCGTCAGCTTCTTCTCCACGCTCTGGACCTTGTCGCCCATGGTCTGATCCCGGTCGGTGCGGGTGCCCACCTTGATGGATGTGGTGATCCGGGGGGCCCCCATCTCGTGGACCACCTCGTGGCACCGCTTGATGGCGGTGAAGACGGTGTCCCACTCCCCCTCGATGTTGGTGCCGTAGGCGTGGAGCCGGGTCTTGAGGCCGCACCGCTCCAGGACCCGGTGGCAGGCGGCCACGTACTCGGAGACGGAGACCCCCACCCCCAGGGGCACCAGGCTGAAATCGACGATCACTTTCATGGCGATTCTCCCTTCCATTCGGATTGATGTTTTGCTCCCATCGCTTTCAGAAAAGGATTTTGGTTGGGCGGCGGAGAAGAGATCCCCCATGCAGTTTATCTCCGACCGGTAACCCGTTGGAAATCTTTTTCTGAACGGTTATACGTACCACAAAAACCGGGGCGCACCCAACGGCCAAAGCACCCGTACGCTTGGGTGGCGGGCCGGAAGGTCCGTCAAACCGTAAAATTGCACATTGAAATCGGCCCCTTTTTCCATTATAGAAGATATCCTGTACGTTTTTTCGTATTTTTCTCACCACCAACCACACGCAGCAACCCAAAAAGGAGGGGGAAACCGATGAAACGATCCATTATTACGGTCTTTGCCGCCATCGGGATCATCTGTCTGCCGGGAACCACCGGCCGGGCCGACGCCCTGGACCTCGGTGTGGTCTGGATGGGAGAGTCCTCCATGACCGAACGGATCGAGGCCGCCTTCCGGGAGGAGATCCGTCGCCTGGTGCCGGATGTGAAGATCGAGAAGGAACATGTGGCCGGGATGGAGGATTTCGCCGGGCTCGAGAAGGTGGTGCGCCGATTCGAAAAAGAGAAGGACGGCATCGTGCTGCTTCGGAGCAACGGCTCCAAGTGGCTGAGCGAAAACAAGACCACCATCCCCACCTTCATCGGCGCCACCAACAACCCCGCGGCCATCGGCGCCGTCCGAAACATGGCCGCTCCGGAGGGCAACGTGACCGGAGTGACCTACTATCTGCCCCATGAGATTCAGTTCGAGATCTTCCGCCAGATCCTGCCGGAAATGGATTCCATCCTCCTGCTTCTTCAAAAGGGGCATGCCTCCACGGGGGTGGACCGGGCCGGGACCCAGGCCGTGTGCCAAAGAATGGGAATCGCCTACAACGAGGTGGTGAGCGCCTCGGCCGAAGACTCCATTGAGGCTGTTAAAGCCGGCGAGGGAAAGGTGTCCGCCGTCGTCATCGGCACCAACAACATCAACCTGGACAACTCCGCGGCCATCGTGGAAGCCGCCGGCGACATCCCGGTCCTCAGCTATACGGACAAAGCGGTGAAGCAGGGGGCACTGGCGGGATACGTGCCGGACGATAAGAAGCGGGGCCGAATGCTCGCCCAGTCGGCCTACGATGTCCTGGTCAAAGGGACCCCGATCCGGGAGGTTCCGGTGAAAACCGATCCCGATCCGAAGTTTCTGCTCAACGGCAAAACCGCCCAGAGGTTGGGGATCGCCATCCCGTTCTCCATCCTGAAGATCGCCACCGTCCTGGAATAGGGTCGTATAAGGGGCACCGCCCCTCGCAACCAGGGCTGGAGGGCCGAAAAGCGTTCGAACCAAACTCTAAGGGGGGTTGCCGTGAAAATGAGTCTCAAAAACCGCATCCTGATCCCCATCACCCTGTTGACCATAGCGGGTCTGGGCGTCTGCGTTTTCGTCTCCTACCGGTATGCCAGCGCAACCATCGAAGAGGCGATCATCAAGCAAATCGTCCAGCAGGCCGGGGCCACCGCCACGCACCTGGCCGCCTGGATGGAGCGGAACCGTCTGGACATCGAACGGTGGAGCGCCCAGGATCAGTTCCGGATGTCGGTCCGAGAGACCTTTTTCGGACGGGCGGCCCGGGCATCCGCCAACGAACGCCTCCGGGTCGAAAAGGGCTCCTACCCCTTTTATGAGTCGATCAACCTGGCCGGAGCGGACGGAAGGGTGCTTGCCTCCTCGGAGGAGACGCCGGCGGCGGAGCCATCAATCTCCGAACAACCTTTCTTCGAAAGAGCCATGGCGGGGGAGACGGTGGTCACACCGGTCGCTTCCAGCGGGCGGTCCGGAAAACCGATCTTCATCATCGCAGCCCCCATCATCGATCAGGAATCGGCCACCGGGGTCCTCTACGGCATGATCGACATGGGGTTTGTCCACCGGATCTTCACCGCACCCGTCGAAGTGGGGCGCACCGGGTTCGCCTATTTATTGGACAGCCGGGGGCGGGTCATCGCCCACCCGGACCCGGCCGCCGTCCTGACGCAAAACGTGACGGAGACGGAAGCCGGCCGCCGAATGGCCGATCGGGGAAACGGATTTCTCCGATATACCGAGGACAGCGTGGAGAAGATCACCGCGTTCCGACGGCTCCCCGGGACCGGCTGGATTCTGGCCGTGGAGGCCTGTTGTTCGGATATCCTCGCCCCGGTGAAATCCCTGGGACGGACGATCCTGTATATCGCCGTCGGTGTGGTGGCCGCGGTCATTCTTTTGACCCTGGGGATCGCCCGCTCCATCATCACCCCCATCACGAGCATCAGCCAGGGACTCACTCGGGCCTCGTCGGCCCTGAAGGCCGCCTCGGACCGAACCCTCGCCGCCAGCCGGGAGCTGGCCGACGGGGCCTCGGGCCAGGCCGCGGCCCTGGAGGAGAGTACCGCCTCCCTGGAGGAGATCTCCATCATGGTCCGGCGGAACGCCGATGACGCCGGACAGGCCGACCGGTTTATGAGGGAGGCGGTGGGGGTGATGGAGCGGGCTTCGGAATCTCTCAAGGCCCTGGTGGAATCGATGGATCGGATTTCCGGATCGAGTCGGGAGACCGCCTCCATCATTAAAACCATCGACGAGATCGCCTTTCAGACCAACCTTCTGGCCCTCAACGCCGCGGTGGAGGCGGCCCGGGCCGGGGAAGCGGGAGCGGGATTCGCCGTGGTGGCCGACGAGGTCCGGAATCTTGCCATGCGGGCCGCCAAGGCGGCAGGGGATACGTCGAGCCTGATCCAGTCCACGCTCGCCAGGGTGGAGGAGGGGGGCGGCCTGACCGAAGCGACCCGAAAGGCCTTTTCGGAGGCCGGCGAAGGGGTCCGGAAAGGGAGCGAACTGGCCACCGGGATCGCCGCGGCCTCCGACGAGCAGGCCCAGGGGATCGAGCAGCTCAACCGGGCTCTCACAGACGCCGACCAGGTCACCCAGCAGAACGCGGCCGGCGCCCAGACGGCGACGGAGAGCGCGGCGGAATTCAAGGAGATGGCGGATCAGATGGCCGGCTTCGTCCGGGAGCTGACCCATCTCATTGGAAGAAGCCGGAAGAGGGGTCCGAAACGGAAGAAGGCTCGGGGCCCTCTGACGTAGGCGGCCCCGGCGGCCCCCAGGCACCCGGAATACATCGGCGCCGCCCTGGAATCCGCGCTCGCTATCCCTTTTTTCCGCCCTGAAGCAAGGCCCCCGCCTGCTCGGCCACCCGTGCCCCGTCCACGGCGGCGGAGATGATCCCGCCCGCATATCCGGCCCCCTCGCCGCAGGGGAAGAGCCCCGGGACCTGGGGATGGGTCAGACGTGCCGGATCCCGGGGGATCCGCACCGGCGAGGAGGTCCGGGACTCCACGGCCACAACGATCGCCTCCCCGGTGAAAAAACCCTTCATCTTCCGGTCCAGGTCCGGCAGGGCGGCCCGGAGCCGCCGGGAGACCGGCTCCGGCAGCAGTTCATCCACCCGGTGGGAGAAGATCCCGGGCAGGTACGAGGTGCCGGGGAGGGTGGACGAGGCCCGTCCGGCGGCGAAATCGGTCATCCGCTGGGCCGGGGCCCGCTGGGTGCCGTCGCCGCTCGCTTCAAAGGCCCGCCGCTCCACCTCCCGCTGGAAGGCCATGGCCGCCAGGGGACCCTCCCCGTGCCGGGGCCGGGCATCGGCCAGGTGGACCTCCACCACCAGCCCGGCGTTGGCGTAAGGGGCGTCCCGTCCGGCCAGGCTCATGCCGTTCAGCACCAGCTCCCCCGGCGCGGTGGCCGTGGGCACGATGAAGCCGCCGGGGCACATGCAGAAGGTGTAGACCCCCCGGTCCTCCACCCGGTTTCGGAGCCGGTAGGCGGCCGGCGGCAGGTTGGGGTGCCGGGGCCAATGGTGGTACCGGACCCGGTCGATGAGGGCCTGGGGATGTTCCACCCGGACCCCCATGGCAAAGGGCTTGGCCTCCAGGCGGATCCCCCGCCGGTGGAGCATCATGAAGATCTCCCTGGCGGAGTGGCCGCAGGCGAGGATCACGGCGTCGGCCGGCACCCGCTCCCCGTCGGCGAGGCGCGCGCCGGCCGCGGCCCCGTCTTCGATGAGGAGATCCGTTACCCGGGCCCCGAACCGGATCTCCCCGCCCAGTGCGAGGATCGTCTCCCGCATGGACCGAATGATCCCCGGCAGCCGGTTGGAGCCGATGTGGGGCTCGGCATCGATCAGGATCTCCTCCCGGGCCCCGTGCTCCACCAGGATCCGGAGGATCCGGCCCACGTCCCCCCGCTTGGCCGACCGGGTGTACAGCTTGCCGTCCGAGTAGGCCCCGGCCCCGCCCTCGCCGAAGCAGTAGTTGGAGTCGGGCTCCACCACCCCGTCCCGCTGGATCCGGGCCAGGCTCTTGCGGCGGGTCCGGACGTCCCGGCCCCGCTCCAGGATCACCGGCCGGATCCCCTGTTCGATGAGCCCCAGGGCCGCGACGTATCCGGCCGGCCCCGCGCCCACCACCACGGCGCGCCGACCCGAAAGGACCGGTTCCAGCCGCCCGGTGACGGGCGCCCAGGCGGGGATCTCTCCGGCGGGCCGGGAGAGAAGCGCCACCTGGAGGACGAAGACGGGCCGCTTTTGCCGGGAGTCGATGGCCCGTCGGACGATTCGGAAATCGGCGAAGGGGGCGGTCGTCTGCTTTTCGATCCGGGACCGGATCCAGGACCGATCGTGGATGTGATCCGGATCCACCCGGATCTCGAGCCGCCGGGTCGCGCGCTTGTCGGCTGTCATGGCTGCTTTTGGGGGCTATCCGTCGGTGAACTTGGCAATCCCCAGGTCGAGGCCCTTGCCGGGCAGGACCATGAGGGTGGAAGTCCCGTGAGCCAGGAGATCGCCGTCGGGATCGAACACGCTCGACTCCGCGTAGCAGATGGAACGTCCGTGGCGGAGGCAGCGGCCGTCGGCCCGGAGAACCCCGTCCGTGACCGGCTTGAGGTAGTTGAGCTTCAGGTCGATGTTGACCAGGCCGTCTCCGTCGGGCAGGCGGAGGAAGGCGGCCCAGAAGGTGGCCGTGTCGATGAGCGTGGCCAGGACCCCGCCGTGGACAATGCCGAAGGGCTGGAGGTGGCACTCGCCCAGGGTCAGCGTCACCCCGCTCGTGTCGATGCCGATCTCCGTCAACTCCATGGCCATGTGGCGGGGATAGGGGCTGGTTTTCACCGCTTCCTTGAGCTTTTCGATGTAGGTTGGGTTGGGGGTCGGCATGGGGGGCTCCTGCGATTTCGATGTTATCCCGGAGTCGAGGTTAAATCGGCGCGTTTGTTGCCATCGGAGTTGCGCTCCCCGCCGTCGGACTGATCGATCTCCTTGAGCAGGGGGTAGTCCTCGGTGTCGATGATCCGTTTGTAATCCGTGGCCAGATCGTGCACCGCCCCCGCCACCGCGTTGCCGTCCAGGTAATCTTTCGATGCCCTGAGAAATGCGTAGTGCAATAGTTTGAACAGCTCCCGAGGACTGCCGCCGGAGTACCGGATCAACTCGTCCACGAGTTCCGGCGTCTCGAACAGCTTGGGATGGGCGCGTTTGTAGACCATCTGCTTCATGACGGCGTATCCGGCGGGCAGCGGATCCTCTTTGTCCTTCTCCCGCAGCTTGATCATGGGCAGGATGAAGCTGTTGTACTCCTGCTGGACCTGATTGCTCTCGTACAACAGGGAGATGGGCGCGCAATATATGAAATTGGACCGGATCTGTTTGAGCTGGTGGACATCCCCCACGAAGAACCGCTCCCGGTCCTTGTCCCGGAGCCGGTCCGTTCCGTCCACGATGAACAGGATCCGCTGGCCCCGTTCCGCGCGCTGGATCGCATCCTCCGCGGCCACGATGCACCGGTTGAAGCTTTCGGCGAACTGGCTGAAGCTGTTCTCCACGATCCGGCGCAGCTCCTCCTTGTAGCTGCTGTTGCTTTTCAGCGCCGTGGTCAGTTCACCGAAGAGCTTGGCCAAAAAGGGAATGCCCCCCTCGGCCTTGGCGCCGGCCTTGAGTTCGGCAGCGAACTGCTCCGTTTTCGTGTCCGTCTCCACCCGCTCGGCGAACCACGCCTCCAGATTTTCGAGCAGGATGGCGTCCACATGGATCTTCTCCCGCTCCAGGGCCTCGAACAACTCCTTGGCCAGGGCCAGAAGCACGTCGGCGTAGTTGAGGTTGTTGTAGTCGAGTTCCCGCAGGGCATCCAGGAAGACCACGAAGAAGACCTCCGGCTTGTTCAGCCGCTGCGCCAGCCGCCTGAGTTCCGTGCTCTTGCCGCATCCCCGGTGACCGCAGAATACGCAGTAGAGGCTGGGGTGGCGGCCCCGAAGGATCGGTCGAGCGGCATCCCGGTCGTCGACGCCAAAGGTCCGCGGGAATCTGCTCGCGGAGTAGTCGCCACGGGCCTCATCGGTGGGAACGTACCGGGGATCCCCCTGGTCCAGGGCCTCGTTGAATTGCAGGCCGGCGTCCATGGCCCAGAGATCCTCGGGCGGGGTATAGTCGTTATCGGTGGTATCGTCGGCCATGGGATCCTCGTTTTCCATGTTTTGTGCTCATCGAGTCAGAAAACATCCTGCATAAATCGGGGTTTGGGGACAGCCCTGAAAGGGCGCCATATACCAGCCCAGGGTTATCGCTCTGCGATAGCCCTGGGAAATTGCCGGAAATTGAGGGGATAGCCCTGTAAGGGCGAGACATGGAAAAGGGACATGGAAAAGTATGGATTAAGGAAATACATGTTTCGCCCTTACAGGGCTCGACCGATTCTGATCACCAATCCCTGGGCGACGCCCAGGGCTGGTATGTATCACCCCTCCGGGGTTGATGGCAGCGGTCCATCCTGTTCAATATGTGCCTCCCCAAATTAAATATGTGCCTCAACAAAATCCGTTGAAATCAGAAATAATGGTACCACAGCGCTTTGCCGGAATCAAAAGGCTTTGCCCGGTCAACATAGGCTTTGCCGGACGCTTTAGCGGCCGTCTGGATGTTCCCCCAGGATCCCCTCCGCCACTCGATCGGCCAGGGCCATGACGGTGAGGTAGGGGTTGACCCGGGCGCTCTTTGGAAAGAGGCTGGCGTCGGCCACCCGGAGCCATGGGGCGCCGTGGACCCGGCCCCAGGGGTCCGTCACCGAATCGGCGGGCCCGGCTCCCATCCGGCAGCCGCCCTGGGGATGGGCCGAGGAGACGGGGGTGGTGCCGGGGAGGAAGTGCTTCGGGGAGATGAAGGACTCCAATTCCCTGTCCGGAACCTCGCCGGCCCGGAACAGCGGCCGCCGGGCGCAGGGCATCACCGCCGCGCCGCACCCGGCGGCGAAGAAGATCCGGGCCGCCTGGGCTTGGGCGTGGCAGAGGGCGGCGGCCGAGGACCGGCCGATGCGGTAGCGGAGTCTGGTCCGGCCCCGGCGGTCCACGGTGATCCGGTTCTCCGGCAGGGCCGGGTCGTGGTTGAGGATCAGGATGGCCATGAGCCGCCGATACCGGTTCATGGTCCAGACCAGGTCCTCCCCCCAGAGGCCCATGTGCTTGGTGGTGATGAAGGGGTAGTAGAAGGCGGTCTCCAGGTAGTAGCCGTGGCTCCCCGAGAACTTCGGGGTGTAAAACGTCTTTGGGAACCCCCGGTGATTGACGATGGGCTCCGGGTAAACGCCGTAGACGGTCATGGCCGGATGGAGGGTGAAGTATCGGCCCAGGGCCGGCAGGTCCCGTCCGAACCCGGAGCGCAGGAGGATCGCCGGGGAGCCGGGGGAGCCCGCCGCCAGCACCACCGTGTCGGCCCGGATCTCCGCCTCCCCCGGCGGCCATGGGCCCGGAAGCGTGCCCGGCGGGGCCTTGTCAACGGCTACGAAGACCGTCCGGTCTTCCACACGGTCCACACGGCAGTTGGGGATCACCTCAATCCCGGCGGCCATGGCTCTGGGGAGCTGAACCTCCAGGGTCCCCTGCTTGGCCTTTTCGGTGCACCCCAGGTTGCAGAAGCCCGCCCCCTCGCACCCGGCGATGTTGAGCCGCAGGCGCTCCACGGGCCATCCCAGCCGCTCGCACCCCGCCTTGAAGAGCCGATTGTTGTCGTTGTCCATCTCCGGACCCGGCGTCATGACCCGGAGGTCCCGCTCCAGCCGGTCGAACCGAGGGGCCAGATCCGCCGGCGTGATCCCCTCGATCCCCCACTCCCGGACCACCGCGTCGGGGAGGCGGAAGGTGACGCCGGTGTACATGAGGGTGCTCCCGCCCGCGCCCCGGCCCGCCGCCAGGGTGACCGACCCGTCCTCGGTGGGCCATCCGCCGGCGTTCCAGAAGAGGTCGAGCATCTCCAATTCCCGCTGGGTGAAGTAGTCGTTCGGGAAGTGGGGTCCCGCCTCCAGGACGGCGATCCGGGCGCCCGCCTCGGCCAGGGGGATCAGCCGGTCGGCCACCTGCCCGCCGCCGGCACCGGACCCGACGATGACCAGGTCGTAGGCGCGCTTCACGGGGTCCTCCCAGGGCTACGGCGGCAGAGGGAGCGGATGTCGGGATCGGGGTAGGTCCGCCAGGGCTCCAGGGGGCCGCCGTATCCGATGATCTTCCAGACCGGCTCCCTTGTGTAATACCCCATGCAGACATAGGACTTGAGGCCGAAGACCCCCATGCGCAAGGGGCGCAAGCGGGACCGGGACATCCACCGGAGCTGCCGGTCCCGGTCGGCCGGACGGTTATTCGAAAAAGGCCGCCCGCCGAAGAAGATCCCCAGCACGTCGAGCAGGAAAAGGAAGATCAGGAACCGGCGCCGGAGATCCGGAGCCAGACGGCCCAACGCCCAGTCGGCCACGGCGGCCGTCTCCGGGGTGCCGGCCCCTGGGGAAACCCCATCCATCGGTACGATTCGATCGGCCGCGGCCATGAAGATCCGGAGGCGGCG
>CAYSLC010000038.1:0-30925 GCA_964431545.1 uncultured Desulfobacteraceae bacterium | reverse complement strand
CCGGCTGAAACCGTTTCGGCTCGCCCATTGGCCGAAACGATGATCAAGACCGCATTCCGTATACAAGTTTGTATCACACTTTCCCCATCCAGTAAACGCGATATTCGGAAGACCCGATGGAAGCTGGAAGAGGGCGCGACCATAGGATGCACTACTATGGAGCAATAGCGCGGGATCGCTCGTTTAGAAGCCGGGATCAGCAAAAAACGATGATGATATCAAACGGTGTGTTCCGAATCGGCCGTATTCCGAATTTCCAAGAACGCCGTGCCAAAAGGTGTGGGCCGAGGGCCGCCGATGAAAATCGGTTCAGTCTGCGATCCGGTTGCCTCCGAGGAACCGGATCGATGATCATTTCAATGAATGGGCAGGATCATACCGTCATTCGCTACACAATCGCGGTTTTGGATTTTGACCATACTTTTCCTTGAACCACGTATCGATTTATTATATTAGTGTCTGTGATTTGTGTGTTGCTGCATAAATTCAATCGGATTTATAAACGGGAGCACGATATGAAACGATTGCTTAGATCCAATGTTTTCGTTGCGGAATTGTGACCTGATCGCGATCTTTGCGGTAATAATCGCCTTTTTTCTTAAGATAACAACTCTCCTTTTCTGGAGGGGATGGGGTCACCGACTAAAAATGCCCCTTAAACGACATCCATACTGACATTTGTAAAGCGAATTATCATGCCCGTGCCGCAAAATAAAAAGGTTTTACTCATCGTTGTTGTCTTGTATCTCTCATGCTGCATCGCCAGTTACTACTACTACACGAAAAAGGTGGGGCAGTTTAAGTTGAGTGTGATTCAACAGCTTGAAACGAACATAACCAGTAAGGACTTTCAAGCCTGCCTGCGTCCCCTGGCACGGCTGTCGAATAAAAAAAATATGGAAATGGATGAATGGGTTTTGTTGGTGAAAGCGCTGCTGGATGGCAATGCCTCTCTTATTTCCGGGATGGTGCATAACAAAGTGTCTGACATGGGGAACATCGAGTCGATTTTTATTACTGATACATCCGGCAAAATCCTGGATCATACGGATGCCAATCAAATCGGGACCCGTTTCAAAGATGATGGCGGCGTCGCCATAGGAACCGCTGCCAATGGGGCCGCCGTGAAGGCGGAGCTTTCGGCCCGCGGCCCCGTTTTGATAAAGTGTTCATCGGGAATCAGCATTCGAAACGGCAATCGTCTTGGAACCGTTCATGTAATAATGAACAGCGACATCGAGAATCCCCTGCCCCATTATAGGCGCACCGTAATGATCTGGATATTGATCATTTTCCCGATCATCTTTTTGAGCCTGTTTATACTGATAAACCGATTTGCAAAGAGAAAACCGAAAACGCCAATCTCCCCGCCGAAAACCGTGTTGACGCCGGTCAAAGAATATGGTCCTTATGTGTTCCGAGAAAAAATCGCTCAGGGAGGGATGGCGGAGTTGTTCATCGCGGACCATACCCGAGAGGACGGCTTTAAAAAAACGGTGGCGATCAAAAGTGTTTTGCCGCATCTTTCTGAAAATGATGAATATATTGAAATTTTCATGCGAGAAGCCCAAAAAGCGGCAAAATTGCAACATCCCAATATTGTCCAAATATTGGACTACCGGAGAGATGAACGTCAAAACATCTGCTTTATTGTGATGGAATATATCCGTGGAAAAAATCTGGCGGAAATAATGAAAAGTCTGATCAAACTTGACCGCGGATTTCGGGTGGATGAGGCCACTTACATTGCTTCTCAGGTCGCGAAGGGGCTTGAATATTCACATAATTTAGTGGATGAGGAGACAGGGGAAACCATGAGCCTGGTTCACCGGGATATCAGTCCTCAAAATATTCTGATTTCATACCAGGGAGAAGTCAAGATCAGCGATTTCGGGATTGCAAAGGCATCGACAGACCCCAATCTCACGCAGTTCGGTGTAATTAAGGGGAAACTTGGATATTTGTCTCCCGAACAGGTGTCAGCCGAGCAACGGTTGGATCATCGTTCGGATATCTATTCATTGGGGATCATCTTCTATGAACTCTTGACCGGCAAACGGCTTTTCAAATTTGCCAATGAAATTGAAGCCATCAACAAGATCCCCAATGTCACGATCCCACCTGTTATGGAAACCGTGCCTCATGCCACCGAAGAACTCAACCGAATCGTAATGAAGTGTCTGGAAAAGGATCAACAAAACCGATATCAGAGCGCTCGGGAACTTTTCGACGATCTGGCGGAATTTAAAAACAGCGAAACAATGTCTTTCGACATGGAGAGCCTTTCCAAATTTATGAATCAATTTTTCCAGTAAACCTTCCCCATAAACAAAATCGTCTTCTTTTCGGGTATTAACGAAATGAGCAAGCCGTCTCTTATTCCCTATCTCGACTCAAGGGCGGGAAAATGCCGCCTCACGTTCTTCCCGGATGGCGGCCTGAAAGAGATAACCGGTACAGGCTATCGCACCATTTCAGACTCCGCCCCCTTCACCTCGATTGTAAAAGCCGAATTCGTCACAGATTATCCATCGACGATCCGGGATGTCTATGCGTTGATTCAAAAAGATCGATACGATTTCCCTGTATCCGACATCTATCCTGTGGGGAACAAGGACATCGATGCCCTCTGGCAGCGGGCCTATTCCATTTATGCCGGGGGAGAAGGGCGGAGAGCGCCCATCCTTTTGGCGAATCAATTGGACGCCGGGGGACGGTTTCAACCCTTCCATTCTCTCTTCCTGTGCCGAAAACGAGGCGTTTTTTTTCATCCACCTTGCCCTGCCTGCGGCGAGGCTCTAGAACAATGCGAGCGGGACGATTTGTTGGTGCGCTCGGGGCTTCATCCCTATTCGACATCCCGCTTTCGGTATCTGTTTTGCCCTACCTGCGCAGCGGATGAGGGGAAGGCGCTGTTCTATGGTTATGAAACCCAAGGTGGTAGGTTCCCGTATCTTAAAAACCGGCTGGAACTGATCGCGGCCTTCGAAGCATTGACAGAAAGCGGACACCACTCTGATGCGCTGCCGTGTTTCGATTGCCCGGAAGTCCAGCAGTGTTATGGGCCCGGGCGGGAGTGGTCGGAAAAAATCGAGCCTTTTTCGTTTTTTCCGTTTTACATGATGCTCTTCAGCGGCGGGTTGATCAATGCGTTCGATTTTTTTTCCCTCTCCGCTGGCGCCGGCTCCGGCGAGATCAAGCAGGCGCTGACAGAAAAAGGGAGGCGGAATCAGGCCCAATGCCTGGACGATTTCAAGGGGCAGATTGGTGAAGCCAGTGGGCTCCTCGATGGAACCGGACGGTTTTTTTTGGAAGTGCTGTTCTTGAAGCTTGACTTTCTTCAGACGCTTTTTCGGACCTTGTTTTCCGAAGAGAACCTGGAGCATTATCCACTACTGGGTCCGGATCTGGACCGCATCTGGGTAAGACCTTCCCGATCTTCCCACGGCTTGCCCTTTTTCTGGAATTTCGATGTGGCCATAATGGATTTCGGACCTGCGGCCGTCTATCCTTCTCTTGTTCATAAACCGCCGATCTCTTCCGCAGCGGGCCACATGGGGTTGATGTGGTTTTATCTGCTCCTGGCCAATAACCGCCATACAACGAAAGAGATTTATGAATGCCTGGCCGAGGCCGTCGGATTGGAGAAATCCTGTGAGGCCCCCTGGGGCAACGGTTTCGATTCGGTATTTGCACCGGAAAACATCTTCTGGAATCCGGATGCCCACCGGGTCGATTCGAAATGGCACGATGTGTGGAGACGGGCGCTGTCCATGGGATGGCGTGTGTTTTGCATGGGTTTTACCCATGATGGGACTTTTGATGCGGCCGATTTTGGATCACAACTCAGGGATTTCCGGGACGCTGTTCGAATCAAGATGTTTGCCGACACAGAAGGCGGCGTTCAAACGGAGGTCGAGGATGTCCGGAACGCAGCGATATACCGGATCCTCTCACGATTGAAAATGAAATGGCGGGAGATACCCGAATCGACACCGGCGGAGGCGATCGACAGGAGCATGCATCCGGCATTGGAACCATTGGGGAAGGATGTCTGGGGGGATGAAAAGACCATCGTCCAGAACCGGCCGGGCCGGGATTTCTCCACCTCGGATGCGCCGTCATCTAACGGTTGGCGCGGCGGCGGGGCATCGGCGATCGGTCAACGCCGGACGATGGGGCTCCCGGCAGACGAGGGGTCACCGGTTTCAGAACAGGGGGATGACTGGGAGGAGAAGACGGTTATCCAGAGCGTCGCCAATCCGGGAGCGCCCCCGTCACGACAAGCGGCGCAAGATGCGGAGCATGCTCCAGGGGAAGACTGGGATGAAAAAACCATCATTCAAAAGACAATACCTGTTGATTCAGAACCGGAATATCCGTCTCCTTCAGAAGCGCCGCTGGAGGATGAGTGGGGCGATAAAACCGTGATCCAGAATTTAAACAATCCACCGACGTCTCCCCAGGCACCTCCTTCCCCGGAATCGTCGGTGGACGACGACTGGGACGATATTCCCAAAACCGCGATTTTTCGCCCCGATAGAAAAGAAGAGGAATAGGTCATGGATGCGCCTCTTGCCATATCCGACGCTGTTGAAGAAGTGTGTCGGCTTTACGCGGAAGCTCCCTCGAAAGCTGAAACAACCATCGAAACCGCATTGTCCCTTCGGCTGGAGGGCGTGGACAAAGCGGCCCGGCTCGATTTTTTGACGAGGCTGATTGCCCGTTTCGAGCCGGTTGATGCCGGTATGGGTGAGGATGTGTTGCACGATGCATTCGAACTCTTGATGGGCAGGAGCCTCAGCTCTGGAGGACTTACGTCAGAGGAAATGCTGAAACGCCTGTCCGATTCATTGAACACCGTCTTCGACTCGTTGAACAAACTCATTGCGAACATCGATATGACGCTCTTGGGGGAGTCCCGGATGGACGAAACCATACGCAAGGTTATCGGTTTCCATGTCGAAGGGGACGAAACGGCGATCGCTTCCCTTGAAACGTACCTCGACCACATCAAACGGGCGTTTCAGGTCGCCCATGAGGCGTCCAAAGGCACGGCTCGAAAAATCGTTGAAGACGTGCTCCAGGAGTTGGATCCGGTCGAAGTAGAGACCAGTGCCGGTATTTCAAAGCTTGATCCCAGAAGAAGAGCGAAGATTTTCAACCAATACGAAGAGCGGTATCGGCGATGTAAGGCATGGTTCGAGTCGGATCGATTCGTCACGGATTTTTTGAGAGAATTCGAAAATAGTGTGCGAAATCTTACCTGACAAATTGAAAGGAGGAGAGTTTTGGGAAAAAAGCTAAAAATAGGAAGCGCCGTGATGATCCTCTTCATCGCCCTGTCCTGTTCGTCTAAACTGAAATGGCGGCCGCCTGAACCGGACGAAACCTATCCGACGCCCAGAATGCATTATGTGGAGGATGCCATTCAGATCCACGTTAAAGCGGATGAGCAGGTCAACCGGTTTGGAGATTTGCCCCACGCCCTCCACATCTGTGTATATCAACTGAGAGATCCCAATTTGTTCAACCGGCTCATTGAGCAGGAAGAGACGTTTTCCGAACTGCTGGGGGAAAAATGCGGTTTGGCTGACGCAAGCGTCGCCACGTCTAAGCCGGTGACCCTTTTGCCAGGCGCCGACGAGACCATCCTCATGGACCGCGGTGAAGGCGCCAGATATCTGGGCATCGTGGCGGGGTATTATTCGTTGGACAAAGACGGCTCAGTCCGGTTGTTTGATATTCCGGTGGTGGTGGCCAAAAAAAGTACAGGCTGTTTGAAAAGCAGCCTGGTTTCGAAACTAGACGCCCTCAACATTGATGTGACCTTCGGTCCGACCGAGATAGAAAACGTTCAAATCGACTAGGGGAAACCAATGGAAAGACCACTGTTTTGGCACCAGGGACTCTTCCTTCAACCTCAGCATTTTCAGTACTCGGAGGTGTTCCTTCAATCCCTTTTGATTCCCCTGAACCGGTATCTCCAGCCCTACTGGTGGGGCGTCGGAAAGCTGGATCTTCCGAAAATCATCACCGGCGAGGTATTCAGCAGGCCCCATCAGGGGGAATTCTTGTTTCCGGATGGGACCTTCGCCGTGATACCCGACAACGCCGTGATGCAAAGCCGGTCTTTCAAAGACGACTGGATAGAGGAGGATAAGCCGCTCATCGTGTATGCGGGGCTCAGGAAATGGGATCCGGCCGGGGAGAACGTCGCGGTGGTGCCTCATCTTGAAGACCTCAGCGGCATCACGGCCCGTTTGGTCGCTACCGAAGATCCGGAACCGGCAGATGATCTCCACAGCACCGGACCCCGTGCGGAGATCCGTCGATTGCACTATGTCCTCAAACTCGTCTGGGAAACGGAAAGAGACCTGTTTTCGGATTACACGCTGATCCCCATCGCCCAGCTTGAACGGTCGGGGGATGAGATCGCCTTGTCAGAGCAATTCGTCTTTCCCTGCCTTTCCATCGGTGCATCCGATATCTTGCTGCGCCTCGTCAAAGAGGTTCGGGATCAAATCGCTTCCCGGGGATACCAACTGGAATCATATAAGCGTGAGCGGGGAATCCACTCCGCCGAATTCGGTGCCCGGGACATGGTCTATCTGCTGACGTTGAGATCCCTCAATCGCTATATTTCGAAGCTGTACCATGTAACGGAGACGCCCCGGGTCCATCCCTGGGAGGTCTATGGAATTTTGAGGGAGTTGATCGGCGAACTCTCTTCGTTTTCTGAAACCCTCAATGTACTGGGGGAGGAGGACGGCACGCGGTTGGTGCCGCTCTATGACCACCAGAATCTCTGGAAATGCTTTATGTCGGCGCAGTCCCTTGCGACGCGTCTTTTGGACGAGATCACGGCCGGTCCGGAATTTGTGGTGCCGCTTCTGTACGATGGGGCGTTTTATTCATCCGATCTCCAACCCGGCATGTTCGAAAGCGGACATCGGTATTACCTCGTGGTTAAGACCAACGAGGATTCCCAGCCGATCATAAACAGCATCGAAAAGCTCGCCAAGATGAGTTCCCGGGAAGATTTGCCGATTCGCGTCGCCAGGGCGTTGCCGGGCATCAAACTGACCCATCTTCCGCTGCCGCCCCAGGAGCTTCCCCGCCGAAGCGATTCGCTCTACTTCGAAATCAACCGGCACAGCGACCTTTGGGATCACTTGGTGAAAGGCCATAATATGGCGCTGTACTGGGACGAAGCGCCGGAAGACGTTCAGTTGGAGATGATGATCACAGGGAGAGCCTGACATGCGCCTTACAGACTGTTTCATGGACTTGTTCGCCTATGTCGCCTACTTCATCAAAACCGTGGGCAAACGACAACCGCCCTTTGAACAGGTAAAGGCCGATATCCGGCGGTTGATATCCGAAAGCGAATCGTGTGTCAATGCCCACGGATTTTCCCGGGAAGATGTCGATTTGTCGAGATTCGCAGTTTTTGCGTGGATCGACGAGGTCATCCTGGGATCGCAGTGGAAAGAACGGAACCGATGGCTGTCCGAAAAACTGCAATATATCTATTTTAGCACCGGCGACGCCGGAGAGTTGTTTTTTGAGTACCTCAATAAGCTCGGCGCCCATCAGGTGGAGGTCCGGGAGATCTATTACCTGTGCCTCTCCATGGGGTTCATGGGGCAATATGTCGACGAGGACGATCGCCTCCTGCTCGACCCCCTGAAATCCTCCAACCTCAAGCTGTTGATGGGCAACGCGTTCGGCCCGCCGTCACTTGAAAAAGGCCATTTATTTCCGGAAGCGTATCGAACGCACGACGCCCAGTCCATCCCCGAAAGTGCACGACGCGGCCGATTTTCTCCTCTGGTGCTTTTGTGCATCGGGTTTCCGGTGGCCTTGTATGCGACGTTGTTTTTGATCTACCGGTTTGTGCTAAGCTCCTACGGCTCATGAAATGGTGTGAAGGATGAAAAAGATATTGCGCAGCATGTTGAAATGGTGTCTGTTTTTGACGCTGGTGGCGCTGGCCATCATCATGACCTTCGGGCTCGTGTTGATGATGGAGTGGCCCGTATGGATGGGCATCGTGCTGCTGGTAGGTGCCGTCGGCTTTCTTCTGGGACTGTTCGTCCTCCGGAAAATATGGCGAAAGCGGCGGGAGCAGCATTTCGTCGAGAAGGTGATCGAGCAGGACAACGCCTATGTGGAGTCCCTATCCGGCCCGGATAAGGCGCGATCCCGGGAGGTCCAGGATCGTTGGAAGGAAGCTGTTGACACCCTGAGAAAATCCCATCTGAAGCAGCAGGGAAATCCGCTTTATGTGCTGCCCTGGTATCTGGTCATCGGAGAAAGCGGTTCCGGGAAAACGACGGCGATCCAGAGCGCGCGGCTTTCTTCTCCTTTTGCTCAGATGACCCAGACATCGGGAATATCCGGAACGCGCAATTGCGACTGGTGGTTTTTCGAGCAGGCCATCATCATCGATACGGCCGGGCGGTATGCCGTACCCGTGGATGAGGGGCGCGACAAGGAGGAGTGGGACCGGTTTTTGAGCCAGCTCGTCCGGTTCCGCAGAAAAGAACCGCTCAACGGCCTGGTGGTCACCATCGCCACGGATAAGCTAATCGATTCCGATCCGGAGAGCCTGGAAAACGATGGCCGGGAAATCCGTCGGCGAATCGACGAGTTGATGTATGGACTGGGCGCCAGGTTTCCCATCTTTCTGCTGGTGACCAAATGCGACCTGATCCAGGGAATGACCCAGTTTTGCAATCGTGTTCCGGAAAAATCCCTCGACCAGGCAATGGGAAAGATCAACGAACATCTGGAACAGGATGTCGGGTCTTTTTGCGATCAATCGTTCCGCGCCATGGGGGATCGTTTGCGGGAATTGCGCCTCCTCCTTCTGGACAAAACCCGGGCGGACGAGGTCGACCCTGGGCTGCTGCTGTTCCCAGAAGAACTTGAAAGCTTGAAACCGGGGCTGGACGCCTTTGTGAAGGGGACCTTCCGGGAGAATCCGTTTCAGGAGACGCCTATACTGAGGGGGCTGTATTTCAGCAGCGGACGGCAGGAGGGGAGCCCGTATTCCCATTTTCTCAAGGGACTTGGCCTCATCGAGGAAAGGGACGTTCTGCCGGGAACCAGCAAAGGGCTCTTTTTGAGGGATTTTTTTGCCGAGATCTTGCCCAAGGATCGGCAACTATACGGCAGAACCCGGGCGGCGCAAAAATGGTCCCGCACGATGCGAAACCTGGGCGTCACCGCATGGATGTTTCTGGTTTTCGCCATATGCGGCGTCCTCAGTTTTTCCTTTGTGATGAACCTCAACACCATTGGAGATTTCAGAAAAGAATTTTCCAAACCGCCGGTTCTGGAAGGCGAACTGATACCGGACATCGGGAAAATGGCCCGTTTTCGGAACGCCATTTTGCAGCTGGAGGAACAGAACCGGAAATGGCGGTGGATGCCCCGGATGGGGTTGAATCAGAGCCTTGAGGAGGAACGGTTTCTGAAGAACCGCTACACGGATCAACTGCATAAGATGTTTCTGGACCGTTTCGACGGACAGATGGCGTCCCGGATCGCCGGATTTACCCCCCAGACCCCGGCTCTGATGGTGGGTAAGCATGCGCTCCATTTGACGCGACGCATCAATCTTCTGAGAAATCGCCTGAACGGCGCCGGTTACGACACCCTGCGGACTGCCCCCCAGCCGGTCTATGCGCCTGTGCTGTTCAAGGCGGGGAACAAAAGGACCCCCGAAGAAGTCGATCGGCAGTTTCACGAGTTGATGCTCCATTACCTCGCATGGCAGCCGGATCGCGAGATCCTGAACAATGAGTTGAACCGGCTTATGGCGCAGTTGAAGCATCTGTTGACCAGGAGCCGGAGAGAGCTTTCCTGGCTGATCGCGGTGGTCGACAACGATCCGGTGCTTTCGGCCGTCCGGTTGAGTGATTTTTGGGGTCCGGGTCCGTCCGACGAGAAGCTCGAAATATCCCCCGCGTATACAACCCGGGGGAAGGAACGCACGGCGACGTACATTGAGGAAATCCAAACGGCCCTGACCGAATCGATCATTATCGAAAATCAGAAAGAAGCGTTTTACGATGCCTATGAAACGAAGTACCTCCACTCGTGGGAGAGTTTCTGCCTGAAATTTCCCATGGGATGGAATCGCCTCGAGGGGGAAGTTGAGTGGCGGCGATTCGCGCGTATCATGGGCACTGATAACGGCCCGTATTTTGCCCTTCTTTCCCGGATGGCAGCGGAACTGATACATTGGGCCGATTCGCCGAAAGCGCCGGTATGGGTGAAGCAGGTGCATGCGTTTCAAGGCATTCGGGCTGAAGCGGTGAAGGAAAAGGATAAGGATGAGGATGAAGAAAACGGTATTCAGTCGGAGATCGGGACGCTGGCCAAACGGGTTGTGACGAGACGGAGCACAACAGCGGGTCGGGTGGCGAGTTATGCGGGCGAGTTCGAAGGAGGGGGGGATGTCGTTGATCCGGAAGCCTCCGTTGCCGAACTGGTCCGATACCGGGATGCGTTGAAGCAACTCAATGCTGTGGTGGGGGACCGGGAAACGTTGTTCGACCAGACCGTTAAAACCTTTCAGGGAAAGGACGCCAATTTTCGGGTCGCCTTTGAGGCGTTCCATGCATTCGAACGCGCCATGGGGGATCCAAAAATCGATAAAAACCTGTTGTTTCCGCTTGTAAGAGGTCCTTTCGATTTTCTCTGGGAGTTTGCGCGACGGGAATCGGCCTGCGCCCTCCAGAAGCGTTGGGAGGATCGCGTGCTGTGGGAAGTAAAGAAAACGTCGGACAAAATGAACCTGTTGAAACTGTTGTTCGACAGCCGGGACGGGCATGTCACGAAATTCATCGAAAAAGACGAACTGGCGGCGCCGTTCATTCGACGAAGCCTCCGCCAGGACTACATGCCGAAACAGATCTATGGTACAAGCCTTTGGTTCCGTAAAGACTTCTTCACATTTTTGGGCAAGGGAACCGAAGCCAGGCGCCGGTTCGATGAACTCGAAGCCAAAAAGGCGCCCGAGATCCAAACCGAAAAGCCGGAGCGCCCGGCCCTCAAATCCGAATACCTCGTCAAGGTCCGGGGGTTGCCGACGGATGTCAACCGGGATGCCCTGATAAAGCCCCATGCCACCCGTCTTGAGGTGCAGTGCGTGGATAAGACGTCTCAATTGATCAACCTTCAGTATCCCATTCAAAAGACCTTTGCGTGGTCCCCCCGGAATTGCGGAGACGTCGTGTTCAAGATCGAGATCGGCTCGCATGTGTTGACCCGGCGGTATCGCGGTGATAAGGCTTTCCCGGCGTTTTTGCAGGATTTTTTTTCCGGACGGACCTTTAAACCCCAAGATTTTCCGGAGTTCAGCGATCAGTTGCAAGCCCTTCAAATCGAATACATCCGGGTCAATTATCAGTTCAGCGGCGATGTGGAAGAGGCGATCGAACTGTTGACACCACCCAAACCCCCGCCTAGCCCATTGCCCGAACCGGTCCTTGACGTAACATTGCCCCAGGTCATCGTGAAATGCTGGGACTGATATCGCCATCCCCCTGGCGGTGGGCGGCCTTTGGAAAGCATCCGGCGGCACGGGATTACGTGAGCGTCGGAGAGACGGATCCGCTTCTAAACGCGTTTTCCAAATGGGTGGATGACGGCTACTGTTCGTTGAATCGAACAACCCCCGGGGAGATATTCGCCTGGCGCTTCTGGGCAAAAGGCCCTAAGAAAAATACGCTGGTATGCGGTATTGCCCGTGACAGCAACGACAGCCTGGGAAGGCCCTATCCCATTTTGGTGATCGGCGCCGGCCCCCTGCGGAAATGGGAAAAAAATTGGGGGCATCTGCCGGAGGTGTGCGACCCGGTCTGGGATCAGATGGAAAAATTGGCGCTAAGGGGTGTCGGGAAAAACCTCAAATGGTTGGATTCCCGGATTCGCCACATCAAACCGCCAGAGGAATTGCCGCATTTGGGGAGGCGGGCAAGAGCGCGGCTATCGCCGGACCCGCTTTCAGGCAAGAGGCGCCGCGGAGCCGATGCGATCTTGAACAAGCTGTCGGAGAGAACCGAAGTGGTCGTTCCGCTGTCGGGGGATGCTTCCGAACAGCCGTTCGACATCGCCTGCATGTGGCATCGGCTCCTGATGCAGCGGCTCAAACATCCTCCCAATTCGATTTTTATGGGGGGGCTCCCGGAGAGGCCGCAATTGGTGGTATTTCGATCCCCTCTGGCACCCAAAAGTTTTATGGCCCTCTGGTCCCAGCAAATCCTGTAAGTGGTTGACAACCGAACTGTCCCTATATTATAGCCATGTGGTCGGTTCGGTATTTCAAAACGCCATCGCATTTCCAATGATCGGATATCTGACATCCGTTTCCACCGCCTAAGAGCGGCGCTCGTGGAAGATGGATTGCCGGTTTTATGAAGCTTTAAAAGGTGTTGTTCGAATCGTGGTTGACCAAAAGCGTTTCATGGATGCAAAAGAGTTCATCAGAGCGGGAAGGCTGAAAGAAGCCCGCGATTCGTTGACGCAATCGCTCAGGGGGTCGCCTGCCGATGCAGCGTCTCGAACCCTTCTTCTCCAGGTGTTGATGTTCTACGGAGAATGGGAAAAAGCGGAACAGCATGTGGATGTGCTGGCCGCCCAATCTCCGAAGGCGGCCGAGTGGACCGCCCCCGTTAAAAGCATTCTCCATGCCGAGAAGGAACGGCGGACGGTCTTCGGCCATCTTCATCAGACCGCCTTTCTACCGGAACCGCCACCTTACATCGATGCCTACGGTGCGGCCGTCGACCATTTGAACCAGGGGGACGTCGATACCGCAAAGGCGCTTATGGATAAGATCCTGGACCAGCGCCCCCCGGTGACCGGCGCCGTAAATGGCACGCATTTCGAAGGGTTCATTGACACGGACACGCTGCTGACCTGTTTCATGGAAGCCTTTATCTATGAAAAGTACGTATGGATACCCATTGAATCCATCCGGTTGATCTCCCTCTCCTCACCCCAAAATCTATTGGATCTCCTGTATACATCCGCAGAAATCGTGACGTGGGACGGCCTCACCGTCAACGCTTATCTGCCAGTCCGATATCCAGGTTCAAGCGAGCAGCCTGACGACCGGTTGAAAATGGGGCGAATGACAGAATGGGTAGGGCTTGGCGGGCCATTCTCGAAGGCGGTCGGTCAGCATGTCTACGCGGCGGGTGATCAGGATATTTCGATTCTGGAGGTCCAGGAAATCGTTTTCAATTTTCCTGCCGAAGAAGGCGAGGCGATGACAAATGGTTGATCCCGAAAACCTGTTGATCCCGATTTCCGGCGACAATCCATCCGGGGATCCGCTTCGTTACACCCAGACCTATGACGAGATAAAGGAAGCCAGGCGGGCGGATGATGCTCTGGATCAGGGGGAATGGCAACATGAAAGAAAGGCGTCGGACTGGGACCAGGTCATCGACCTCAGTGTAGATGCGCTGAGCACTCGAACGAAGGATCTTCAGATTGCCGCCTGGTTGACCGAAGCCTTGACGAAGAAGAAAGGGTTTGACGGTCTCCGCACAGGGCTTCAGACGATCAATGGATTGCTGGACGCCTTCTGGGACTCCCTCCACCCTGAAATCGACGACGATGATTTGGAATTTCGCGCTGGTCCGTTGGAATTTCTCAACAATAACCTTGCGATGGCCATCAAAGAGGCCCCTCTGACCGATAAAAAGGACACCTCCGGTTATTCGTGGTTCAAGTGGCGAGAGTCCAGGGATGTCGGTTATGAAGACACCGCCAGGGACCCCGGAGCCCGGGAGGCGATGATCAATGAGGGGCGGATTTCGGGGGAGGTGTTCGACGCGGCGGTGGCCCGGTCTTCCAAAGCGTTTTACCAGGCCCTCTCCAATAACATCGAGGCCTGCCGCGAAGCCTTCGAGAGGCTGGATGCTTTCGTCGACGACAAATTCGGTCGGGATGCGCCGAGAATCTCCGATATTGGCGCAGCGATTTTGGATTGCCAGCAGGTGGTAACAGGGATTCTGAAAGAAAAACTCGAACAGGAGCCCGACGAAGAACCCGAGGAAACCGAGGCGGCGCCTGCGGAATCATCAGAAGCGGCAGACGGCGCCGCACAGGATATCCATAGCGGGAGGCGCCCGGTTCCACCGGTTTCTCATACTTCCCGTGGGCCGGCTGAGCCCGCCGTTGCCGCGTCGCTCTATCTCGAGAGCCGCTTGTCCGATTTAAGTGCTGCGGAAGAGGCCGTCTGGAACGAAGGGCTGACCATCCTGGCCCAATCAGGCGCCAAGCAAGCCCTGGAGCGCATGATGGCCGTTGCTTATAGCGCTCCGTCGATTCGCGAAAAAAGCCGATACCAGCTCTTGATCGCCAAGGCATGTCTCGAAGCCGACCGGCCCGACCTGGCCCGTCCGATTATCGAGCAACTGAATGCCCTGATCGAAGAATTGGGGCTTGAAAAATGGGAATCGCCGGTCTGGATCGGCGAGGTCCAGGATACCCTGTATCGGTGTCTCATGGCGGGCGAACCGACCGATGATGACCGGTACCGGGCCTCGGAGTTACTCAAACGGTTGTGCAATTTGGATGTGACCAAAGCGTTGAAATACCGGATGTAAAACCGATGATAACGGGCCGGGCTGAAAAGTGCCGGTCCAATCGCAAAACACCAGGAGGGCGCAATGGCAAGAGAAAGTACGCAGCACACCCTTGATCGGGTCCGGTCCCCGCGGGTCCATATCACCTACGATGTGGAAATAGGGGACGCCATTGACATGAAAGAGATCCCTTTTGTCGTCGGCGTTCTCTCGGACTTGTCCGGCAAGCCCGACGAGCCCCTTCCAAAACTGAAGGACCGGAAATTCATCGAGATCGACAGGGATAATTTCAACAATGTGCTGGAAGGCATGAAACCGCGGTTGGCCTACAAGGTGGACAACAAGCTGACGGATGACGATACGAAAATGGCGGTGGAACTGCGGTTCAAATCCATGGACGATTTCCATCCGGAGAAGGTGGCCGAACAGATATCGCCCCTTCGCAAACTGGTTGAAACCAGAAGACGCCTTTCCGATCTGTTGGCGAAATTGGACGGTAACGACCGCTTGGAAGAGTTGCTCCAGGATGTGATTGCCAATACCGACTCCCTGCAGAAACTGGGCCAGGAAGCCGGCGTGGAAAAGAGCGACGACTCTGAAAGCGCCGAATAAAACAGGAGGCCACATGGCGGAAAATGAACAGGCGGCGCAGGCAGAGGCTGCCCAGACTGAAGAAACCACGGAAGAACAGAGCCTTCTGGACCGCATCATCACGGAAGGACGCATGGCCCGGGAAAAGACGCAGGAGTCCAGGGCCAAGGATCTGATCGGGGAGTTCGTCTCGCAGATCATGGAAGGGGCCATGACGGTCTCCAATGATACCGAGGCCATGGTCAATGCGCGCATCGCGCAAATCGACAAGCTGATTTCCGACCAACTCAACGAAGTGATGCACGCGGATGAATTCCAGCAGTTGGAAGCCTCCTGGCGGGGGCTCCATTATTTGGTGCACAACAGCGAGACCGGAGAACGAATGAAGATCCGGGTGATGAACGCCTCTAAAAAAGATCTGCTGAAAGATTTCGAAAAAGCCCCGGAATTCGACCAGTCGGCTCTTTTTAAAAAGGTATATGAAGAAGAGTTTGGCATGTTCGGCGGGGCCGCCTATGGGGCCCTGATCGGGGATTACGAGTTCAGCAACCATCCCCAGGACCTGAGCCTTCTCGAGGAATTGTCCCACGTGGCGGCGTCGGCCCACGCGCCGTTTATCTCGGCGGCCGCCCCGCAGCTGTTCAATATGGACAGCTATGCGGAACTCGGCAACCCAAGGGACCTCGCCAAGACGTTTCAAAGTGTGGAATATGCCAAATGGAAATCTTTCCGGGATTCCGAAGATTCCCGATATGTGGCGCTCACATTGCCCCATGTGCTGGGACGTCTCCCCTATGGACAGGCCAGTGTTCCGGTGGAGGCCTTCAGTTTCGAAGAAGAAGTGGACGGGACCGACCACAGCAAATATTTGTGGACCAACGCCGCATGGGCCCTGGGTTCGCGCCTGACCGATGCCTTTGCCAAATACAGTTGGTGCGCGGCCATCCGGGGTGTCGAAGGCGGCGGTCTGGTAAGCGGACTGCCGACCCATACGTTTAAAACCGACGAGGGGGATGTGGCGCTGAAATGCCCTACCGAGATCGCCATTACGGACCGACGGGAAAAAGAGCTGGCCGATTTGGGATTCATTCCCCTCATCCATTGCAAAGGAACCGATTACGCTGCGTTTTTTAGCACCCAAACGACCAACAAACCCAAAGTCTACGACACCGATTTCGCCAATGCCAACGCACGGCTTTCCTCCCAGCTCCAATACATATTGGCGGTTTCCCGGTTCGCCCATTATCTGAAAGCGATGATGCGTGACAAAATCGGCAGTTTTATGACCCGGCAGAATGCAGAAGATTATCTGAACCGGTGGATCAGCAATTATGTTCTTCTGGACGACGATGCCGGACAGGAAGCCAAGGCCAAATACCCTCTTCGGGAGGCCCGGGTGGATGTGGCGGAAGTCCCTGGAAAGCCGGGGGTCTACAGGGCTGTGGCGTTTATGAAGCCCCATTTCCAGCTGGATGAACTGACCGTTTCGCTTCGTTTGGTTTCGGATTTGCCGCCCCCGGCCAAGGGGTAAAGCGAGAGGAATGTCGGAACGAGAGAAATATTCAGATCGTGACAGGGCCTGGGGCGCCGCTCCCGGCATGCGGATGCCCTATCGCCCCTTTTCAGTAAAAACACACTAATATGAGGAGGGTTTTACCATGGCGTTTGATGCGTTTCTGAAAATTGATGGCATTCCGGGTGAATCCACCGACGACAAGCACAAAGACTGGATCGAGGTGTTGTCCTACAGTCACGGCGTCAGTCAATTGTCCTCGGGTTCGGTCAGCAGCGGCGGCGGGCGTAGCGCGGAAAGGTGCGACCACCAGGATTTGACGGTCGAGAAGTCACTGGACAAAGCATCCCCCAAGTTGAACCTTTATTGCAGCGACGGCAAGCACATAAAGGAGGTCAAGCTGGAACTGTGCCGCGCCGGGGGTAACAAAGAAGTCTATATGGTTTACAAATTGGAAGATGCCATCGTTACATCCGTTCAGCCGAATGGATCCGCCGGGGCCGACGATTTGCCGACTGAAACGGTTTCTTTCGGCTACGGCAAAATCACCTGGACCTATAATGAGACCGACCACAAGACGGGCGCGAAAAAAGGCACCATTGAACACAACTGGAGCCTCCATGAGAACAAGGGAGGCTGAAGAACGACGCCTTGCCGGGTGAAACCCCGCTTTTGCCCGGCGCCAAACCAGAACCGTTTTGCATTTTCACCGATTCGAACTGGCGCGAACGGATTGCCGGAAACGGCCATAACGCCGCCGTATTGCTTCAGGAATGGCTGTAAAGGAAGACTATCTCCAACCGTCTCTTTTGGATCGGCTCATTGACGATGAGCAAACGCCCGTAGAGGGCCCGGTGCATTACCGGAGGATCGGCGTCAAGCAGATCAAGGAGTGGTTGATACGGGATATTGAAAACCTGCTGAATACCCGACGGTCGCTATTGCTGGCGTCTAAAGAGAGCGAGGAACTCGACAATTCCCTGCTTGCATACGGGATACCGGATTATTCCGCCGAGAATCCGGCCAGCCCTTTTGTGAAACGGAACCTGCGGCGGGAAATCGAACAAGCGATTTTAAAATTCGAGCCCAGGCTGAAAAACGTCGCCGTCCGGTTGAGTGAGCAGCAGGACAATACGCGGGCTCTGCAATTCCGGATCAGCGGCGTTCTGGATGTCCAACCCCTGTTGGAGCCCGTAGAATTTGATACCTATTTCGATGCGAAGCGATGCGAATATATCGTCAAGGAGTGATGCGTCCCCGGACATGGATTGATGGAAGACCAGCTACTCAACTATTATGAACGGGAATTGACGTTCATCCGCGAGATGGGGGCGGAGTTTGCTGCCAAATACCCTAAAATCGCCGGAAGGTTGCTTTTGGAAGCGGATGCATGCGACGACCCCCATACCGAGCGGTTGATCGAAGCGTTCGCCCTCATCAGCGGCCGGATCCACAAAAAGATTGACGACCACCTGCCCGAAATCACCGAATCGATATTCAATATCGCTTATCCCCATTACACCCGGCCGGTCCCGTCCATGACCGTCGTCAAATTTGAAGTGATCCGGCAGAATATTTCCCCTGCCGGATACCGCATCCATGCTCATACCCCCCTGTTTTCCAAACCCGTGAAGGGCGGGAACTGCCAGTTCCTTACCAGCCAGCCCGTGGATCTCTGGCCCGTAGAGGTGACCGGCGCCGATCTCCGGGAACCGATCAGACGGGTGCGCGATGCCAGGGAAGTGATCACGATCCATCTGAAAACAGTTAACGAACTGGGGTTTTCGGAAATTGAATGGGAGGGGTTACGGTTTTTCCTGCACGGCCAGCACCAGCATGTGTTTCACCTTTACGAACTGATCTTCAACAATGTCTGCCACGTGGAAGTGGAGGGACAGACGGTGGACGGGGGAACCTGTCGGCTCCCGCTCCCTCTGGAGGGCATCCGACCGGTGGGATTCGACCGGAATGAGGCGATGCTGCCCTATTCCGAGCGGTCGTTCCCCGGCTATTTGCTGCTCTTCGAATACTTCTGCTTCCCGGAAAAATTTCTGTTTTTTGACCTGCAGGGGCTGGATGCACTTAAAAAATATCAACTCACGGATACCATCGCCCTCCGTTTTTACCTCAATCGATCCGCCAAGTCGACCTTGCCCATCGATCGGGAGACCTTCTGCCTCCACACCACCCCGGCGGTGAATCTTTTCCAGCGGATCGCCGAACCTATCCGGCTGGACCGCCGAAAAACGGAGTACCTCGTGATTCCCGATGTCCGCCGTCAGGAGGCCACCGAGGTCTACAGTATCGACAGGGTCACGTCCGTCTCCGCCGATGGAGGGGGGGAGAGCGTGGATTATCGGCCGTTTTATTCCATACGGCACCATATCGACGTGGTGGAAGGCAGAGCCAGTCGGGCCTTCTGGCATCTGACGCGTCGGGCTTCCGAGAAAAAGGGAGATGACGGTTCGGATGTATTCCTCTCGTTTGCCGACAACAATCTCAAGCCCACGGATCCGGGCGCCGAGATCATCACGGTCCATACCACCTGCACCAACCGCAATCTGCCCGGTCGTCTGCCCTTCGGCGATCCGGGCGGGGATTTCGATCTGGAACTTCCGGCGCCGGTGGGGCGGATTTCCAGCCTGGTAAAGCCGACCCAGACCCGCAGGCCGTTCATGAGCGGCGGACTCCAGTGGCGTCTGATCTCTCACTTGTCGTTGAATTACCTTTCCCTGGTCGACGGCGGAGAAGAGGCCCTCCGGGAAATGCTTCGTTTGTACGATTTCAGGGACAACCCGGCTACCCGCCAGCAGATCGACGGCATAGTTGGCCTTTCCTCGCGCCATACAACGCGCCGGATCGGCCGGTCCTTTTGCCGGGGCGTGGAAGCGACGCTGACGCTGGACGAGGAAAAATTCAGGGGGGCTGGACTGTTTTTATTTGCTTCTGTTTTGGAACAGTTTCTGGGACAATATGTGTCCGTGAATGCATTCATCCAACTGGTCGTTAAAACGATTCAGAGGGAGGAGGTCCTTAAAAAGTGGGCGCCCAGAAGCGGCAGCCATATTCTTCTATAGTCGACCGCCTGCTGCAAGAGTTCTACCGGTTTTCGTTTTTCAAAGCCGTTCATCTCCTGGAGGTGTTGTCACAGGGCCGGCGGCCCATCGGCGGCGCCGTGAAGCCGGCCGAAGAGCCGGTGAGGTTTTCGGTCAAACCCGGGTTCGTCTTTCCCCCCAGTGATATTTCATCCCTGACCTCCGCCGGCGAAGAGGAACCCGTCAAAATGACGATACCGTTCCTCGGGCTGATCGGTCCTTCCGGCCTTCTCCCCAACTGGTACAATGAAATGGCCATCGAGAAAGATCGGAAAAACAATTCCCCCATGGCCGATTTTTTCGATGTGTTTCACCACCGGCTCATTTCCCTGTTTTACCTGGCCTGGAAAAAATACCGATTCCCGGAAAACTACGAAGTCGGGGGCGACGACCGGTTGTCCGGATACCTGATGTCCCTCATCGGCCTCGGTACGCCTGGCCTCCACCACCGAATCGGATTGCCGGAAGAATCCCTGATTTTTTATTGCGGGCTACTGGCGCGTCCGGTGGCCTCCGCCGAAATGATCGAAGCAGCAGCGACGTATCTGAGCGGCGTTCCGGCCAGCATCGACCCCTTCATCGAACGGATGTTGCTCTTGAGCGAGGAGGACAGGACCCAGGTGGGCATGGCCAACAGCCGGTTGGGGGAGGATACGGTGTGCGGGAGCTATTTCTGGGAACGGCAGACCAAATTCCGAGTGAAGCTGGGTCCCATGCCCTACAACGCCTTTCGCCGGTTTCTCCCCACGGGGGATCTGTTCGGACCGGTGATTTCCCTGGTTCGATACATGGTGGGCATCGAATATGAGTTCGAAATCTGGGTCATTTTAGAAAAAGAAGCGGTGCCGAACTGCGTTTTGGGCGATGATACGTCCCCCGCCCTGTTGGGGTGGTCCGCATGGACGAAACACCCGGAATATCGGCATCCCGAAGATCCTTATGTGACGTTTTAGCCGGTGGTCGCCGGGGCGTTCCTCCGGATTACCACGCGGCCGATTCGCCATGCTGACGTCAACCGTCCGCTGTCAAGACGGACGGCAAAAGATCCTTCCATCAGCGTCCGGTTCGTCCCGGTGCTGTAACGATGAATGTTGACCATGAAATGGAGGCCAGGCATGCCCAATATCAAATCGCTCATTGGAAAAATGAACCCGCCTTGCCGGCAAGCCCTGGAATCCGCCGCCGGGCTCTGTTTGTCCCAGACCCATTATGAAGTGGATGTGGAACATTTTTTACTCAAACTCCTCGATATCGACAACACCGACCTTCAGAAGATCCTTCGGTATTTCGAAATCAATGAGGCCCACCTGGCGGCCGATTTGACCCGGGCCATGGAGCATTTCAAAACCGGGAATGCTCGAACGCCGGCCCTGTCCCCCCACATCCCGGATACCATTCAGGATGCCTGGTTGCTGGCCTCGCTGGATTACGGCGCTCCGCAAATCCGTTCCGGACATGTGCTGCTGGCACTGCTAAAAGACGAGAAGATGGCACGGATGCTGACGGCCAGCGCCGATTCGCTCAAACGCATTTCCGTGGAAACCCTGAGTGATCATCTCGGCGATCTGACCGCCGGATCGGCGGAAGCTGTGGCGGGCGACGTCGCCAAAACGGATGCAGAGGTCCCTACCGGGCGGCCTTCTCCGGGCGGCTCTCGCGCATTGGACCAATACACCATCAATTTGACGGACCGGGCCCGAAAAGGTGAGATCGATCCGGTGCTTGGCCGGGATACGGAGATCCGTCAAATGGCCGACATCCTTATTCGGCGGCGGCAAAACAATCCTATCCTCACCGGAGAGGCCGGCGTGGGGAAAACCGCGGTGGTGGAGGGATTCGCTCTCCGAATCGTCCAGGGGGACGTCCCTGAACCATTGAAAAACGTGGCCCTTCATACCCTGGACCTGGGGCTTCTCCAGGCGGGTGCAGGGGTCAAAGGCGAATTCGAGAACCGGCTTAAATCCGTTATCGAAGACGTCAAGGCATCGCCAGTCCCCATCATCCTTTTTATCGACGAAGCCCATACCCTCATCGGCGCCGGAGGGGCGGCCGGGTCGGGCGATGCGGCGAATTTACTCAAGCCGGCCCTGGCCCGTGGAGAGCTGAGAACCATTGCGGCCACCACCTGGGCCGAGTATAAAAAGTATTTTGAAAAAGACGCCGCCCTGACCCGCCGGTTTCAGGTGGTGAAAATTGAAGAGCCCGATGAGAACAACTGTCTGGTCATGATGCGCGCCATCGCCCCCTTTCTCGAAGCCCATCACAAGGTCATGACAACGGACGCCGCATTGCTGGATGCGGTCCGCCTCTCCCACCGGTATCTTTCCGGGCGGCATCTCCCGGATAAGGCCGTGAGCGTGCTCGATACGGCCTGCGCCCGGGTGGCCATCGGCCTCAACACGGTGCCGCCGCCCATTGAGGCGGCCAACCGCCGAATCGCCCAAATCGATCGTGAATGGACGCTTCTGAATCGTGAAGTGCTGATGGGCCGGGACCATGGCGACCGTATGGCGTCCCTGGAAGCCGAGAAAACGTCGGTCCAGGAAGAACTTTCCGGCCTGAACGACCAATGGCGGCAGGAATTGGCGGCAGCGGAAGAGATCCTGAAACTCCAGCAGGAGATCCAGCAAGCCAGTCAAGGGGACGGGCTGGCGCTGGCTGGGAAACAGGCGCGGTTGAGGGACCTCGAGGCCGAATTGGCGGCACTTCAGGGCGCGGCGCCCATGATCCAGATCGCGGTGGACAGCCATATCGTCTCCGAGGTCATCTCGGGATGGACCGGCATCCCTACCGGGCGGATGATGACCGACGAGATCGACACCGTCCTGAACCTGGAAGAAAAGCTGGGCCATCGGATCATCGGGCAGGACCACGCATTGACGGCCATCGCCCAGATGGTCCAGACCGCCCATGCCGGCATTGAAGATCCTTCCAAACCCACGGCGGTTCTCCTGATGGTGGGGCCCAGCGGGGTGGGCAAAACCGAAACGGCCCTGGCCCTGTCGGAACTTCTGTACGGCGGCGAACAGAATCTGATCACCATCAACATGTCCGAATACCAGGAGGCCCACACGGTGTCGAGCCTGAAGGGTTCGCCTCCGGGCTATGTGGGATACGGCGAAGGCGGGGTGCTCACGGAGGCTGTCCGCCGACGCCCTTACAGCGTGGTCTTGATGGACGAGATCGAAAAGGCCCACGCGGATGTGACCGAGTTGTTCTATCAGGTGTTCGACAAGGGCGTCATGGAGGATGGCGAGGGACGTCAGATTGATTTCAAAAACACGTTGATCACCATGACCTCCAACCTGGGTACCGACCTTATCATGAATGTATGTGCCGACGAGGAGACCCGACCCGATGCAGCCGGACTCGCTGAAATGTTGCGCCCGGAGCTTCAGAAGCATTTCAAACCGGCGTTTCTCGGACGGCTCAAAATCGTTCCGTATTTTCCCATCACCGATGACAATATGCAGCGAATCGTCAAGCTCAAACTGGATCGCATCGCCAAGCGGATGGCGGATAACCGGAACATCGCCTTTGTCTATGACGAGGAATTGGTCGCCGCCATTGCCGGGCGGTGTACCGAAGTGGACAGCGGGGCCCGGAACGTGGATCATATTCTCACCAATACCTTGTTGCCGGAAATGTCGAAGGAGATGTTGTCCCGGATGGGGGAGGGGCAGCAATTGAAGCGGGTCCAGGTCGCAGTGGAGGATGACGGCTTCCGCTTCGATGTGGCATAGCCGTCACCGCCCTTTTCCGATCCGATGGGAAACCCCGCCATGCATTCGACAGATCGAGAGCATCCGCTTGTTCTGGACGTGGATCGGATCGGCGGGATCCGAAAGGTTTTACACGAAGCCCACTTCAACGAAAGGGGGATACTGGAACACTTGAACCAGGAGGATTCGGTTCGGGTGGAACAAAAAGAATTCCCGCGCCTGCTGAGGATGACCGCCGGCGGGGCGCCTGTTGATGTCTTGATCCGGCTTTTCATATTGAATGTGCCCGTGGAGATGTCTTGGGCCCGGCGGGCCGTGGCGCCCATGACGATCGATTCATGGCTGGAGACCGGTTTGCTGAGGAGAGAAGGCGAACGGATCCATGCGGTTTTTCGACTGGTGCCATCGGGACCCTGTTGGATTGCCTTCGATCCGACCCGGAAAGAGACCCATCAGGAGATGCGGCCGGATCATGTACACGGCCCTGGCCCTTCCTCCATCCGACTACTCCATGCCGCCGTCCGCCGGCGGGCGGGTTGGGTTCTGGACATGGGGACCGGTTGCGGCATTCAGGGCATTATGTGCGCGAGTCACAGCGAACGGGTGATCAGCACGGACGTCAACCCCAGGGCGTTGAATATCGCCGCCTTTAATGCAGCGCTAAACAATGTATGGAATATGGAATTCCGCAGGGGGAGCTTGTTCGAACCTGTTGAGACAGACCGTTTCGACACTATTCTCGTCAATCCGCCGTTTGCCATTTCACCGGAATCCCGGTTTGCTTTTCGGGACGGCGGCATGGCAGGGGATGGATTTGTGGAGCGGATCATACGGGACGCCCCCCGGTTCCTGAATGAGGGCGGCCTTTGCCAACTCACCGCCCAATGGGCGCATATCCGGGGAACCCCCTGGCAGCATCGACTTCAGAGATGGTTCCAGGAAAGCGGATGCGATGTGTGGGTGTTAAATTTGACCACCCAGAGTCCGGCAGCCTATGCTGTCAATTGGCTCACTGAAACCGAAAAACTGGACCCATCGGCCTATGCCAGCCGGTGGGAAAAGTGGATCGAATATTATGAACGCCGGCATATCGAAGCGATCAGCACCGGGTTGATCAACATGCGGAAAACGAACCGCCCGCCCCAATGGCATCGGTTTGAAGAGGATGTGGAGCAAATAGATGAGGATGCCGGGCGATGCATTGAGAGAGGCTTTGAGTGGCGGGATTTTGCTGTCTCCGCATCGAACGACACATTGCTCAAAACAGCTTTTTTGATTTCCGAAGACGCCTGCCTGCGGCAACGCTCTCGGTCGTCCGGCGACGGGTGGTCGATTGAACATCTGGTTCTTGGCATGACCCGGGGCATCTGTTACACGGGCAATGTGGACGGCCGGATGATTGGATTGTTAGGACGCTGCAACGGTAAACGGCCTATGGGCGAGTTGATCGAAGAACTGGCGGCCGCCTTGGAGGTGGATTCTGAACGGATTATGGCGTCGGTGCTCGGGATTATTCGGCAACTCGGGGAAAGGGGGGTTATTATTCCGAAACACCTCCTCTAAAAACGGCGGCGGAGCGGGCTGGAGAGGAAAGAGTGAAAATGGGACCAAAATGCAGAATAATGGCCTGTTCCGCACGGAGTGCCCCGGATGCGGCGCATCCGGGCTTTACAGAGGCAACGGTGCCGTCCGGGCTTGCCGGACACATCTTGATTTTGGGCCGACCGCCGGCTAAAGGAGAAAAACGTTGAGAAAACCAGCGATCAACAGTGTCATCGCGATCTTCTATGTTTACCTGCTTATCCTGTTCTTTGCGATCGGCTGCTCCCATAATGTCAAGCCCTCTGCAGAGCGGCCGCCCACACCGAAACCGGTGCAGATTAAAAAAGAATCCGTGATCGGACATTCTGTGGAGGGGCGACCGATCAAATCGATCATACTGACCCTACCGCAGTCGGTCGGTGACAGCCCCGACACGGCGAAACAGTCGCATACAGAGGTTGTTCTGATGATGGCGGCCATGCACGGGGATGAAGTCATCGGGACGCCGTTGCTCCATCGATTGTCTCAGTATCTCATGGAGCACAAGCGACTGCTGGTCAATCGAAAAGTCGTGTTGCTGCCCGAAGTGAACCCGGATGCCATCGAGAAACAGACCCGGCGGAATGCGAACAACATCGATCTTAACCGGGACTTTCTATCAGAAGTGCCCCAGCCGGAGACCCAGGCGGTGCTCGACGCCATCAACACCCACCACCCGGATCGGGTGATCAGCATCCGAAAACTGAGATTTCTCGATTACGACGGTGCGGATATGGCGGCGGCGAAAACGATAGCCGAACACATTCAAGCCTATGCCGATGGATTGCCCATCCACCAGATTCCGACCAGCAACGGATCTCTCGGCCATTTCGGAGAAACGCACGACATCCCGGTGATCACGCTGGGGGTCCGGGGCAGCGTCTCGCTTGACTGGGGGAAAGTATGGGATCGATTTGGAAATTCGATTGTTGCAGCGGTTACTTTCCCGGATCCGGTTCCTGAAAGCATCCGGATTGTCGCCAAAGAGCGGCCGGAAACCCCGTCAGACAGCCAAACCCGGGATTCAGAAGAGACGAAAACGACCGGGGCCGATGATCGTTCCGGCTCTCAATCCACCCCTCCGGTTCCGGAGCCGGGACCGGCGAAAAACGAACATTTCGAGCGCGGCAAGAGATTGTACGAAAAAGGAGACTACGGTTCGGCCCTGAAGGCGTTCGAGTCGGCAAAGCGGGCGGGCGAATGCGCGGCGTGCGGCGAATACGTCCAAAAGGCCAGGACGGCGGAGGCCGACTTAAACAAGGGGATTGCCCGCTACAACGACGATGATTTTCAGGGCGCAGTCACGGCGTTGATGCGGGTGGTCGATTTGAATCCGGACGACGCCACCGCAGCGGAATACCTCGCCCAATCGCACCTCGGCATGGGGCTCGCTTTGTTCAAGGAAGGGGCATATGCTGCGGCACGGGAGAATTTTAAGGTCGCTTTGCGATATTCGGACGGATGCAGTGCCTGCCAGGAATACCTGTCACAAACCATTGAAGTGGAAAACGCCCTGAAAAGCGGCATCGCCAGCTTTGAACAGGGCGCTTACGAAGATGCGGTCGATGCGCTGGCTGCCGTGATCCGAATCAACGCTGAAGAAAAGCGGGCCGCAGAATATCTTTACCGGTCCCATCGCCGGTTAGGGGCGGCGTATTGGGAAACCGGCGCAATCAAAGACGCCCAATACCATTTTGATAATGCGCTGCGTTACAATCCTGCCTGTGCAGAATGCAGAGATCGCCTGAAAGCCCTCCACTATGAACTGGGTCGGCGCCATTTTGTGGAAGCGGGCGGAAAGGCGGGGCGGGAAGCCGTCGCTGCACTGGAAAGCGCCATTAGAGAATGGCGGGCGGTGGCGGCCATCGATCCGGATTATGAAAATGTTGCGGAGAAAATCGAAAAGGCCGAGCAGCACAAATCCCGATTGCAAAATGAGGCTTCCGAATAACCTCGGTGGGGACGTTATCCTTCCGATGTGTTGGCAACCGCGCTGTCGACTATATGGCGGGAAACCTGCCAGACGAGGCTGGCATTGAGCTGTCCACCGGTTTTGGTGATATGGGTCTCCTTGAAATGTTGCTTCATGAACTTCGCAAGGTCCGACCTGCTATAGACAACCGTGGCGTCCCGCATGTGGTCTTCCAGTCTCTCCGCAACCTGACCGATGTGCTGAAACCGTTCCGATCGATCCTTCTCCAGGCATGTCATGACGATATGATTCAATTCGTTCGAGATGCCCGGCACGATCGTTTGAATGGGGGCGATTTCGGTCACCGGTATCAAGTTGACGGCTTCGATAAGGGAACCGAATTTATACAGCTTGCGCCCTGACAGCATTTCGTAAAAGACGATGCCCAGAGAGTAAATATCCGTTTGAGGCCCCAACTCCTTTGCCTGGATTTGTTCAGGAGACATGTATCCTATATGCCCTTTGATAACGCCGGTTTGGGTCAGACTGATGTCTGTGCTGGCTTTGGAGATGCCAAAATCGGTGATTTTCACGTCGCCTTCAAAGGAGATCATGATGTTGTGGGGGCTGATATCCCGGTGAATGATGCCTTTCCCGTGCGCGTATTCCAGCCCGCGGCATACCTGGGAGGCAATAAAGCAGGAAGCGTCGATGGGAAAGGCCCGGCCCAGCTCTTTCAGCAGTTCCTGAAGGTTTTTTCCCTGCACGAATTCCATGGAAATGAAATATTCTTTTTTTTCCCGGCCGTGGTCGTCTGTCTGGGCGATCTCGCCGAAATCGTCGGTGCGCACGATATTTGAATGATCGAGTATCGCACTCCGCTTGGCTTCCTCGATGAACATGGCGATAAATTCCGCCTGATCGGAAAGGTGCGGCAATATTTTTTTCAACACCACCGTTTTTTCAAACCCGTATTGCCCCACCTTTTTGGCGATGAACAACTCCGCCATCCCGCCTTTGGCGATCAGATGGCTCAGTATGTATTGGCCAAAAGCATTCTCCTGACGGTCTTTCCGGCTGTAAAGCGCTTGAAGTTGGGAAAAAAGCTGCAACATATCCCGCGCTTTTTCTTCGCCGGCCCGTCGAACCGCCCGTGTTTGGGAGCGGTGGCCGGCAAATTTGGACACCAATACCCCAACGGCGATCAATCCCGGCGCCAGGAGAACCGACCATAGAATGAATACCATGAGGTAGCTGCCGAGCGGGCTGTTGACCCCTGTGGGCAGACAGACTTTTATCCTGGCGACGTTGTCTTGGAAAAACATCAGTTGATCGGAAAACACCGCAAAGATTTCCCCCTTCACAGGAATCAGGAGTCCGGTGTCGATTCCGGATACTTCGGCAAGCGGGATGATCGATTCGAGCGGCACGGGGCTGTTTCCCCGCCGCGCCAGGACGGTGCCATCCTTATTCAACAATGTGATGGCGGCTTGTGGAGAGAACCGGCTCGCTGCCTCGTCCAGGCGCTCTTCCACTTCTTCCTGCTCCCCGAGATCGATATAAGCGGGCAATTCGCTGCCGGCGAGGTTTTGGATCGCGACCATCGCTTTTCTATAACCGGAGTCGCCACCCGCCGTCCGGATGCTGTGGACGATCGTCTGTTGAGCCTCTTGGTGGAACCGTTTTACCGAATGCCGGTAAACCGAATACCCCGCGAGGGTAAGCGCGATCCAGGCAAAGGAACATACCCAGAATAAAATTTTTTTATTTTTTGGAGTGGCGATGGGGTCAGTCAATGGCTTTAGACCTTCCGAAAGGGTTGGCGGCGGCTGATGGTTTCCAATGTTGGCGTCCGGTATGGTTTTCTGAGTGTTAACAACTTAATTTTATTTAATATGAAGTTTATATCGGAACCGTTGGTAAATCAAGAAGAAAATCGGTGGCGCCGTTTTTAGGCGGGCGTGGTCATCCCATTGGAGGCCCCTGATCCGGGCTGGAGGCCGGAAACAAAAACCCGGTTCCAGGAGCCTCTGAATGATGCGCAGAACACCGGCAAGGACACATCTGCTGTGGCGGGCCGCCAGAACGGATACCCCAGCCGGTTCCGGGATCGGCGGCTCGATGCCCCTCTTTTCGGGTGGTCAAATCGGCCAGCAGCAGGGCGCTGGGACCAACTCCCATGACATCCTGGTTCCTATCCGGGGAATGGAGCATGTCCTGCCGGCCGAAGCGATCAACAGGCCGTTGAACACCAGCAGCCTGACGGTGGCTTGATCGGTGAGAAGGCCGGCGTCAACCCGGTTTTCCAGGGACATGGAGACGATCGACATGCGTTGTTTCAACTGCTATATCGTGTATGGAATGAGGGCAGATAAGGTAAAAAAACGGGATGGGGAAAGGCGCCCGGTCCGGCGCGCCTATTGACATGCGCTACAGGGTCGGATAATAAAAATCAAAAAGCGTTACGCCATCGTATTCCGCTGACTACACCCAAGAAATCGGAACGCCATGCCCATGTACACTCAAGAAAACCGGATGGTCGCATTCGATTCCCCCCTGGGAAAAGACGTGTTGCTGTTGAAGTCATTCAGGGGCCGGGAAAGCCTGTCCAACCTTTTTTCCTTCGAACTCGATTTGATGTCCGAAATCCACAGTATCCCGTTCGAGGAGATCATCGGCAAGCCGGTGACGATCACCGTCGTCCTGGCCGATGGCGGAGAGCGCTATTTCAGCGGTATCGTTTCCCGGTTTTCCCAGGGCAGGGGAGGGGGGGATTGGGGTGGCAGCGACGCCCGGTTTTCCTATTATACCGCCACGATGGTCCCGTGGCTCTGGCTGCTGGCCCGTACAGCCGATTCGCGGATTTTCCAGAATCTGTCCGTCCCGGACATTGTGGAGATGATTTTCGCCGAAAAGGGCTTCAGGGATTACAACGTCCGCCTCAACGGGGCCTATGAGACGAGGACGTATTGCGTCCAGTACCGGGAGACAGACTTTGATTTCATCTCGCGTCTCCTGGAGGAAGAGGGGATTCATTATTTTTTCGAACACGAATACGGGGTCCACCGGCTCGTCCTGGCGGACGCGCCGGATAAGAATAAACCCTGCCCGGGACAGGAGGTCGCCGCCTACCATACCAGCCATGGGGGGTGGATGGAGGAAGATGTCCTCACCCAGCTGAAGGTGGTCCAGGAGATCCGGCCCGGCAAATACGCCCTGGCCGACTACAACTTTGAGACCCCGTCGAGCAACCTGCTGGTGGATGCGTCCGCGAAAACAATGCTGGGGCCGGGCGAGCGGGAAATCTACGATTATCCGGGGTTGTATGCCAAAAGAGGGGGCGGGGATCGGCTGGTCAATGTACGGATGGAAGAGGAGGAGGCCCAGGTGACGAAACTGGTCGGCGCCAGCGATTGCCGGGCCTTTGTCACCGGATATCGTTTCCGGCTGGCGGACTATTACCGGCCGGATTTCGACGGCAAGGAATACCTGCTCACCGAGATCGAACACGAGGTTGTACAAGAGATGGAGGGGACAACATCCCGGAGGGACCCCTTCAGCGCCGACTACAAGTATGATAATCGGTTCCAATGCATCCCTTATGAAATCCCCTACCGGCCGATCCGGAAAACCCCTAAGCCGGTGGTTCGGGGCGCCCAAACGGCCATCGTCACGGGTCCGTCGGGGGAAGAGATTTACACGGACGAACACGGGCGGGTCAAAGTCCAGTTTCATTGGGACCGGGAGGGCCAGCGGGATGATAAAAGCTCCTGCTGGATCCGGGTCAGCCAGTTGTGGGCCGGCGCCGGATGGGGCGCCATGTACATTCCCCGCATCGGCCAGGAGGTAATCGTCGATTTCCTGGAAGGCGACCCGGACCGGCCCATCATCACGGG
>CAYSLC010000037.1:13562-32540 GCA_964431545.1 uncultured Desulfobacteraceae bacterium | reverse complement strand
ACCGGGAGGCCATCGAGGCCCTGGGTGCCCACTGCGAGGCGGCCGGCCTGGTCGATCCGGAGGTGCTGGAGACGGCGCCGGTGCGGGTGGCCCCGGTCCCGTCCTACCTATCGGCGGTCCGGAGCAGCGCCGCCTACTCCATGCCCCCCGGCCACCCGCCAACGGGGGGGACCTTCTTCGTGACCGAGGCCGACGGCTCGGATTCAATGCCCAAGGACCTCCGCCTCCTCTCCGCCCACGAAACCTACCCCGGCCACCACCTGCTCGACACCCGCCGGTGGGGCCTGGCCCGGACCGTCCGGCGCCATCTGGAGTTCCCCCTCTTCTACGAGGGATGGGCCTGCTTCTCCGAGGAACTCCTCTTTCACACCGGCTTTTTTGAGGGTCCCGCCGATCGCCTGCTGCTGGCCAAGCGACGCTTCTGGCGGGCCATGCGGGGCCTTGCGGACCTCGATCTCCACACCGGCCGAACGGACCTGGCCGGGGCCGCGCGAACGCTGGCCGAGGCGGGCCGGGACCCGGACCAGGCCCGGGCCATGGTCCGCCGGTACGCCCTGAAGCCCGGATACCAGATCTGCTACGCCATCGGCATGCGGCGGTTCCGGACCCTCTATCAAACATCCAAAGACGGCGGCCACACCCCCGCCACCTTCGCCCGGACGGTCCTGGCACAGGGGGAGGTGGGGTTCGCGGCCCTGGAGCGGCGGCTCCGGGCCGGTCGGCGCCGCCCCGACCCAGGGAGGGAGACGTGACGGAATTTCTTGGATACCACTCCGAATGGAACATGGGCAGCCCCGGCGGCTGGGACTACCAGCGGACCACCCAGGAGATCGCCAAGGCGGTCTGGGCGGCCCTGGAGGAGATCCGGCCCGTGGGGCTCGACCTCGACTTCGACCATCCGCTCCTCTATCCGGTGGTGGGGTTCGCCGAGATGCTGGTGGGGGTCCACCGGCGCCTTTCGGGGGACGAACCCGGCGTCATCGCGGTGGTGGCGGAGGAGGAGACCCTGGCCGACGTCACGGAGAACCAGAACCTGGCCCGACGTCTGGACGGCTTTGACGGGGTCACCGGCGTGCTGGCCGGGCCGGCGGAGTTCGAGATCGCCGGCGGTCGCGTTTGCCACCAGGGGCGGCCGGTGTCGGTGGTCTTCATGGACTTCAACAACGACGTGCTCCTCGACCTCCACCGGAAGCACGGCGTCGATCCCCTGCTCCAGGCGGTCCGGGAGCACCGGGTGATCAACCCCCGGGGCACCGAGCCCATCAACGTCAAGAGCATGTTCGAGGTGATGACCGGCCCCTACCGGAACCGGTTCCATCAAGAGACGGTCGCCCGGACCCCCTGGACCCGGCGCTTCTTTCCCAGAAAGACCGAGGGGCCGGCCGGGGAGCCCATCGCGGATCTGGTGGCGTGGACAAGGGAGAACTGGGACCGGCTGGTCTTGAAGCCGGAGCGGGGGTACTCCGGCAAGGGGGTCCGGGTGGGGGTGGTCAATCCGGACGGGGACGGGGCCATCGATCTCGCTTTGGCCGAGGGGGGGTACATCCTCCAGGAGAAGATCCCGCTCCACCTCTGGGCCGAGGAGATCCCGGAGTTCGACCCCGAAACGAACCGGGTCGAGCTGAAGCGGTGCCAGACCGATTTCCGGTGCCTCCTGGGGCCGGACACCGTCTTCGGCTTCCTGGGGCGGTACGGGGGGGTGCCCACCAACGTGGGCAGCGGCGGCGGGGTCCAGCCCCTGGCCGTGCTCCGCTCGGAGATGGGGGTTCGGGAGGCGACCGACCGGATCAACGACGCCCTGCTGGCCATGGACCCGGACCGGCTTGCCGAGCTTACGGACCTCCAGAAATCCCTGGCCCTCCGGGAGCGGTTCACCTACCTGCTGGGGCCCATCAGGATCGCCCTTCGGCCGAGGCTCCTCACCCTCGATCAGATCGAGGCCCTCAAGCGGTACAGCGCCGCCATGTGGGCCGACTGCGCCACCCTGGAGCGGATGTGGCCCACGGGCCAGCTCGACGAATATATCACCATCGAGGAGGAGGAACTCGCCATCGCCCGCCTCCAGCCCTGGGGCGGATCCCCGGCCATCTTCGCCTCGGACGGCCTCTTCAGCTTCGGGGCCCACCCGGAGGAGGAACCGTGACCCTGAGCGTGGACCCCGGGTGGTGGAAGACCCTCTTCGACGAGGTCTACCTGGTCACCGACGCCCGGTCGGTCTGCGACGACGCCCTCACCCGGCGGGAGGCCGACCTCTTCGCCCGCCTCCTGCCCCTTGAGCCGGACCATCGGATCCTCGATCTCTGCGGCGGCCAGGGCCGCCACACCCTGGCGCTCCGGGAGCGGGGCCACGCCGGCTGCACGGTGCTCGACTACTCCCGGCACCTGCTGCGCCGGGGGCTCCGCCGGATCTTCGGAAAGGAGGACAACGGGGCCTTCGTCAACGGCGACGCCCGGAACCTCCCGTTTCCCGACGGGGCCTTCCACCATGTCCTGGTGCTGGGCAACTCCCTGGGGTATGTGGCGGACGAGGCGGGGGACGGGGCGGACGGGGCTGGGGACGGGGCGATCCTCGCCGAAATCCGGCGGGTCCTCCGGCCCAGCGGGGGACTTCTGGTGGACGTGACCGACGGGGACGCCGTCAGGGATCGGCTGGTCCCCCGGGCCTGGCACGAGATCGGCGACGACGTGGTGGTCTGCCGGAGGCGGGAGATCCGGGACGGCCGGGTCCTGGCCCGGGAGCTGGTCCTGAGCAAGGAGAACGGCCTGATCCGGGACCGGAGCTACGCCATCCGCCTCTACGACGCCGAGGCCCTTGCCGGGCTGATCGCCGATGCCGGGTTCGATGACGTGACGGTCCACACCGGGCTTTCGGTGGGGGCCGGCGAGGAGGACCGGGGGTTCATGGATCACCGGATGGTGGTCACCGCCCGCGGAGCCTAACGCGGCTCTTTTTCGGTGGGCGGCCGGGGGTACCCGTTTGCGCGGCGGATTCGTTCCACCAAATCGGGGAATTCCGCCATCAGGGCCTCGATGCGGCCGATGTCGCTCCACTGGGCCATCTCGTTCAGCTCCCGGCCGTACTCCGCCAGGGCGCCGATCCGGTACCGGTCTCCCATGGCGGACAGCCGTCGGGCGAACCCCGCGATGTCGTCCATGAAGAAGGCGCCGTTGAGCCGCCGCCACGCCGGCAGCAGGTCGTTCTCGAAAACGGCCGGGATCCCGGCGGGGTCCGATCCCAGGGCCGATGCGCACGCCGACGGTCCGGGGGAGCGTTCCGTGTCCCGATCCTCCGGGACGCCGGGCCCGGAGACCTGTTCGATCCGCAGGAACCGGCCAAGTTCCCGGACCAGATCCATCTCGCACATGGGTTTGGTGAGACAGCCGTCGAAGAGGTCCCGGGTCTTCTCCAGAGCTTCCTTCAGGGTGTATGCGGTCATCGCCACCAGGGGGATCCGCCGCCATTCGGGCCGCTCCCGGATCTCGGCCGCTGTTTCGAACCCGCTTTTGTCGGGCATTCTCAGGTCCATCAGGATCAGGTCCGGCACCGGCCCGGCGGCCAGTACGTCCAGGGCGGCGCCCCCGCTCTCCGCCTCCAGGATCTCCAGGGGCTCTCCCTCCAGGTACCCCAGGATGATCTCCCGGTTCGACGGCGTGTCATCCACCACCAGGATCCGGGCCGGGGCGAATCGCGTCCCGCCGGCCGCATCCGGGAGGAGGGGCGCCTCCGGCGCCGCCGGTTCGGCCACCACCACATCGGGCAGAACCAGCCGGAACCGGGAGCCTCCCCCCGGGCGGCCGTGGACCGAGAGTTCGCCATCCATCAGCGCCACTAGCCGCTTGGAGATGGCGAGTCCCAGGCCGGTACCGCCGTACTTCTTCGAGATCCGGCCGCTCTCCTGATGGAAGCTGTCGAAGACCGACCCCCTCTGTTCCTTTGGGATCCCGATCCCCGTGTCCGCCACCTCGATCTCCAGGGTGATCCGCTCTCCGGTTCGGCGCCGGCGCTCTTTCCACCCGCCCGCCGCCCGTACCGATACGGCGACATGGCCCTCCGGGGTGAATTTGACGGCGTTGCCCACCAGGTTGAGGAGCACCTGCCGGAGCCGGGGCTCGTCGAGCATCAGCAGCCGGGGGATCGCGTCGTCCACGGAGGTCCGAAGGTCGAGTCCCTTTTCCCGGGCCTTCTGGGAAAAAACCTGCCCGACGTCGGCGAAGATCTTCCGGGGTTGGATCGGCTCCGGACAGATCTCCATCTTCCCGGCTTCGATCTTGGAGAGGTCGAGAACATCGTTGACCAGGGAGAGGAGGGCCCGGCCGCCGGCGTGGATCTGGGAGAGGTATCTCTTCTGCTCCGTTGATTCGGCCCGTTTCATCAGAAGATCGCTGAACCCGAGGATGGCGTTCATGGGGGTCCGGATCTCGTGGCTCATGTTGGCCAGAAAGGCGCTTTTGGCCCGGCTTCCCGCCTCGGCCGCCTCGGCCGCCGCCTTGAGGGTCCGTTCCACCTCCTTGCGCCCGGTGATGTCGTGGACGTAGACGTAGTCGGCCCGTTGCCCCATGTAGTGGAGCACGCTGGCGTTGACCTCCACGTGGATTGAATTCCCCCTCCGGCCCTGGAGGACGGTCTCGTAGGTTTCCGGCACCTCCTCGCCCCGCATCCGTCGGCGGTACCGGTCCTTGACAAGATCCTGGTCGCGCTCCGAGGCCAGGAGATGGAAGGGCCGGTCGATCAACGCCTCCCGGTCCCATCCCACCATGGCGGCCAGCCGATGGTTGACATACTTGATCCGCGCCTCCTGGATGATGAGGAATCCCGGCCCGGCCCGCTCGATGAGGTTCCGGTACTTGGCCTCGCTCTCCTGGAGATCCTGGTTGATCTTGGTGATCTCCGCCGTCCGGTCCCGGACCCGGTTCTCCAGGGTCTCGTTGAGAAGCTTCAGGGAGGCCTCGGCCCGGCGGCGCCGCCGGACGTTCATCAGGAGCGCCACGATGATGAGGGCCTGGAAGGCGATGACCCCCAGGGTGGTCAGGATCACCGGGCGGTGGCGATCGTAAAAGGAGGTCGGCCGGTGCAGGATGGTGCTCTCCGGCGGGAGTTCGCCCATGTCGATGCGGTGGCGCCGGAGCTGCCGGTAATCGAACATGAACCGGTGGAAGCCGTTTTTCCGCACCGGGATGCCGCCGGCGTCCTGCCCGTCGAGGACCCGAAGCCCGATGGCTGCCGCGGCGGCGCCCTGGTCGTATCCGTTGATCACCTTGCCCCCCACGGTCCCGTATCCGATATTGAAGTCGAGGAGGCAGTAGACCGGCACCTCGGCCGCCTCCGAGAGGAGGGCCCCGATCCGCTCGTAGGTGAAATACCGGCCGAAGGTATCCCCGAAGTAGACGCCGAGAAGGATGACGGTGCCGGGCCGGAGGGTCCCGATCCGGTGGATGAGCTGTTCGAAGGGGATGTCCGGCGCATAGTCCATGGCCACCCTGGCCGCCAGGGGGGCCAGATCCTCCTTCATGGTATCCGACCAGGCACGGCCGGTCTTGAGGTAGTCATTGATGATGAAGATCGTCTCCACGTCGGGGTGGAGCCGGAGGATCAGCTCCGCCGTGCCCCGGGCGTCGAAGGTCTCGGCCACCCCCGTGAAGTCGGCAATGCCGCTGATCTGGTCATCCTTGAAGAAGTTGACCCCGCAGAAGACCACGGGAGCCCCGGGGAAGAGCGCGTCCCTCTCTCTGCGGAGGAAGTCGAAGGCGTGGTTGTCCGAGGAGAGGATCAGGTCGAGCTTGAGGTGGCCGTATTTGATCCGGTAGACCTCCTTGAGCCGGTCGAAGTAGGCGGGAGTGGAGACGTGTTTCGTGTCCATGTATTCGATGTAGAGGATGATGTCGTTTTCGGCGGGGCGCAGGACATCGAAGACCGCCTTTTCGATCTGCTCCACCCAGGTCATGTTGGGCTGGTAGGAGTTGAGCAGAAGGACCCGCCGGAGAGGGGATTCCTCGCCGGCGGCGACCCCGGCCCACAACAGAAGGATCAGCACCGTCACCGGCGGAAGGCGTCCCCGCCTTCCATGGGCCGTCCTCCCCGTCCCTTCCTTGTGGTGCGCGGACACCCGTCACTCGCCGGAAATCACGATGCGGTCCTTGCCCGCGCCCTTGCCTTGGTAGAGGGCTTCGTCCGCCAGCTTGATGCACTGCTCCACGCTGTTTTCGGGCGAGAAGACGCTGATTCCGTAGGTCATGCTCACGGAGAGGGGGCGGCCGTCGTGCTCGAACCGGTGATCCCGGAGTTCCCCCTGGATCGCCTCGGCCACCGACCCGGCGCCGGTCGCCCCGGTCTCGGGAAGGAGCATCAGGAACTCCTCTCCCCCCCACCGGGCCAGGACATCCTGTTTCCGCAGTCTGGAACGGATGGTCCGGGCCACGTGGACCAGGACCTGGTCGCCGCAGTCGTGGCCGTAGGAGTCGTTGATCCGCTTGAAATCGTCGATGTCGGCCAGGATGAGGGAGAAGGGCCGGCCGTTTCGCACGGACCGGGCCGATTCGTACGCCATTTTTTCGGTGATGTCCCGGCGGTTGGAGATCCGGGTCAGGGTATCGGTCCGGGCGGCGGACTCCAGCCGGGCATTGACCCGCTGGAGTTCCTCGAAGGCCGCCTTGAGCTGTTCCCGGGTCCGTTTCAGCTCGATGTGGGTCCGGATCCGGGCGAGGACCTCCTCCTGGTGGAAGGGCTTGGTGATATAGTCCACGCCGCCGGCCTCGAACCCCCGGACCTTGTCCTCGGCTTCGTTCAGGGCGCTGATGAAGATGACGGGGATCTCCCGGGTCCCGGGATCCGCCTTCAGCTTTCCGCAGACCTGGTATCCGTCCATGTCCGGCATCATCACGTCGAGGAGGACCAGATCCGGCTTGATCTTCCCGGTGAACCGGAAGGCCCTTTCCGCGTCCATGGCCAGCCCCACCCGAAAGCCGCTGGTTTTCAGGATGTTGCCGAGAACCTGAAGGTTCCTGGCGTTGTCGTCCACCACCAGGACGGAGGGCTGATGATCCTCCGGCACGGTCGCTGTCTCCATCTCCATCCTTCCCGTCCCTTCATCCTCGATGTCGCGGTCGGCAAGCCCCCTGTGCCCTTCCCGCGTCATATCCGCATCCCGCCGGAAAGGCGTGCCGGAATTCTAGACCACGCCATGGTCGATCATGGCGTTGACCACCTTGATGAATCCGGCGATGTTGGCCCCCCGAACGTAGTTGCCCGGCGCCCCGTACCGTTCGGAGGCGTCCAGGCAGGTCCGGTGGATGCTGTGCATGATCAGCTTCAGCCGGTTGTCCACCTCCTCCCGGGTCCAGGACAGGCGCATGCTGTTCTGGGTCATCTCCAGTCCCGACACGGAGACCCCCCCGGCGTTGGCCGCCTTGCCGGGGCCGTAGAGGACCCCGTTGTCCAGAAAGACCCGGACCCCTTCGTGGGTGGTGGGCATGTTGGCCCCCTCGGAGACCAGGAAGATGCCATTGTTCACCAGGTTCTGGGCGTCCTTGCCGTTGATCTCGTTCTGGGTGGCGCTGGGAAAGGCGCAGTCGGCCTTATGGTCCCACTGGGGGTTGTGGTCGGCCGAAGGATCGTAGGGGGTGTAGGCCGCCCCCGGAAACTTTTCCGCGTACTCCTCGATCCGTCCCCGCCGGACGTTCTTCAGGGTCTTCACATAGGCGAGCTTCTGGGCGTCGATCCCCTCCTCGTCGTAGATGTGGCCCGAGGAGTCGGAGAGGGTGACCACCTTGGCCCCCATCTCGATCAGTTTCTCGGCGGTGAACTGGGCCACGTTGCCGGAGCCGGAGACGATGCAGGTCTTGCCCTCCAGGGTCTGCTTCCGGGTGGCGAGCATCTCCGCGGCAAAGTAGACCGAGCCGTATCCGGTGGCTTCGGGCCGCATGAGGCTTCCGCCCCACCCCACGCTCTTTCCGGTGAGGACCCCGGTGAATTCGTTGGCCAGCTTCTTGTACATCCCGAAGAGATACCCGATCTCCCGGGCCCCCACGCCGATGTCCCCGGCCGGAACATCCGTATTCGGGCCGATATGGCGGTGGAGTTCCAGCATGAAATTCTGGCAGAACCGCATCACCTCGTTGTCCGACTTTCCCTTGGGATCGAAGTCGGAGCCCCCTTTGCCGCCGCCCATGGGCAGGGTGGTGAGGGCGTTTTTAAAGACCTGCTCGAAGGCGAGAAACTTCAGGATCGAGAGGTTGACGGAGGGGTGGAACCGCAGGCCCCCCTTGTAGGGGCCGATGCTGTTGTTCATCTCGATGCGAAAACCCCGGTTGACGCGGACCTCCCCCTGGTCGTCGAGCCAGGGCACCCGAAACAGGATCACCCGGTCCGGCTCCACCAGACGCTCCAGAATCCCCAGCGGCCGGTACTCGGGATGCTGATCGAGAACCGGGCGGACCGAGTCCATCACCTCCTCCACCGCCTGGTGGAACTCCCGCTCTCCTGGGTCCTTGTCCTTCACATGGGCCACGATATCCGTCATGGTCGCCTCCTTGTTGTTGCATCGCAAGATGCCGGTTATTTCACAACGGTCCGCCTTCGCCCCGGTTTTCGAAGCCGGCCGTTCCGCCCAAGCCTTGGGGAAGTTCTCCGACGCACCGATCCCGGGACCGATTTCCCCAAACATACCATGACCCGGTACGCGCATCCAAGGATTTCGAGAATTCCCTATCCCCGAGATTTGTGCCTTTAAGATGAAACCCTTTACGTTTGCGTCCGATGGACTTATTCTTTTTACCAATTGTGCGCTGTGTGTACCGAAAAGCCCTTTTCCGCCGGGACCGTCCGGCGGAACCGGGCGATTGGAGTTTTGCCCATGTTTCGAAAGCAAGTCCGCGGCGGGCGGAAGATGCGGGACCGGGTGAAGCCGGCGGTGGTGGTCATCTCCTATCTCTTCTTGACCTACTGCGGTTATAGCCCCGTCAAAAAGCCGTTTGTGGTGAACGGCGGAAAATACCGATGGAAGACGGTGCCTCAGTCGTCCATCCGGCTGCTCAACTGGAACATCCACAAAGAAGGGGGGCGACGCCCCTGGCGCGAGGAGTTCGCCCGGATCGTCGAGGAGAAGGCCCCGAACCTGGTCACTTTTCAGGAGGCCAGGATTGAGCCTGAGTTCCAAAGGATCTTCAAAAAGACCGCCCCCATGGGATGGGTCTGTTCCCCCAACACCTTCATGGACCTGCACGATGCCTACGCCGGGGTGCTCACCGCTTCTCCCTTCTCCCCAACCGCGGCCCGGCCGGTGCTCTCCAAAGGCATCGAGCCGATCACCAACACCACCAAGGCGGCCCTTTTCACCACCTACACCCTCCGACCGTCCAGGAAGTCCTTGCTGCTGGTCAACGTCCACGCCCTCAACTTCCAGATCGGACTCGCCTCCTTCAAGGCCCAGATGGACGAGATCTTCGGAATCGTCGCCGAACACCGGGGGCCGGTCATCCTGGCCGGGGATTTCAACACCTGGCGTCCCAAACGCATGGCGTATGTGGACCTGCTAGCCACGGAGGCCGGGCTGGCCCGGGTCGACTTCTCCCCCGAGACCCACGCCATCGTCAGCCGGTCGGACATCCCCCTGGATCACGTCTACTACAGCGAGAAGGATCTCGCCGTGACCGAGGGCAGCCCGGACGTGATCGAGGAGACCATGACGTCCGACCACAAGCCCCTGTTCGTGGAGTTCGAGCTGAAGAACGGGAGGAGATCGTCCCGTCTGTAGCGTCGGAAAAACCGCCGCGTCTTCCGGTCCGGGCTCCCTTGAACCCAGGCCGTGGGGCGATTCGTATGACGCTGTTCCCACTTGACAGTTCCGTCGATCTCGCCTAGGATTCGGCCCGAAATGGGCCATGTCACGGAACAACGCCAGATCCTGCTCATCCCCTCCTCGGCCTGCCAGGCCGCCTGCTCGTATTGTTTCGGTCCCAACCGGGGGGCGATCATGGCGCCGGGGACCTTCCAGGCCGCCCTCGGATGGATCGAAAGCATCACCCGGAACCAGTCTTCGGTGGAGATCACCTTCCACGGGGGGGAACCCCTTTTGGCCGGCATCGACTGGTACCGACTCGCCCTGCCCCGGATGAGGGAGCGGTTCGGCGGCCGCCTCGCACTGACCCTGCAGAGCAACCTTTGGGCAATGGACGACCGGTTCGCCGCCCTGTTGGGGGATTTCCATATCGCCGTGGGGACGAGCCTGGACGGACCGGAGGCGCTCAACGACGCCCAGCGCGGAGCGGACTATTTCCGACGGACCATGGAGGGGATCGCGGCGGCGCGCCGGAAGGCCGTTCCGGTGGGCGTCATCTGCACCTTCACCCGGTGGTCCGCCCCCCGCTTCCGTGAGGTCTGCGACTTTTTTGCCCGACAGGATCTCCCCTTCGGCATCCATGCCGTGGTGGGAGCCTCGGCCGGGGATCAGGGTTCGGCCCTGTCGCCCCATGACCAGGAGATCCTGTTCGCCGATCTGTTCCTCCACTATCTGGAGAACCTGGGGCGGATGGAGATCCCCACCTTCGACGCCATGGCCCGGAGCGTGGGCGCCGGGACCGGTGCTCTGTGCACCTTCACGGATTGCCTGGGAGGCTACCTGGCCGTTTCGGCCGACGGCGGCATCTACCCCTGCAACCGGTTCGCGGGCCGCCCCGGATGGCGGATGGCCGACGTCCGAGACAACCCGAGCCTGGCTGAACTCCGCCGAACCGCTCCGTGGCGCCGCCTGGAGAGACACGCCCGGAGGACCGTGAGGGCGTGCGGGGCGTGCGCCCATCTCCCTTACTGTCGGGGAGGATGCCCCTTCAACGCCCTTCTGGCGGGGAATGGGCGGGACCCGTCATGCCCGGCTTACCGACGGGTTTTCCATGAGATCGGGGAGCGGGCGGTGGGGGAGATCTTCTCGGAGGAGAACCTCTCCCCGATTGTCGAAAAGGGGATGGACCGCCACGGCCTTTACCGGAAGGGCCCGCTGCTCCGCCTGATGCGAAAGGGGCCCCATCCCAAAAGGGCCGCCTCCCGAGCGCGGGAGATCCTTTCCGCGGCCGCGCTCGGCTGCGTTCGGACACCGGAGGCGGCCGTGAATCGCCTCGACCGGCTCGGCCTGGTGACGGATCGAAGCACGGCCCAGCGAAACATCTCGCTGCTGAGCCGCCGCCTCCGCCGCCCGGCACTCCGACCGGCCAATCTCTATCTCCACGTCACCGACGCCTGCGGGCTCGGGTGCGCCCATTGTTACGTCCAGCGCAACGGAGGACCGCCGGTCCACATGGCGCTGGAGACGGCTGTCAGGACCGCGGTCGCCGGGGTGCGTGAACGCTTCTCCAAAGTGGTGATCACCGGCGGAGAGCCCCTGTGCCACCCCCGTTTCGAGGACCTCTGCCGTGCCTTGGCGCCGGTCAAGGCGGGGGGGAGGGGGCGCCTGGTCCTGAGGACCGGTCTTATGGAAAGCCCGAGCCTGTCTTCGGCGGAGCGGATCGCCGCGGCCTTCCATTCCGTCGTGGTCAGCGTCGACGGCGATGGGGACAGCCACGACCAGCGGCGTGGAAAGGGCCGCCATCGGATTGTGGCCTCGAATCTGGAACGGCTCCGCCGACGCCTGCCCGGGATGGATCTCCGCCTTTCGGCCGTTCTCGACGCCCGCCAGGCGGCCGGTTCCGAAGGGGAGGCCGTGCGGCGTCTTGCCCGAAAACTGGACGCCTCGGTCCGGTTCAACCCATTGCTGCCCCTGGGAAGGGCCGCCGACGCCCGTCCGGCGTTGGAATCTGTATCGCCGGAGCCGGATGATCCATGGGAGTCGGTCGTGGAGGGCCCCCGCCCCTGCGGCTCCTGCGGCCTGGGATCGAATCTCTCCGTCTCTCCGGACGGCCGATGCCACCCCTGCCATGCCTTGACGGGGAACGCCCATCTCCTGGGGAACATCCTGGAGGAAGGGCTGACCTCCATTCTTCAATCCGAGCGGTTTCAGTCCTACAAAACGGCAACGGTCGACACCAACCGGCGGTGCGCCGCCTGCGCCCTTCGGTACTTGTGCGGCGGTTTCTGCCGTGCGTGGAGCGACGGTCCGGCCCCCGATTCTCCGCCGGCCGACTGTTCGGCCCTCCACCGACGGGCCGGTCGGCGGCTGGCCGATGCCCTGGAGGTGCTCGGACTCGGGGTCGCCGCATGGCAAAGGCAGGGGCTGGCTTTCCCCGACCGGCCCCCTTTGTCCCACGGAACATGAGGAGTTGGACATGGCGATCTTCGGCCCGCCGGACATCGAAAAACTGACCGTTTCGAAAAACCTCTCCGCCCTCATCAAGGCGTTGGCGTATCCAGATGACTCCGCCGTTCGGGTCCGGGCCGCGGAGGCCCTCGGACGGCTGCGGGCACGGGAGGCGGTGGCCGCCCTGGCCGAGGCCGTGGAACAGGGCCAGGACGGCCTCCGATCCGCTGCCGCCGAGGCCCTCGCCCGGATTCGGGACCCGAGCGCGGTGCCGGCTCTCGTGGACGCCCTCAACGGCGCTCCGCCAGGGGAGCGGCCCCCTCTGATCCGTGCCCTGGTGGCGCTGGGGGGGGCCGCCGGCGCGGACGCCATCGCGCGGATCCGGGACACGGACCCCGAGAATCGGCGGATGGCGGTCCAGGGGTTGGCCCGGCTGGAGGATCTCCGGGCGGTGGCCCCGCTGGGGGCCGCCCCCACGCCGCGGACAGAGAGCCTACGGCGCGATACCTTCTCGGCCCTGAAGCCCGTTGCCCGCCGCGTCGCCCACATGGTCGCGGCCGAACTCGCGGTGGCCGAGGACCGCCGCGCCCTCCTCGAACTGGCCGTTATCGCCGGGGAAGCGGCGGTGGATCCGCTGAAGGATCTCCTGGCGGAGGAGAACGGCCCGCTGCGGGAGGATGTGATCGCCGCCCTCGCCCGGATGGACGTCCCTTCCGCCCTGGCCGCCGTCGAATCGGCTCTTGACGGAGGCGACGTCGATCTCTGCCGGTCGGCCCTCGCCGGGGTCGCCGCCTCAGGACACCCCCGGCGGGGGAAATGGATCGCCCGGAAGCTGGAGGACGACTCCCTGTCGGTCCGGGCCGAGGCCCTGAAGGCGGCCGGGGTCGCTCGGGATCCAGGGGTCATTCCCGTGTTGACCCGTCTTGCGGAGGCGGCGGATCGGGATACCGGAGAGCCGATCATCCGTGCCATGGAGGCCGTCGGCGGAAAGGAGTCCGTCGCGGGCTTCGCCCGATTGCTGGCGGCGGCGGACGCTCCCTGTCGGCGGCCGGCGGCGGATGCCCTGGGGCGGGTCTCATCGACGGAGGCCAACGAGGTTCTGTCCCGTTTTTCGGCGGACCCCGATCTGGACATCCGGCTGTCGTCCCTCGCCGCCCTGATGAAGATCGACCCCAGACGGGCCGGCCGGGGACTCATCGAAGCGGTTCAACTCCCCGATGCCGGCGCGGACCAGCGCCGGGAGGCTGCCCGTCTCCTGCGGCGGATGAACTGGCGGCCCCGGTCGGAGCGGCTCCAGGCCTGGTACTGCGTCGCCGAGGGGCGGTGGGCCGATCTGGAGGCGCTGGGAGAGGCGGCGCGGGAGGCGTTGGTCACGGGTCTGGGGGATCGCGCCCTTCGGCGTGACGCGGCCCGGGAGCTGGACCGTCTGGGATGGCGCCCGGCTCCGGCGGATCCCCATGCACTCGACTTCTGGATCGAAACCGGCCGGGTGGAGGAGATGGCGCGGTTCGGGGAAAAGATCCATCCCATGCTGATCGACCGCCTGGAGCGGAGCGAAGGGGAGGCGTGCCGGGTGATCGCCGATGCCCTGGGACGGATCGGGTATCCGGGCACCACCGACGCTCTCCTCCGCCGGCTCTCCTCCCTGCCGGCGAATCAGGGGAACGTGGCCGCCGGGGCGGCCATGGTGCGGGCCCTGGGCCGGACCCGGGGCGAGAAGATGGAGGGGAGGCTCGAGGCGGCGATCGAAGGCGACGCGAACCGGGCCGGTTGGGGGATTGCCCAGTATCCGGCGGTGCGGTTCGCCGCCGTGGAGGCCGTGGCTTATGCCGGCCTCCCCGCCGTGGAGAAGCTCCTTCAAGTGTGCGGGACGGGGGATGCCACGTTGGGGGCCAAGGCGGAGGAGGAGCTGGGCCGGATCTGCGACGACCGCGGGCAGGCGTGCATTCCCAAGCTGCTGCCCGCCCTGAAGGCGACCGACCGCTCCCTGCGGGAACGGGTCAGCCGTCTGCTCATCCGGGTATACCGGTCCGGCGGCATCGACGACCGGGGGCGCCGGATGATCCTGGATCAGGAGGGACTGCTCGTGGGCGGACACCAGGACATTACCACCGGTCAGGATCACCAGGACGGACAGGGCACCGTGGAAGGATGGTGCAAGAGCCATGTGGACATCCCCAGTACCCTGGTCCACACCGACCAGGCCTCTCCGGCAAAGATCGGTTCGGAGGATTCCCTGCTGGTCCACTTCGATCCCGTCGGCTCCCCATCGTCGGCCGCGTCGGAGCCCGGAGATGCGGAGATGGACGCGGCCCTTTCGTCGGATCCCCTGGAAAGGGGGAGGGCGGCCCTCCGGCTGGGACGCCTCAAGGCCCCGAAGGCGGCGGATCGGCTTGTGCACCTGCTGGCGGATGCATCGTGGCGGGTCCGGGCGGTCGCCGCGAGAGCCCTGGGCGAGATCGCCGATTCGAAATCAATGGAGCCCCTGATGGAGAGGGTCCGGACGGATTCGACCCTCCGGGTCCGGACCGAGGCGATCGCGGCCCTGGGCCGCATCGGGGAGGAGCGGGCCGTCGACTTCCTCGTGAAGACCCTGGGCGACGACACCTGGCAGATCCGACAGGAATCGGCCGCCACCCTGGCGAAGATCGGACGGCAGCCCGACCATGGACCCGCCCGGAGCGCCTTTTTTTCGTGTCTTCTGGAGCAAGTGGATCCCGGGGCGCGGATGGACGCCGTGGCCCGGCTTGCCGATTCCAAGGATCCGGCCTTGAAGGGCCTTTGGTCCAAACCTCTGTCGGACCCGGAGCCCGAGGTGCGCCTGGCCGCCGTTTCGGCCGTGGGCGGCCTGGGGGGGATGGTGGGGCCGTCGCCCATTCTTCCCCTGCTCCAGGATCCGGCGCCGGAGGTTCGGGCCGGGGTCGTGGCGGCGCTGCGTTCCCTGAACTGGCGCCCGACCGTTCCGACGCCGGAGTTGATTCCGTATTTCCTCCATACCGGCGGGTGGCAATCCTGCCTGCGCTTCGGGCGGAAAGAGCTGCCCCGGCTGGAGAGGGCCATCGATGAGGACGGTCCAGAGGCACGTGCTTCGGCGATCCGGGCCATGGCGGCGATGGCGGGACCGGGGGCCGTCGATCGGCTCGGAACCCTCCTGGAGCGGGACGAAAGTCCGCTCGTCTGCCGGGCGATCGTGGAGGGGCTGGCGGAGATCAAGACCGACAGAGCCCTTCACCTTCTCTGGGAGGTCCATGCCGCGGCGTACGATCTCTCCCGTGAGCTGGGTCGGGTCCCCGTGGACCGGGCCGCCTTCAAGCTCGACCCAGGCTCGGGAGAGGGTATCCTTTTCCCCCGGCGACGGGCGGCGGCCGGGGACCTGGGCGGGGACAGTGACGGGCGGTCGGCCGTTGTCGGGGAGATCCGCCGGGAACTCGATCATCTCTGTTCCGTGGCCGTGAGCGCTTTCAACGCATCGGGGAGGCGGGGTGCCGACGTTCTGATCACCCTCCTGACGGGCACGCCCGGAATATCCGCAAAAGCGGTGTTTACATTCATCGGGGCATTGGAAGGCGCTCTCGGGGGAAGCATCCTCGTCCGTGCGCTGAAGATCGACCGGCACCGGGAGGAGGCCGCCTCCGCCTTGATCCGGTGCAAGGAATCCATCCAGGTCTCCCAATTGACGCCGCTCCTCTCCTTTCGTGGGAAGCCGGAGACCAGGGCCGCCGCCGCCCGGATTCTGGACGCCTGGAACTGGGTGCCGCGAACCGCCGAGGAGATCGCCGATTTCGCCCTGTTCCGGCGGGACTGGGCGGCCTGCCGCTCGCGGCCGGACACGGTGCCTGCGCTGATACGGATGCTCCAGGCCAATCTGCCCGACGGGGACTTACGGGCCATCGCCGGTACCCTGGCCGTCATCGGCGGGCAGGGGGTGGTGAGCGGCTTTCAGGCGGTGATCCGGAACGGCCCGTTTCCGGCCAAGCTGGCCGTGGTCAAGGCGCTTCCCGCCCTGGGCGGGAAATCGGCCGTCTCGGTAGCGGTCGACGCCCTGCGGCTCGGATCCGCCAGCGTCGCCCTCCGGAACGCGGCGGTCGGCGTGCTTCGGCAGGTCCACGGGAGCGGCGACGCCGAGCTGAGAAATCACATCCTCCGCATCCACCAGACCACCCTGAGGCATCAGGATACGGCCGCCGGGCGCCACCAGGACAGCCGGACCAAGCTGCCGAGCCACAAGGACTACGGCGGCCTGAAGTGCATCAACGACCATACCGACATCGGCGGCCACCACCGGGATGTTCCCGGCAGGCCCCATCGGGACGTGGGCATCAAGATCGATTTTTCTCTGTGACACCGGAGAAGATGCCCAGAGGGCCGGATAAGACCAGGAGAACCGTACATGACCATACATTCGATACTCGCCTTTTCCGCCGCCATGGCGGTGCTGGCCGCCAGCCCGGGACCGGGCGTCTTCGCCGCCGTGGCCCACGCCCTGTCCGGCGGGTTTCGTGCAGGCCTCGACGTCATCGCCGGCATCGTGGTCGGGGATCTCCTTTTTCTGATGCTGGCCGTCTTCGGGATGGCCGCCGCGGCCCATGCGCTTGGGGAGTTTTTCCTGGTGATCAAGCTCCTGGGCGGGGCCTATCTGATCTTCATGGGGCTCCGGATGTGGGCGTCCCATGATCCGCGGCCGGCTCCGGACACGGTGGCTGATCCGGGAGGCAGGGGACGCCGGTTCCTCGCCGGCCTCTTCATCACCCTGGGCAATCCCAAGGTGATCCTCTTCTACTGCGGGTTTCTGCCCACCTTCATGGACCTGACCCGGCTGACCGCCGGCGAGATCGCCGTGGCCGGAGCCGTGGTGGCGTCGGTGCTCTCCGGGGTTCTGGGAACCTACGCCTACGGCGCCGGCCGCGCCCGTCGCCTCTTCGCCGGAGAGGGGGCGGCCCGCAGATTCAACCGGGGGGCGGGAACGGTCCTCATCGGCACGGGCGTGGTCATCGCGAGCCGGTAGGGGGCACGTAGCGCCGGCCGCTTTTCATCTGCGAGGCTTTCGAAAAGCATGGAGCAGTTCAGATAGATCCGTTGCCATTACCATGCAAAAACCCATTGGAAAAAAACACAAAAACGGGATCGCCGGCCAGGTGCCGCGATGCCAGGATAAAAAGACCGGCGCCATTGTATAAAGCAACAGCGGAAGATTGATCAACAGATTGACAATGGCATGTGATTGAAACCGGGAACGGCAAAAAACGGGCATGGCGTCCGTCGTTCCGAATTTGGGGGTCCGTTGAAATACCCCGCCCTCCCGCGTCAACCCCTTGATCACCGCCAGAGAAAAAAAAGGAGCCAATCCGATGCTCACCGCCGGAAGCAAAGGCAGGCTCCATAAAGGGTGAAACTGGCGGCTCCACAATCCATAAATCAGGTAATAGACGATCACGGAGATTGCGGTAAAGAAAAACAAGGGTGCGTCAAACCAGATGATTTGATAAACGCCGATCCCGATGCGATTTAAAAGCGCCGGATAGAGGGTGATGGTGGCCAGGAACCCGAACATCCAGCAGACATTCGCCAGAAGGTGCGCCGCCGCCTCGATTTTAATCTTAAGGGGCAAGGGCGACATCATCAGTTTGGGAAGGTTTTTTTTTCCGGTCTGAATGGCGCCCTTGGCCCACCGATCCTGCTGGATTCGGAAATCGGAAAGGGTCGCCGGGAGTTCGGAAGGGACAACGACATTGTTCAAATACACAAACCGCCATCCCGCCATTTGCGCACGGTAGCTCAGATCGAGATCCTCGGTCACCGTATCCGAAGACCATCCGCCGGCGCTCTCAATGGCGGTTCTTCTCCATATTCCGGCGGTTCCGTTGAAATTAAAAAAAAGGCCCCTGGAATGCCGGACCTCGTGTTCGATGCCGAAATGGGTGGAAAGCAGAAGGGATTGCAGACGGGTCAACCAGGAATGCCCCGGGTTGAGAAATCCCCATTTTGCCTGAACCATCCCGATATCCGGCCGCTTGAAATGCGGGACGGTTTTCTTCAGGAAATCGGGCTGGGGAATGAAATCCGCGTCAAATATGGCGATCAATTCCCCTTTTGCCCGGCCCAACCCATGGGCCAAAGCCCCTGCCTTGTAACCGGCGCGCCCGTTTCGGCGGACCGCGTGGATATCGACCCCGCGAACCGACCAGCGGGCCACCCGTTCGTCCACAATTCGGCGCGTTACGTCCGTTGAATCATCGAGAACCTGGATTTCGTATTTTTCCGCGGGCCAGTCAAAGGCCGCCACCGCGTCGATCAGGCGGCCCGCAACCCGCGATTCATTATACAGTGGAAGCTGAATGGTGACGAACGGGAGAATGGCCATTGGCGGCGTCGACTGTTTCCGGCCCGCCGCGGTCCGCGAATGCTGACGCCAGCGCCGGATCATCCATATCCGGTGGATGCCGTAAAGCGCAAGCCCGCCGACGGATAAAAAATGGATGGCCGTCAACAGGTCCAGTACTAACGCCGTCGTCATTCATCTCACCAAAGACCGTGTTGTCGCCCATTCTTCGACGCCGCCTTCATAGTTGATCGCTGCGGGCAGACCGCTAAGCTGGTGCGCCAGCCAGGCGAAACCGGAACGAACGCCGGCGCTGCAGTAGTAAACCATCGGTTTGTCGAGATCCACGCCCTGCTCTATGAGCAAGGCCTTGAGCGCTTCAGGGGAAAGCAGCCGCCGATGGGGTCCCTGGTAGAATTTTTCCCAGCTGATATGGAC
>CAYSLC010000037.1:0-13552 GCA_964431545.1 uncultured Desulfobacteraceae bacterium | reverse complement strand
TGTCGATCAGATTGAACCGATCCTTGTTCGCTTCGATCTGGTCGCTGTCGATGTTGACCTGGGGCTGCAAATTTGCCTGGTAGGTCGCCGGTGCGCGCTTTTTCCCGACATCGGCGCTGACCGGATGGTTGCCGGCCTTCCAGCCTTGAATGCCGCCGTCGAGATAGTAAACCGGCCCCTGGTGCCCCAGCCAGGCCAGCACCCAGACCAGCCAGCCTTCTCCGCCCCAACTGGTATCGGCGTCTCCATAGACCAGCACCGCGTCGGTATGACCGACGCCCATGGCGCCGAATGCCTTGGCCAGTTGTTCTGGCGGCGGAATGCGCCACTTGACGCCGTCTTGATCGGTGCGGGTATGGTTTTCCCAGGAAAATGACAGGGCGTCGGGAAGGTGGCTCTTCCGCCATTCTTTTTCCGGACGGGCGTCCAAAAAGATCACGTCTTTGAGCCCCGCCGCTTGGGGCGGTTCGATGCGCCGTAAATCAAAAGCCCATAAGGCTTCGGCGGCCGTTAGCGCGGCGAACGCCGCAAGCCCCGCCAACATCATCCAGCGCCTCATCGGCTTGTCCTCTCGGTTTTTCATGACCACGTGCTTTGTGTGTTATTCTGTTTCGGGTAAACCGCCCGTGACGCACCAGGATCGATCGACGATCCGTCCATGCTTCCCGAACCACGATCCATAAAATTTTGCATCCTGCTTTGACAACGCCGCTGAATGTGCGACTGATTTTTGATTTTCCGGCAAGACGGGGCAGGTACGTCACGGGGATTTCCCGAATGTGAAAACGGCGATGGATCGCCTTGATTTGCATTTCAATGGTCCAGCCGTAATTGCGATCCCTCATCTCCATGCTTTCAAGCGCGGCCCATCGCACGGCCCGCATGGGGCCGAGGTCCTGATAACCGAACCCCCAGAAAAGGCCGATGAGGAAGGTGGCCAGGCCATTGCCGAACCGTTGCTGCAAACTCAAAGCAGCGCGGTTCAGGGGGACCCGCCGGGCCAGCGCCAGATCCAGGTTGTCGCGGATCATCGGGATCAACAGATCGTTCAGTGCCCCGTGGTTGTCGCTGCCGTCTCCATCGGCAAAGGCCACGATATCCGGCGGATCTTCGCGCAATTGATCGATCCCGGCAAGGCAGGCTTGCCCATAGCCCGGCCGGTCTTCCCGGATGACATGGGCCCCCGCGGCGCGGGCGAGATCCCCCGTGCCGTCGGTGGAGCCGTTGTCAACGACGATGACCCGATCCACCGTTTCCGGAATCGCTTCCACCACCCGGGAAATGGATTCGGCTTCATTGCGCGCCGGGATAATCAGGGCGATTCGACGCCGTTGGATCATGCGCGCTCGCTTATTTCCCGGGCTGAAACGTGACCGCAAGGGTCCATGTCTCGCCTTTGGCGGTGGATTCCCCCCACAATTCCGGGGTGTATCCCAGCTCGATGCCCAGTTTTTTCGTTATTTGGTATCCCGCGGTCAAATCCAGTTTGGTCAGATCATATTCCAGCGTGTGGGTAGGGTTGCCAAAGGCATCCGTCCTCTCATCGCCGTTGTCCATGCCGATAATGGCATCCAGCTTGGCCCGGGCATGGAAATTTTTTCCCAGATCAGAGCCGATTTCCACCAGATACCGAAATTCGTCGCTGGGCGCTTCCGCGCGCCAGCGGTAGGCGGCTTCAAGGTTCACGTATCCCGGGATCATGGGCCAGAGGGATCGGCCATAGAGCAGACGGAACTCATAATCATACTGTCCGTTGCCTATGGGAAGCGCGTCATCTTCATCATAAAGCTCGGGGATTTTAACCAATGCCTGGGCGGAAAAAACGCCCAGGTCCCCACTGTGCAAGCGGTAGCGCGCCCCGAGATCCATATCGCCCACGCCGACGGTCTCGTGTTTCACATAATCGTCTTCATATTGAATTTCCTTGACGTAAAGCGACGTCACCAGCGTCAGCGAATCCATGACGCCATATTCGGCATAGTAGCTCAAATTGATGTCCCGGAATTCACCATTCCACGCCATGGACCGGCTGTCGCCGTCTGCATCGAATTCTTCGTCGGCGAAATAATAGTTGGCGGCAAGGCGATGGTAGCTTTTGCCTTTTTCCTGGGTCCAGGCCCCGGCAAAAAGCGTATTCGAACAGGTCAACATTAAGCCGATCAATAGGATGAGACTGGCTGCCACGGTTCTTTTCATCAGGATGTCCTCTGGTGTTTATAGTTAATGGGTTTTATGGTTTGCCGCTTTAACGCGGCGGCGCTTTATGCGATGTCGAGATCTTGTTCCTGCTTGGGTTTGAATCGACGGACCAGGACCGGAATCATCGACACGGCCACAATCAGCAGGATGCCGATGATCAGGCTTGGAGAAATCCGGCCTTTGAGCAAATCCAGCAAGGAACTGGAAAAAACGATAAACGCAATGCAGGCCGGGAGCATGCAGAAAAAAGTCGTGACGGCATAGGGAAAAAGGCGGATGGGGGACAGCCCGAAAGCGTAGTTGAGCAGGTTAAACGGAAACAGCGGCACGAGGCGGGTAAATGCAACGATTTTCCAGCCGTTTTTCTCCACGCTCCGGTCCAGTTGCCGCCAGCGGGGGCCGGTCAGCCTGGACTGGATCCAATCCCGGGCCACGTATCGCGAAATCAGAAACGCCAGGCATGCTCCCGCCGTGGCGCCGAAAATGGTGTAGACCACACCCCAGATCGGCCCGAACAGAATGCCGCCGACGATGGTGAGGGGCAGTCCGGGCAGAAACAGTGACGGCGCGAGGGCATATAAGAGGATGTAGACGGCCGGCGCCAAGGGGCCGATCGAAGATACGGCGCCGCGAAGCGTTTCGGCATCGAAATCGTCCTGGAGGCCGGCAAAACGGACCCCGGCAATGGCGGCGGCCATCACTATCAGGATAACGATTTTGAACATTTTGCCGCCCCGTTTATCCGTCTTTGCCGAGGATTGGGAGCAATCAACACATGTCTCCATAATAAGGGAGCGTTGTTCTTCTGATTCAGGCCGCGGAGGAGGGGTCGGCCCGGTTTCCGCAAGGACACCTTTGTTCTTCATGATTTCCTTTTTATTCCGGATGCTTTCACTCCGTTTGCTATAACAAACGACCATGGGTCATTTTTTCCAACAGCAATGGAATATAGAATAGGCGCTTACGATTTTACAAATCGATAATACCTATCTCTTGTTGCCGGTAAATGGAGTTTTTCAATAGCCGATGGGCTCCCCATGCGATTCCCGGCGCGGCCGCGATCCACAGCGGGGTTGCGTCGTTTTCGATCCAGTTGCCGGTGAGATGGTAGGGGATCAGCACCCGGTAAGCCAGCAACACGGACCAGGACAGGACAAGGCCGGCCGGGCCCGGGGTAAAGGGGAGAAAACAGACGAGGTAAAGTGCATACCAGGGGTGAAGCGTGGGGGTCAGCAGCAGCCAGACAAAAGATGCCGCGTAAAACGAGCTGAAAACAAATAAAGGGAGACGCTCCGTATGGGAAAAACCTCGGAAAAGCAACCGGAAATAGATCCCTCCCGCTCCAGCGATGGCGCCCATGCCCAGGATGATGCGGGCGGTCGTCCCGGAGTCTGAAATCTCCCGCAGCGTTCGGAACGCAAACCCGGAAAACTCCCAGTGAACAAGGTAAACCGCTAGGGTCGAATAACCGTTTTGGATCTCCGGCCAGAAGGGCGTCGTCAAAAGAGCCCCTGTCATCGCGCAACCGGCGATCCAGTAGGTTCGGCAGCGACGGTTTACCAGAAGGAAAACACCCGGCAAAAACAGCAGCGGAATCCATTTGACCAACACGGCGATCATGAAACATGCGCCCGCGGCAAATGAGAAGGCGATCTCTTTCCGCCCGATGCGGCGCGCCATGACGGCGGCCCCGGGCGGCCGGGAGGCGCAAGGGCCGCAACGTAGCGCCAGGTATAGCGCCAGCAACAGAAAGCAGATGGCCGCCGCGTCAATATGTCCGGATGCCGCGATCTCGATGACGGGAAGGGGGTGCCATGCGTACAGCACGGCGCGTGAAGCCGGTAATTCCAGTCGTGTTAAGATACGGATGATCAACAGGCAGCCGAACAAGTCCATGGCTGCCAGAAGCAGTTTCATGCCCAGAGCGCCGCCGAGAAAAGCGCCCGCGGCAAATACCGCCTGGGCCGCGGGCGGATAGATCGTCGGCAGCTCGGCGTGATTCACTAAAGGAATCAGGGCCCGTATGGCCGGATCGGACGTGATGACGCGCGCCGGGGCTTCGGCATAGGGATTTGCCCCGCACAACAGCATCATGCCGTCGAACAAGTAGCGGAAGATGTCATCCGAGAGTTCCGGGCTTCGAAAAAGAAACAAAGCGCGCAGAATGCCCGCGAACAGCAGGATAAATGTTGCGGACCAATGGAGGCCGGCTTTTTCCACGGCAAAAGCGGCCGCCGCCAGCACAACGGTTACTATTGCGGCGCACCCGATCAGTTCGGGGACACAGAGGGCCAGATGGCCTTTCGGGGAAAGCGCCAGGCAGGTGAAGATGATGACGCAGGGGAGACCGGCGCGCAAAAAAACGATGCGCCGCCGACCGGCCGCGACATTTCCCCGGTCCCATTGAGAACGATTTATCAGCACAAACTTTTTTTCTGAAGGACATGTGCATTGAAAACAACAAGGCCGTTTTGGCGGCCTTGTTGTTTTGGATTTATGGCGTATGGCGTTTATCGAAAGGTTTTATTCCGTTGCGGGCAGGTCCGGATGGTCATCCACGATCGGATTGAGAACCGGGCTGTCGCCGTTGTAGGCGGATCCTTGGCCCATGCTCCATTCAAACCAGGAGCTGTCGAAATTGGCGATTTCCGGGTATCCGATCATGTATGCGTAGAACCAGGCCAGGCTGGATCGCCACGCCGTGCCGCAGTAAAAGCTCAGGTGTTTATCCGTGGTCAGGCCGATGGAATTCCAATACGGGTAAATCTTTTCCGGGGCCAGGGCGCCATCGGCGTTCAGATACTCTTCCATCCCATTGGTGCCGGTGCCCGACTTGCCCCAGACCGCGCCGGGAACCCGGCCGCTGGTGGGGATATATGGATACGGAGCGGTGGCGCCGGTATACTCATCATGGGTCCGGATGTCGACCATCAGGGCGTCGGTTTCAACGCCGTCTACCACATCCCGCACAAAAGGAATGTCTGTCTTGTACTCCGGATGGATGGCGGTGGTTCGGCCGGGCATAGCCGGATCAAATTCAGCCACCGGCGTACGGAGTCTCGAGACGGTTTCCAGATCATATCCGGCGGCGGTCCAGGCGGTTTTGCCGCCGTTCAGGAAACGGACATCCTCCACGCCGGCGTACATCAGGGTCCAGAGCAGACGGCCCGGCGCCGTCGGGTCATCTCCATACACAACCACCGTCGTGTTTTTATCGATGCCCATGTAGGCGATGGCCGGCAACAGATATTCATCCGGGTAGATGTTCCACCAGTTGCGGGGCAGGGCGTCATCCGGCCCCAGGCCCTTGGCCGCGTCTTCATCCGGGGTGGTGCTCCGGTCCCAGCAGGGCGGGTCGCCTGCGTCCACGGGCCAGTCATTACGGGCGTTGAAGCAGTCATACTCGATTTCATCGGTATTCACCCAGATGGCTTCCGGGATATGGCCGTTGTTGTATGCGTCTCCGGCCGGTCCCCACCCGGTTTCGATGATCACATAAGGCGCGCCGTCGTTGCCGGTGCCCATCATTTCCTTCAGCCACTCGGCATCCACGAGTTTGTCGGTGTTTCCGGTTTCTCTGGGGTTGTCGTCGTCGTAGGACCACAGAAACCACCCGCCTTCATAGTTGGCCGCCGGCCACCCCATGACATACGCGTAAAAAGTGTACATGGCCGAACGAGCGCCGCCGCCGCAATAAAAATACATCTTTTTCTCGGGTGAAAAGCCGGATTCCTTCCAATTCGACGCCGCGATGGTATAATCGATAAACGACTGATTATCAGCGCGTGCTACGGCATCCCAGTCTCCGATCCACTGGGCCGTGGGAATGCGGCCGATGTCGTCAAACCACCAGTAATAGGAGTTTGTCGCGCCGGTGAACTCATCCCAGCTTCGGTCGTCAACGATCACCGCATTTTGATTCGTACCGTCAATCACATGTTGAATGTCTTCGGTTGTCGCCAGATACTCCAGGTTCCCCGGAGAATTGCCGAAATCCGCCACGGGGGTCCATTCAGCGGGACCGGTTTCGACCGGATATCCTCCAGCCACCCAGGCATCAAATCCGCCGTTCAATATGCGCACATCGTCAACCCCCGCATACAACAGCCCCCAGGCGATCCGTCCCGCGGTCATCAGCGTTATGTCATCATCCGCATATATGACAACGGTTTTATCTTTTGTAATTCCCATACTCGCGAAAAAGGCCTGCAACTCCGGAAGCGCCTTTACATAAGATTCACTCGGGCTCCCGTAGCCGTCTCCATATTCCGAGCCAGGACCGGTTTCAATCGAATACGTATCCAGGAATATGGCCCCGGGTATGTGCCCATCCGTATCAAAAGGCGTTCCGGCCCCGCTGGTGGATATCTCGCCTGTTTCCCATCGGGGCCACCATGATGTAAAGACGATCACGTAATCATTGCCCGGATACGTGTCCGGATTGTCTCCTTTGATCAGGGCGTCCACCCAGGCCGGATGGACCAGTGCCTGATAATTTTCAAGGGCTTCCAGCGGATAGTCGGCGACATTCGCCGCATCCCAGTCCCAGATGGAGGCGTCGTAATTGGCGGCATTGCCAAAACCCATGAGCCGGGCGATGAAATACGCATATGCACTTCTGATCCCGGCGGTGCAGTAGGCCACCATTTCTTTATCCGCGGTGACCCCTTTGGCATTGAATCGGGCTTTCATGGTGCTGTAATCCAGGATGGTCTTGTCATCTTCATAATATGCTTCATAGGGAAGATGGGCCGCGCCGGGAATGTGTCCGCCCCGGGTTTCACCGTAGAGCTTCCATCCGTTGAACTCCGCGTCGGTCCGGGTGTCGACCAGGGCGAAATCCGCATCATTCAATCTGTTGGCGATATGGGCTTTATCGACCAGGATACGGTCATTCACCATGGCGGTAAATGTTGCCGCCGTTCGTGTGTTGGCAATCGTTTCCGTCTGGTTGCCGTCGGCGATCCATTTGTCCCATCCGCCGTCCAAAATGCGGACATTTTCGCATCCGAGGTATTCAAACATCCAGAACAGCCGTCCGGCCGCGCCCCATGAGGCCGTGGTGTCGTCGTAAATAATCATGGCGTCGTTCCGGTTGACTCCGGCCGCCCCGAGCAATGCTTCCAGCTCGCTTACGGGTTTTAAATTGAGTCCGGCATCGGAAAAATCCTGCCACGGCATGCTGACGGCCCCGGGAATATGACCGGCATTGTAAGCGTCCGCGCTTCGGGCATCCAATATCAAAACGCCTTCTCCGGCCAGATGCGGCGCATAGGCCAGAAGCCCGCCGTTGGGATATCCTTTTTCCAAAATAGGGGATGGATTTGGGGACGGGGTTGTTCCGGAATCCGCGGTTTGTTTGATTTCGGTGCTGGAATCGCTGCATCCGTAAACGACCATAACCAAAAGACAGACCAAAATCGTAAAAAATCGAGACTTTTGAAGCATACACTCATCCTTCGTTTAAATGTGGAACATTCATGGGGCATGCGTCGATCCATCACTGCCATGCCGAACCCATCGGCCAGGCTCCCCTTGAGCCGCTGGCATCGCTTAGTATCTAAATTAAAAATTTAAATCAAATTGATAATTTAAATCTATAATAGGCGAGAGGATTGATGAAATCTATATAATCTATTATATATTAATATGTCCTGGCTGGCGGCGCGGGAGCCCTTCTCATCTCGATCCTGCGGATGGTGGTGGGGCCGGCCGCCGGGCGTTTAGGGATTTCGATCGAACAACGCCTTTGCCGTGCTTGTCTGAGGCTTGAATCCGGATCGGCTCCTGACTGAAATTAAAATTTATTCAGGATAAAGATTATGAAAAATCCAATTGGTAAGGATGAAATTGTATATGGAATAAGGCAACTTACTGTTTTTGAACGCCTTAATATAGTGACAGATATATGGGATGAAATTAAAGAGTCGCGGGAATTAGAAACTGTTTCAGAAGATGAAAAGCAAAATTCTCCTGAATAGAATGGCAAATTATAGAGCAAATCCAGCCACGGCCACAGATTGGGCTGAATTGAAACAGGAGATTCATAACGGATATGTTAAAGAAAGTTAAATTTGCACAGGAAGCCGCATTTGAATTTCGAGAATCTGTTGAATGGTATGAATCAAGAGAGGAAAAGGACTTGGAGGGGGCGGCCCGCCGCTTCAACCGGGGCGCCGAACCGACCCCGTCGGCGCCGGCGTGGTCATCGCGACCCGGTAGGAGGCACGTACCGCCAGCCGCTTTTCAGGGCCCACAGCCGGTGGCGGGGGCCGGGGGCGTCCGGATCGACGGACGCATACCCGGCATCCCTGGGATACAGAAGACAGAGCCCGCCGGGGACCTCCGCCACCTTCGGGGTCAGGACAAGGGGAGCCGCTTTGCCGAAGTGGTCGAGGAGGGCGCTCGTCTTCCGGAATCCCGACAGGATCGTGGTCAGGACGAAGATCGGCGGCGGCATCTCCATCCCGCCCTCTTCTTGACGCGAGAGAACCTCTTGGGGGGGCAGCCACCGGTGGTCGACGATCTCCTTGCCATCGGTTCGTACGCGGTGGTCCGCCGTTTTTGCGAGGAAGAACCATGTGCGGAACCGGCGGGTGTAGATCTCCGGCGTGGTCCACCGGGCGATGAAGACCAGGTTCCCGGGGTCGAGTTCCATCCCGGCCTCCTCCCGGGACTCCCGGGCGGCCGCGCGCCGGGCCGCCGCCTTCTCGTCGTCCGCATCTCCACGGTATTCTTCCGGATCGATGTGGCCGCCGGGGAACGTCCACATGCCGGGGAACGCCGAGGCATCGGGGTTCCGGCGCACCAACAGAAGCTCCGGTCCGGCGGCCCCCTCGCGGAGGGGGATCACGCAGGCCGAGGGAATGGGTCGGGCCTTTTCAGGCATGGGTTTCAGCCATGGGGGAGCCGTTTTTGAGGGGACGGTCCGTGGTGAGCGGTGCAAGCTCCTCTCTGAAGACCTCGTTCGGGAACGAGCCAAGCGATCAGTCCAGGGAAACGAGAATTCTTCGTATTGAAACTCCCATCTGATATGCCCTCGTCAAGGGACAGAACGGTAAACAGGGCTACTTCCCCTCCCCCTCCCCGGATTGCGGCGGGAGGGTGACCGGGGAAAGTCGGATTCGGGTGTCGTTTTTCAGCTCCACATCCAGGTAGGGGCGGACGATCTGGGTCAGCACCATCTCTCCGGATACCGTGACCGGATCACCCGTGATCCGGCGGCAGCGCAGGGTCGCCACCGGGATCCGGTACCGGGAGTGGATCCGGTTTTCATACCGCACCGAGATCCTGAATCCGGTCTCGGTTTGCCGGGAGCCCATATTCACGAAACCGTCGGCCGGATCGACCTCCGAACAGCTCAGCCGGTCCGTCGGATAGGAGAGCACCGCCTCCGCATACGTGAAGGGGAGGGCGGTGCGGAGATCCACCTCCCTCAGCAGGTTGACGGTCAGCCGGACCCCTTGACCCGCCGGTTCGGTGAAGATCTCCCCCCGCAGCTGTTTCACGCTTCCCGAAAAGCATCCGCTGCCCGTCGCCATGCCGACAAGCGCGACGATCAGAACCGTGATCGGGCTTGGGAGGAGACGGAAGCGGTCAGTCCTCATGGGCCCCGAACCCGCCCCCGCCGGGCGTCAGAATCCGGAAGCGGTCCCCGGCCTCGGCCCGGATCTCGTTCTTGGCCCCGATGTTCAGCGTCCGCCCGTCCTTTCGGAGGAAGAGGTTCATCCCCTTTGCACCGGGCTCTCCGCCCTCCAAACCGTAGGGTGCGAAGACCCGCCGTTCCGAGAGGATCGCCACGTTGAGCGGCTCCAGGAACTCCACCTCCCGGACCAGGCCGTCGCCGCCGGTGAACCTCCCCTTTCCGCCGGTGTTCCGCCGGATGGAGAACTCCCGCAGCAGCACGGGATAGCGCCGTTCCAGGATCTCGGGGTCGGTGATCCGGGTGTTGGTCATGTGGGTGTGGACCCCGGTCTGGCCGTGCCAGGTCGGACCCGCGCCGGCGCCGCCGCCAACGGTCTCGTAGTAGCCGAACCGGTCGGAGCCGAAGGTGAAGTTGTTCATGCACCCCTGGGAGGCGGCGGCCACGCCGAAGGCCTTGAGCACCACGTCCACCACCCGCTGGGAGGTGAGGACGTTGCCCCCCACCACCGCCGCGTCCGCCGAGGGGTCGAGGAGCGATCCTCCGGGGATCTTGAAGGTGATGGGGAGGAGGCACCCGTGGTTCAAGGGCAGCTCTTTCTCCACCAGACACCGGAGGGCATAGAGCACCGCCGACTTGGTCACCGCCTTGGGCGCGTTGCAGTTGCCCCAGATCTGGGGGCCGGTGCCGGAAAAATCGAAGACCGCCGACCCGTCCCGCCGGTCGATGGTCAGGGCCAACGCCACCGGGCTGCCGTCATCCAGATAATCCACCGCCTCCACCGTGTCCACCTCGGCCATCCCCTTGGCCTCGGACAAAGCCTTGAGGCTCGTCCGCACCGCCTCCTCGGCGGCGTTCTGGACGTGCTTCATGTAGGCCTGGACCACCTCCAGGCCGTAGTGGTCCACCATCTCCAGCACCAGGTCGATCCCCTTCTGGTTGGCCGCCACCTGGGCCTTGAGGTCGGAGATGTTGTCCGCCAGGATCCGGGTTCCGGCGATGGCCGGACGGCCAGGCGGCGGCGTGATCCGCCCGGGCGCGGAGAGCAGCTCGGAGATCCCCTCCTCCTGGAATCGGCCGTTTTCCACCAGCTTGAAGGATTCAATGCACGCCCCCTCCTCCTGGATGTACCGGGAATTGGGGGGCATGGAGCCCGGAGAGATGCCGCCGATGTCGGCGTGGTGGCCCCGGGCCGCCACCCAGAAGATGATCTCGCCCCCCTTGAAAACCGGCGTGATGACCGTGATGTCCGGCAGGTGGGAGCCGCCGACGGCCGGGTGGTTGGAGACCATCACGTCACCGGGGCTAAGATCTCCGCCCCGCTGCCGGATCTGCTCCTTGACCGCTTCGCTCATGGCCCCCAGATGGACCGGCAGGTGAGGCGCGTTGGCCACCAGTTCGCCGTCGGGGCCGAACAGGGCGCAGGAGAAGTCGAGCCGCTCCTTGATGTTGGTGGAGATGGCGGTCTTCTGGAGCATCCGTCCCATCTGCTCCGCGATGGACATGAACAGGTTGGAGAAGATGGAGAGCTGGATTGGATCGAGGGCGGTCCCCACCTGTTCGGCTTGGCCGACGCCCACGGCGATCTCCACGTCGCCGTGCTCGGTAACGGCGGCCCGGCATCCCGGTTCCACCAGGATGGTGGCCGTCCCCTGCATGATGATGGCGGGGCCGTCGATGCTGGCCCCGGCCCCCAGGGTCTCGAGCTGGAAGATGGCCGTCTCCAGCCATCCCTCCTCGAAGTAGCAGGGGGCGGTGGTGACGGGAATCGGAGGGCCTTCGGCCGGTGGGATCGGCACTTGACGGACGCCGGCGGTCCGGCCCACGGCCCGGACCCGCAGGTCGTCCACCAGGATCTCCCGGTCGGACAGGGCGAACCCGAACTCCCGCCGGTAGATCCCCTCGAAAGCGGCGGCGAAGTCGTCGTCGCCGGGCCGGGGCACCATGATGGCGGTATCGGTGCCCTGGTACCGGAGGTTCAAAAACCGCTGGGTCTCGATCCGCTCCGGCGTGAATCCCTGATCCGCCAGTTCCGCCTCGGCTTCGGCCTGGAGACCGTCCAGGTCCCGCTCCAGATCGGGGAGAGCGGCTTTGCTGAAAACGGCGGCCGCCGGCTTCTGGCGCTCGGTGGCCACGTCGGCGAGGCCCATGCCGTAGGCCGAGAGGATCCCGGAGAATCGGTGGATGAAGATTTTGGAGATCCCCAGGGACCGGGCGATGGCGCAGGCGTGCTGGGGGCCGGCGCCGCCGAAGGTGGCCAGGACGTGCTCCTTGATGTCGAAGCCCCGCATCACCGAGATCTCCCGGATGGGCCGGACCATCACCTCGTTGGCCACCCGGAGCAGGCCGAGGGCGACCTCCTCCACGGTCATGGGGGGGCGCTGCTGGTCCGCGTAGTAGGCGTTGACGGTTTCGGCCAGTCTTTCAAACGCGGCCCGGGTCGCCGCCACGTCCAGGGGCCGGTCCTCGGACGGGCCGAAGATCCTGGGGAAGAAGTCGGGCTGGATCCGCCCCAGGAGGAGGTTGGCGTCGGTGACGGCCAGGTGTCCCCCCTTGCGGTAGCAGACCGGACCCGGATGGGCTCCGGCCGATTCCGGGCCCACCAGGAACATGCCGTGCTCGAAGAAGAGGCGGGAGCCGCCCCCGGCGGCCACGGTGCGGATGTGGAGCTGGGGGGCCTGGATGCGGACCATGGCCGTCTCGCTCTCGTGGACCAGCTCGTATTCCCCGCCGAACCGGGAGACATCGGTGGAGGTGCCGCCCATGTCGAAGCCGATCACCGGCTGGCGGGCTTCGGGGTCGAAGGTGGTCATGGCGTACCCCACCACGCCGCCGGCCGGACCCGAGAGGATCGCCCGGGAGCCGGTGAAGCCGCCGGCCGGGGCGAGTCCGCCGTCCGACTGCATGAAGAGGAGCCGGGCGTCGGCCAGCCGGTCGGAGAAGCCGCCGCTGAACCCCTCGATGTAGCTGCGGATATGGGGGGTGAGGTAGGCGTCGGTCATGGTGGTATCGCCCCGGGCCACCAGCTTGACCATGGGCATCACCGACGACGAGAGGCTCACCTGGGTGAAGCCCATCTTTCGGGCCAGTTCGCCCACGGCCCGTTCATGGTCGGGCCAGGCGTAGGCGTGCATGAAGACCACGGCCAGGCTTCGGATGCCCCGGTCGAGAAGGTCCCGGAGCCGGGGCCGCAGGGCTTCCAGGTCCGGCTCCCGGAGCACGGCCAGCCGCTCGCCGGTGACCCCCTCCGCCACAAGGCACCGGGGCTCCGGTTCATCGGGGCGGAGGATCCGGAGCCGTTCGTCCACCTCCACCACCGCCTCGTAGAGCAGGTCGAGCTTGCGGATCTCCAGGTCGAAGATGTTGGGCCGGTCCTGGTTGCCGATCTGGAGGATATCCCGGAACCCCCGGGTGATGAGCAGGGCGCACCTCGCCCCTTTCCGCTCCAGGAGCGCGTTGGTGGCCACCGTGGTCCCCATGCGGATCCACTCGATGCCCTGGGCGTCGAAGTCGTCCTTGGGCAGCGGCTTGCCCGAGACCGCCGACAGGACCCGGCGGATCCCCTCGCGGGGCGCGTCGGCGTAGTTCTGCGGATCCTCCGACAGGAGCTTGATGACCATAAATCCCGGATCGGCCGGGATCTCGGCGTAGATGTCGGTGAAGGTGCCGCCCCGGTCGATGGAGAAACGGAATTTTTTGGGATCTGCCATG
>CAYSLC010000036.1:0-32923 GCA_964431545.1 uncultured Desulfobacteraceae bacterium | reverse complement strand
CCTCCCACAATTCCTTGATGCGTTGTTTGTCAATGAGTTTGTTGGACATGATCAGCGTGGCCGCCAGGATGATGGGTGACAGCTTCTTTGTTCGGATAGTCTCTACACAGGAACTCGATTTTTTGTCAATGGACAATGTAGCATAACCGCGCATGGTGTTGCCCGGAATTCTATCCCGGATCTCGAAACTCGATAGGAACTCTCGAAACTTGTTGAATTTCGAACCTGCGGCCTTCATGGGGTGCGTGACAGGCATTTTTGCGTATCAGATATAAAAATGGATAGCGACGAACGAGTAGGATAGGGAACCCCTCTACCTGCCACCGACCAAAGCCCGCCGGATCACTCCCCGGGAGTTTTCCAGATCCATCGGGCTGAAGACCTCCAGGTTGACGACGCCCCTGAAATCCGCATCGACCAGATACCGCAGCCATCGACGGACCCGGGCAAACGACAGGACGTCCAGCCCCAGATGCTCCGGCCTTGTCGAACCGGGGTTCGCCCCCCACTCCCCTAAGGTAGATCTCCCCCACGTAGGTCTGGGCGATCAGATCCCCCGCCTCGGATTTGACGCCGATTTTTCGGTGGGAAGATATCCGCTGGATGTTATTGTGCGGAATATTGAGTCGATAGAGTTTGCATGAGGCGCTTATTTCCTGTATTTTATCGGTGTAGCTCTTTTGCAATGAGACCTTCGACGATTTGAAGCCGATCTTGACCCCATGCCCAATGAGAAGATGATACCTCTGTTGCTGATGTTGGGAACCCTTGCCCAATGAGGAAGATTAGAGTTGTTTTCGATACGAATGTGTTTGTCGCCGCGCTGAAATCGAACAAAGGTGCTTCATACGCCCTGATCTCACAGCTTCCCTCCGACCAATTTCAGATTGTGGTGACAGTCCCTTTGTATATCGAATACCAGGATGCTCTGACACGGCCGGAACACATGAGCGGAGCAAGTTCCGAGGAAGAAATTCTCGGCTTCTTGCGGTATATCTGCGGCATCGCCCATAGGCAGAAAATTTTTTTCCTTTGGCGACCGTGGCTTATAGATCAAAAGGATGACATGGTACTTGAAGCGGCGGTCGCATCGCAATGTACGTACATCGTTACCCACAATATCAAGGATTTCAGAGGTGTGGAAAGTCAATTCGGCATCATCCCTGTAAATCCTGGAAAATTTTTACAAATTTTAGGGAGGTGACCGCTATGAACATGGTCACGATTGAATTACCGAAATCGCTGTACATGAAAATCAATGAGTTGGCGCAAGCCGAAGGGATTTCCACGAACCAGTTTCTGGTTCTCGCAGCCGCGGAAAAAATGTCCGCTCTGCTGACTGAAAATTACCTGGAAGAGGAAGGACGAAAAGGGAAGCGGGAGGATTTCGAAAAGGTTCTGAAAGCGGTTCCGAATGTGGAACCCGATAGACTCGATTCTTTCTGAAGAGTCGTAAAACGAATCGATCCGTTGATTCCCACGGAGGCCCAAAAGCACTTTCGATCGGCGCTGAATACCGTCCCGTCCGGATCGGAACTCTACCTGCCACCGACCAAAGCCCGCCGGACCACCTCCCGGGAGTTTTCCAGATCCATCGGGCTGAAGACCTCCAGGTTGACGACGCCCCTGAAATCCGCATCGACCAGATACCGCAGCCATCGACGGACCCGGGCAAACGGCAGGACGTCCAGCCCCAGATGCTCCGCATATCCGACCACCCCATGGAGGTGAATTTCACGGATATGGGGCAGGTGGGCCTCCAGATGGGGGAGGGCCGACTCGCCGCCCAGCAGCAGATGTCCGATATCCAGGCAGAATCCGCAGTCGCCCTCCCGCCACAACGGCGCCATGAGGGCCGGGCTGTAATTGATGTTCTCCACCAGCAGCGGCACATCCGATCCCACGGCGGCGCGCAGGCGGTGCAATCCGGTCCGGGCCCGGCGCAGCCAGGCGGCGAAGTCCGGACGATCCCCGGCCCGGAAGTATCGGCCGGGAACCGGCGCCAGGGTCGGACGGTCGTAGGGGATGTGAAGGATGAACTGCTCGATGGCCGGATGGCGAAGCCGCGTGATGAGATCCGCGGCCAGATCGAGCGACCACTCACGCCGGCCGGGATCGGCCGCGGCGATCTCCAGGCAGGTGGGCAGATGGACGGACAGGGAGAGACCGCGCTCGGCCGCTATTTGCCGGATCCGTTCCGTCTCGGCCGGACCGGGGATATTGTGGAGGGTCGGGGTGTGGAATAAGACAATCTCCACATGATCGACCCGGCCGGCCAGGCGAGAGACGTTCTCTTCCGTACCGGGCCCGAACACCATGGACGGGGCGCCGACGCGGAAGGAGCCGGCGGCCTTCATCCGCCACCTTGGATCTTCCTCCGTTTTACTTGGGCACTGAACGATTTCACCGCCACGCCATAAAACGCTCCCGAAACGTCTGGGGCACGAAGAGGAAATCCCCAGACTCGTGGCCGGCGTGGATGCTGGCCGCGTACTGGGGCACCTGCTGGAGGCCCAGGGAGGAGGAGGTGTAGGAGACCATCACCCCCACCTTTTTGTGGAGCTTGCCCGCCTCCAGCACGTCATCGTTGGAGGAGAGGATCTCGATGAGGGCCTCGGCGAAGACCGAATGGTCCCCGCCGCCGGTGTCGAGCACCGGCTTGACGCCGCCGGAACTCAGAATCGTCCGGCTCCGCCCCTCGGCCATGGTCTTGAGCCACTGGAGCCGCCTTTCGTCGGACATCCCCGCCTTCTGGTCGACGATGATGGAGCGGGTGAGGATGCCGGAGTAGCAGGAGTCGGCGATGACCATCGCCTGTTTGACGGACATGTTGTTCAGGATGTCGGTGATGGTGTAGTTGGGGATGGCGTTGACGAAGCTGTCGGCGGTGGCGTCCACCGGCAGCCAGTACCCCCGGCGGTTGTTCTTGTCCAGCTCCCCGTGGCCGGCGTAGTAGATCAGGAAGTTCTCCTTCTCGGTCAGCTCCTTGCGGAACTTGTCGAGGCTGGTGTAGATCTGGAACCGGTCGGCGTTGAGAAGCAGCGTCACCTGGAAGCCGTACCGGTCCCGCAGCAGGTCGGCGATGGTCTTGGCGTCGTTGACCGCGGTCTCCAGTCGGGGGAGATGTTTGTAGTCGTTGTTTCCGATGACCAGGGCGTGGTACCGGCCGAAGTTGAGGCGGCCGCCGCCTGCCCGGGACGCATCCTCCTCGATCCGGCCGTCGCCGGACCCGGAGATCATGAAGGAGAGATCGGAACTCTTCCCGTCCCGGTCCACGGCCACCATCCGCACCGGTGTGTTCTCCGGCCCCTTGACCGGGACCCACACCTTGAACATGCCGTTTCTCTCCACATCCTCCGGCTTTCCGTTGACCGTGAAGCTGAAGATCCCGTTGTCCGTTACGACCTTGCCGATGATCTGCCGCCCCTTTGCCGAAGGGGCCGCCGGCACCACCCGGATGCCCCGGGAGGCCACCGGTTTGGGATCGATCACCTCGATGACCGGACCCGCCTTGGCGGTCGCCCGTTGGGGCGGGGCCTTCCGGGCCTCGGCCAGCTCCCGCCGGTACTTCTCTTTTTCGGCGTCGAGCCGGGCGACCTTCTCCTGAAGGGTCTCGGCCTCGGCCTCCCGTTTTTCGAGCTGCGATTCCCGCCGGGCCAGGGTCTCTTCCAGCCGCTTCATCTCGGCCCGCTCCGCCGCCAGGGCCTCCCGGCTCTTCCGGGTTTGGCGGTCGAAGGCCCGGCGGGCGCGATCCAGTTGTTCCTGGAGGGACCGGGCCTCGGCGCCGCGGGCGTCCAGCTCCCCGCGCAGGGCCTCCAGGGTGGCCCGGGTCGAACGGTAGTCTTCGGACGACTTCTCCAGCCCGGCGATCCGCTCCTGGAGCCGGACCAGTTGGTCCCGCTGCTCCCGAAGCCGTGATTCCCGCTGATCGAGTTCACGCTCCAGGGCCGCCACTTCCGCTTTGCCCTGGCCGGCCATGATCCGCCTGCGGGTCGCCAGTTCCGCCCGGGCCTGTTCCAACTCGCCCCGCTCCGCGTCGATCTCGCTGTTTCTGCGCTCCAGCTCTTGCCGGAGTTGATCGGCCTCCTCCCGGGTGGTCCGGAGCTGGCGCCGCAGCGACTCGGTCTCGGCCCGCCGCCGTTCCACCTCCCGGCGTAACGACTCGAGTTCCCGGCGCTCCCCGGCGTCCAACCCGCCCTCGGCCGTTGCGACCGCCTCGGCCGAAGCGAGATCCCGGATCTCCGCTCCGGTGGCCTTGCGGTACCAGTTGAGCGCCTGTTTCGGGGACTTGGGGACCCCGAGGCCGTTTTCGTAGAGGTATCCGAGGTTGTTCTGGGCCCGGGGGTATCCCTGCTCCGCCGCCTTGGCGAACCACTGGGCCGCCTTGTCGAACCGGGGTTCGCCCCCCACGCCCCGAAGGTAGATCTCCCCCACGTAGGTCTGGGCGATCCGGTCCCCCCCTTGGGCCTGGGGCATCCAGACCTTGAGAGATGCGTCCAGGGTGGCCCGGTCGTAGGCGACGTATTCGCCGCCGCGGATCTCGCACTCCAGGGCCGTGGCCTTGACCGGCCGCCTCGGGCCGAGATAGGTCATCCGGCCCAGCTTCCGCACCTGCCCGGGGAGAAGGCAGTCGACGACCACGAAATCGTCGGCGTCCCGGGCCCTGGGGATCAACGGTTTTCCCTCGGCCCCCGTGGAGGCCGGGGGCGGCGCCGCGCACCCGATCCCCAGGAGAATGCCGAACAAGACAAAACTGGAAAGGATCGATCTTTTCATTGGGATCACCTCCATACAACAAAAGGCCTGCCCAGGACGGCGGTCGGCGGCGGTTTTTCACAATTCAGCCGGGGTTTGGAACAGCCGGCCCCGCGCTCGGTGGGCGATCAGAATTCGAACCGGAGCCCGCCGGTGAACTGGTGGAGGGAGATATCCTCCAGGGCCAATGCCGTTTCGTAGTCGAGGAAGGCGAGGATCCCCCTCGGAAAGACGGCGGAGACCCCCAGGGCCAGATTGAAATAATCCTCGTCCGGCTCCTCCACGGGGATCCGGATGGTGTTGAGGCTCAGGATCTCCGGGTCGTCGGGGACGTTGAGAAAATGGGCGGTCATGGCCTCCCCGTCGTTTTCGAACTCGTGGACCCACCCGAGCCGCATGTGGGGGCTCAGGATCCCCATGTTGGTGCTGAAGGCGTAGGAGGCCTGCCCCCCCACCACCGTGGTGAGGGACTCGATCTCCTGGTCGTCCACCCGCATGGCGATGCCGAAGCCCGGAGCGGTGCTGTCGAAATCGGCCAGCCGTTCGTCATACCCGTCGATTTGACTGTCCAGGTAGTTGAGCCGGGCGAAGGGGCCATAGGTCCACCCCCCCTTGGCCATCTCGTATCCGCCGCCCAGGCTGAAGGACCACTCCTCGGCGTCGCTGTCCCCCAGCAGGGTCTGCCGGACCGGGATGGCGACCGCATAGTCGATGTGCCGCACCGTCTCGTAGGACTTGTCCGCATAGGTGCCGATGGCGTCCACGTAGAAGTTCTTCACCCAGTAGGTGCCGTAGAGGGAGAGGCTGTAGCCGTCCGCCTCCACGTCGCCGATGCCCCCGTCCAGGTCGGTCTCTGTGGCCGCGTACCCCACGGCGCCCCCCAGGACGAGGCTATTGGTGAGCCGGTAGTCGGCCCCGCCCGTCACGGACCAGCCGTCGAAGTCGAACCCGGGTTCGATACGGGTCTCGTCCCGGTCGCCGGTGGTGAAGGAGGAGTTGAAAAACACCCCCAGGCGGCCCGTGTCGCCGATCCGCTGGGTGAATTCGCTCTCGTCCACAGCGGGCGGGGCCCCGGGGCCGGCGAAAAGGACCGGCAGGTCGTCGAAGGGGGATTTCCGTTCCATGTTGAGGGCGAGCCCGCCGGAGGCGCCGCCCCGGATCGCGGCCAGGCGCCCGGAGATCACGGCCACCTGGACCCCGGAGATCTCCACGGTGATGGTCCCCATGGCGCTGGTCTCGTCGGCGGTCATCTGGGTGAGGGCGAAGATCTGTTCATCGGACAGCTCCTGGAAGGTCTGGCCGTTGTCGACCTTGATCTTCACCTCGCCGCACCGGACCAGGAGGTCGGACTGGGCCGGGCCCAGGAGTTCCTTCATGCCGGCGAGCTTGGGGCAGAGGACCTCCACGGTGTCGGACATCTCCTTTTCCGGCGTCTGGGATCCGGCCCAAGCGGGGGATACGAACCGGCCGAGGATCAGGAGAGAGAAGAGAAGAAAAAAGAAGGAAAAAAGGGGGAACGCCGTGGACAAAACCGGCGGTCTATGAACTCTCGCGGTAGGGTTAAGGGTCAAAACGGTCGATCGCCGGGGAAGGGAAGGCGGTCGGTGTGCCGGTGATAACGGTATCGACTGAATCATCATCGCTGGCCTCCTTTCGAAACGGGGACCCGAAGTTCAGAATCCTTATGCGAAATCACCGGGATGGTGACGGTATCGCTTTTGTTGTCAGGGTGGACGTTGAATGGTTCTGCCCTCCATGGATGCGCGGTTTCCGAGCAAGGTTGGATTCAATGGCCGCGAGAGGCGCCGGCCGATTACCGGCTCTTCTCCCGCTCTAGATCGAAGAGTAATACGGAACTTCCGGGTGTCAAATCGCGAACGGCATTTTTTTTCGCCGATCCCGAGCCGCGCCGGTTCACGGGTTCAGGAGACCACCTCATGGACCGTCACGAAATCGTCGTACCCCTTGAGCCGGACCAGGCGGGGCTCGCTGGTCTCCACATGGTCCTTGACCAGCTCATGGGTCCGTTCGGAGATGAGGATCCCCCCCACCGGGGCCTTGGATTCTAGCCGCTGGGCCAGATTGACCGCCGATCCGATGACGGTGTAGGAGAGGCGCCGGGCCGATCCCATGTTTCCGGCCACCACCTCCCCGGTGTTGATTCCGATCCGGATCTCCACGGTCATGCCGCTCATCTTCTCCCACCGCCCGGCGTTTTTCCGGACCCGCCGCTGCATCTCCACGGCGGCCCGGACGCACCGGAGGGCGTGGTCGGGCTGGGGGTCGGGGTCGCCGAAGAATACCATGAGCCCGTCCCCCATGAACTTGTCCACGGTCCCCTGGTGGTCGAAGACCACCCCTGTCATCTCGTTGAAATAGTCGTTGAGCAGGTTCTTCACCTGGTTCGGGTCCATGTCCGCCGAGTACCGGGTGAAGTTCCGGATATCCGAAAAAAGAATGGTCAGCTCCTTCTTCTGGCCGCCCGAGGTGATCAGGGCCGGGTCGGCCATTATCTTCTTGACCATGGTCGGCGGAAAATAGGCTTCGAAAGAGCGTCGGAGCACCTCCTTCTCCCGTTCCTCGGCGATGTACCGGTGGGCCACGATCATCAGCAGCGCACCGCCGGCCATGAGGACCGGCCGGACGATGTGGAGGACGACGTTCCCGTACAGAAAGAGGCCCATGGCCGTCGCCACGTAGAGTCCTGTAAGGCCGACGGTGCCCACGGAGACCCCCAGGGAACCGAACCGCAGGGAGACCAGCAGGATCAGGGACAGGAGGGCGAGTTCCACCAGAATCATCGGTCCGGGGCCGGGGACCCGGATGAACCCGCCGGTGAGGATGGTGTGGATCACGTTGGCGTGGATGCCGCTCAAGGGGTAGTTGTTGTCGGTGGGCACCGGGCCGATGTCGGAGGAGCCGGTGGAGACCTCGGAGACGACCATGATCCGCCCCGCGAGTTCTTCCCGCCAGAGGGCGAGTTCGTCCCGGTCCCGGGAGGCGTCGAGGATGTCGGCGAAGCTGTAGTGGTGCATCCGCTCCCACGGGCCGATGAAGTTGACCACCATGTTCCCCTTCCGGTCGATGGGGATCGCGATGTCCCGGGCCTCGGCCTCCCCGGGGCGCCTGGCGTCCTCGAGGGTGATCGACCGCCCCGGACGGAGGATGATCCGCTCCGGGGGGACCCCGAGGAAATCGCAGACCGCCCGGAAAGGGAAGCTCGGGTAGAAGGCATCCTTCTTCCATCGCACCAGGAGGGGGGCCCGTCGGAAGACCGCGTCCCGGTCGAAGGCGAGGCTCAGAAACCCGAGTCCGTCGGAGGCCTCGGCCAATTGGAGGAAGGTGGGGATCGGCGCGACCCCGGCGGGGATCTGGCTCGGATCCCCCTGGACCGTGATCCGCCAGGCGGTGGCGTCCAGGTATTCCCGGACCTCGGGGGGGATCTGGCCGCCGGGGGGGACGGCGCCCTGCCGGAGCCGCAGGGCGAGGCCGAAGTAGACGCCCCCGGCCTCCCGGCACGCCTCGATCATGGCCCGGTCCCCCGGCGCGTTTTTTTGGGCCGCGAAGATGAAATCGTAGAGCTGGGCCGCGACCCCCATCTGTCCCAGGTTCCCGATGGCCTCGGCATAGTGGGTCCGGTCGAGGTAGAAGTCCTCCAGCCGCTCGATGGTGCTGTCGTTGATATCCACGTGGGCGACGACGTCGTCGTAGGCCGGACGGAGGCTTTCGGAACCCGACCGCCACCGGAAGAGGCTGTCGACCACCTGGAGGTTCCAGGTCTCCAGGACGTCCGGGGCCAGCCGGAAGAGGCCGTGGACCAGCAGGAAGGCGGCGGCCACCAGGAGAACGGTGGCCCAGACCGGCTTCGGCCTAGCGGTGATCAATGGTGAAGGTCCGGGCGAAGAAGTCGTCCGCCGAGATCACCGTGGCGATCTCGGCCACGTCCGGATACGACCCTTCGACCGGGAGGTAGCCCCGCAGGTTCCCTCCGATGGAGACGGGCCGCTCGGCCCGCGCGGTGAAGGAGCGCCGGGCGCGCCGGATCTTCCGGACCTTCTCCACGAACGACTTGGCCAAAGCCGGCTTTTTGGCCTCTCCGGCGGCTTCATACGACGCCCGGAGGCGCTCCAGTTCCGTGAGTCTCTCGGCGGAGGCCAGAAGGTAGAAGCGCTCCAGCCCGGTGTTGGCGTCGAGCTTGAACCAGGAGTCCCCCCGGGGAACGTAGTATCTCCCGTCCTCGCCGTACGCCTTTTCCTCGAAGAGCCCCAGGTCGTCGGGGAACAGCATCATCAACTCCCCCTGGCTGCTCAGGTAGAAGAGGTAGACGAAGCCCTCGGACTCGGGACGGATGAAGAACTTGAGCTGGTCGCCGGTCTTCAGGTCCATGTCGCCGGTGACGGAGACCAGTTTTGAATCTCCGTCGGCGGCGATCACCGCGCCGAAGGCCCATTGGAATCGCACCTTTGCCTCCTCCGCCCCCGAAGCGGGAAGCGCGGCGCAGAGGACCCCGAGGAGGGCCGCCAGATAAAGGAGCATCCGATTCAACCGGAAACACGGTCTTGGTGTCATCTGTCTTTCTCCCGGAATTTTGTGGGTTGCGGGTTGACCGGATCGAGGGTGATCCGGAAGGGAAGGCGGCTCGGCCGAAGCGGAGCCCCTCCCCCCATCCTCTAATCCATTCGGACCGGATCATCAACAGGAATTTTCTTCGAAAACCGAATCGCGCCCGGCGGACCGACGCCTACACCAGGGTCAGGACCACGGTGAGGGTGAAGAAACTCGCCACGGTGGAGAAGAGGACGGTGTGGGTGACGAACTCGGGGGCGAGGTCGTATTCCAGGGCGATGATGGCGGTCATCACCGCCGCCGGCATGCTCGCCTGCATGATGCCGGCGGCCCGGGGGAGTCCCGCCAGGCCGAAGGGGAGGACCAGAAGGGCCCCGACCGCCGGCCCGGCCACCAGACGGACGGCCGTGACGGTCAGGACGTCCACGGTGAGCCGGAACCGCCGGGTGTCGGCCAGGTGGAGCCCCAGGGTCACCAGCATGGTGGGGATCATGGCCTGCCCCAGGAGCCCGGTCATCCGGGAGAGGAAGGCGGGCACCGGGGCACCGGTCCACTGGAAGGCAAGCGCCGGCAGGATGGCGAGCAGGGCCGGCGTCCTGAAGACGGCCAGGGCGGCCCCGGCCCTCCCCCCCCGCACCCAGTTGGCCGCCGCCACCCCCACGATGAAGGCGGTGGTGGTGACCGCCAGGAAGTAGACGGTTCCGGGCACCAGGGCCTCCCGGCCGAGCCGGAATTCGATGAGGGAGAGGCCGAAGTTGCCGATGTTGCCGAAGACCGCCACGATGACGTAGGCGGCGGCCATCTCCCGGCTCCGGCGGAGCAGCCGGGCGGCGATGTACCCCAGGACGGCGCACGACAGGTAGACGGCGGCGATATAGAGGATCATCCGGAGAGCCTCGCCGGCGGGGACCCGGGCCGAGCTGATGATGTCGAAGACGAAGGCGGGGATGAAGAGGTAGAAGGCGGTGCGGGAGAGGGTCCGGGCCTCCAGGCCGAGGCGGGGCCCCGCCAGATAGGCGATGCCCACCAAGGAGAAGACCGGCGCCACCACCCCGACGAAGATGGAGAAAAACTGGGCGATCACTCCGGGCTTCCGTCCCCCCGGGGCCCCTCGCGGTCGTCCACGGAGATCCGGGTGACGGTGACGTTGCCGGTGAAGCAGCAGTCCACGTCCATGGTGCATCGGCGGGGCCGCTGGTGGAATTCGCTCACGTACCGGAGCCCCCCGTCCTCCTCCCGGTAGTGGAAGGCATGGGGGCTCATGTCGAGGCCGATGTGCCGGACCGGGGGGACCTCTCCGCGGGTCAGGGGATGGGGGAGGTTGACGTTGAAAAATTGGCCCGGAAGAAGATCTTCCTCCATGAGTTCCCGGAGGACCCGCCCGGCAAGGATCCGGGTGATCTCCCAGTCCACCGAAAGCCCCTTGGCCACGTACTGGGAGATTGCCACGGCCTTGTATCCGAGCAGGGCCGCCTCCCGGGCCGCGGCCACCGTCCCCGAGGAGTAGATGTCCACCCCCAGGTTGGCGCCCCGGTTGATGCCCGAGAAGATCCATGCCGCGTCCGGGGCGATCCGGGAGGCGGCGATGCGGACGCAGTCGGCCGGCGTGCCGTCGATTCCGTACCGGTCCTCTCCCGTCTCCACCACCCGGATGGGGGAGTGGGCCGTGACCCGGTGACTGACGCCGGACTGTTCCGTCAGGGGGGCCACCAGGATGGGCCGTCCCACCGGAGCCAGGGCCCGGGACAAAGCGAGGATCCCCGGGGCGTCGATGCCGTCGTCGTTGGTGAGGACGAGTTTCATGGGGCGGCTTGTGTGTTGCTTTCCGTCTTCCATCCCGGACACCCTAAGCCCATTCCCGGAAAAAAGCAAGCCGAGGCGGAAGTAGGGGTTCTCTACCGGCCATTACCATGGGCGACCCATTGATCGACGGCCGCCGGGTGTGCCAGAGTAGAGAAAAACAGAGAAGAAAAAAAACGCATCAGGAGGCACGCCATGGATTTGACCCAGCATGCGGATGCGCGGCTTCGCCAGCGCGGCTTTTCCCGGTTTACGCTCCACATCATCCAGCGGTACGGCCGGTGCGAGAATGTCGCCGGCGGCGCCATCAAGTTCTTTTTCGGAAACAAGGAGCACCACCAGGCGGTGATGGAACTGAAGGACCGGATCCGCCCGCGGAAGCGGGCCCCGGAATCGGCCAACCGGGTCCGGCGGACGATCCAGCTCATGGATCGGGCAAAGGGGGGAAACATCATCTTCAAGGAAGGGCGGATCCTGACGGTCTACAAATAGGCCGGTCCGTTTTCGCGGTCACCCCGGCGCCTTCCCCGTGCGGGTGGGGCCGCCCGCGAGCGCCCATCCGACCATTCCGCCGGTGAGGTGGCGCACGCGGGAGAAACCGCGCCGTTTCAGTCGAAAGGCCACGGGCGGGGACCGGTGGCCGGTCATGCAGATCACCACCACCTCCCGATCGTCGTCCTCCCCTTCCAGGGCCTCCGGCCTCGTAAGCAGGTCCGGCCGGTGGATCGCCCCTGGAATGTGGAACCACCGGTATTCCGGACCGGTCCGCACGTCCACCACCAGCGGGGGCTCGCCGCTGTCCCGCAGCCGCTTCAGGTTCCGGGGGAAGAAGGGGCGGACCCCGGCGACCCACCACCCCAGGTCCCAGAGGACCAGCCCCCCGACCACCAGGGCGAGGATCTTCAACCGAATGCTCCCGCGGCCGGCACCGTCAGCCCTCCTCGCCATCGGCGGCCCGATGGATGTCGATGATCCGGGTGCTGTCGATGTACTTCACGGTCTCGTACCGGGTGATCCGCATCAGCTTCTTGGTGATCTCGCCCATCTTGTCCACCTGCTGTTTGATGATGGCGATGTACTCGTACTTGGGGTCCTTTTTGTCCATCTCCATCATCAGCAGCTGGGAGAACCCCGAGATGGACTGGAGGGGCTGGTTCAACTCGTGGCAGACGGCGCCGGCCATCTCCAGGACCCCGGCCAGCTTCTCCTCCTCCATCTGCTTCCGGGTCAGCTCCTGCTGGGCCAGGGCCGAGGCGATCCTTGCCAGAAGCTCGATCCGGTTGACCGGCTTGCGCACATAGTCGGCGCCCCCGGCGTCAAAGGCCTTCCGGAGGGTATCGTCCTCGGTGTTGGCGGTGACGAAGACCACGGGGATGTCCCGGGTCCGGGGCCGGGACTTGAGCCGCCGGCAGACCTCGTAGCCGTCCATCCCCGGCATGACGATGTCCAAAAGGATCAGGTCCGGGGCCGGCTCCCCCTCGGGCGGGGCCGCAAGCTCCAGGGCCTCTTCTCCGCTGGTGCTCACGCTGATCTCATAGGCGTCCATGAGGATCTCGGCGAGGACCCGCAGGTTGGCCGGCGCATCGTCCACGATCAGGAGGTTCTTTCCGTTGGATCCGTTCATCTTCCCCTCATGCCACCCCTCCCCGAAAGGATCCATGGATGGCGGAAAAGGCCCGGCGGCCGGGGCGCCGGGGCATCATGCCTTGGAGATCTGAAAGATGGTATTGAGCTTGAGCACGTTGAACAGCTCGTAGATGGTCTGGGACGCGTTACGGATCGAGACCCTGCCGTCCTTGAGGGCCATGTCCTTGTAGAAGAGGAGGAGCTTTCCGATCCCCGCGCTGCCGATGTGGGTGACGTCCTTGAAATCGAAGACCACCTCGTCGAGGCCGTTGAGGTTCAGCTCCCGAAAGCGGCGCTTCAGCTCCTCGGCCCCCTTCTCGTCGATCATGCCGTTGATATGGAACCGTGCCCGGTCCCCCTCCCGACTCACCGATAGTTCCATGGGTTTCTTCCTTTCCTCGATGGGTGTCTCCCCATTGTCCGAACGGCGGACCGGGGGGTCGGGGCGCAGGGTGATCTCGATCTGCCGGCCGCCCCGCTTCCAGCACATCTGTTCCGCGTAATGGCGGATGATGAACAAGCCCCTGCCGGTGGGCTTGGTGAGGTTCTCATCCAGGGTGGGGTCCGGGACGTGGCAGGCGTCGAACCCGCTCCCCTGGTCGATGACGGTCAGGTGGAGGTCGTTGCCCAGGCGCCAGCGGATGATGACCGGCTTTTCCGGATCCTCCCGGTTGCCATGGAGCCAGGCGTTGATCACCGCCTCCCCCAGGACCATCCGGAGGTGGTCCCCCCGGAGGCCGTGCCCGCCGCCGGCCTCGGCGATCCGGTCGCAGAGGTCGTCGATCCGACGGCGGATCTCCTGGGGGGAGTCGATTTGCCAGACCTCCTCCCGCGCCGCTTCCGCGTCCTCGATCTCGAGGCAGAGCAGGGAGACGTCGTCATCGGAGGTGTTGACCCCGGCCTCCCCATCGCACCCGGTCCGGACCCGCTGGCCGCTGATCCGGGAGACCTCCGCCAGCAGGGCGTCCATGACGGCAAAGACCCGGGGGCGTCCGCCCCGTCCGTCCCCGAGCCGCCGGACCACCGCCTCCACCCGGCGCCCCAGTTCCTCGGCGGTGATCATCTCCCCGCCGCTCATCAGGGGCATCTCCGTCAATCCGTCGGTATAGGCGATGAGCTGATCACCGCCGTGAAGCCGAACCTCCCCGGAGGTGTAAGGGATCCCGCTCCGGATCCCCATGGGAAGGTTGCCCCCCTCGCCCTCCGCCGGGGGCAGGAGGGTGACCGCCCCCTTTCGGATCAGCAGAAGCGCGGGATGGCCGGCCGACACGTACCGGAGCCTCAGGCTGCCGTGATCGATCACCCCCGCCACGGCGGTGAAGAACTGATCCCCCCCCATATCGAGGCGGCAGATCCGGTCGTTCAACGCCGCCATGGTCTCCTCCAGGGCGTCGGCCCCGAACGCTTCGATGAGTTCGTTGTGGAGCATGTCGGTGATGATGCTCCGGAGGACACACCCCACCGCGTGGCCCGACTGGTCCTTGAGGCTGAAGAGGGTGGCCCCGCCCCCGGCCGCAGGGCGGATCAGAAAATGGTCCCCCCCCTCGGCGTGGGAGGGCAGGTTGACGGCGTCCACGAAGAGGGACCGGCCGTCGCCCATGGGGATGTGGCGCGGCGGGGTGCCGTTGACCAGGCCCAGGATCTTCTTGGCCAGCTCGATGCTCATCTCCTGCTTCTTGATCTCCTCCCGCAGCCGGGCGTTGGTCTCCGACAGCTCCAGGGTCCGCTCCGCCACCCGCCGTTCCAGCTCGTCGTGGGACCGCTTGAGGGCCTCCTGGGCCAGCTTCCGCTCGGCGATCTGCCGCTGGAGCTGCCGGTTGCTCTCGGAAAGCGCCGCGGTCCGGGCATCCACCAGATCCTCCAGGCGGTCCCGGTACCGCTTGAGGTCGAGCTGGGCCGTGACCCGGGCCCGGACCACATCGGGGCTGAAGGGTTTGATGATATAGTCCACCGCCCCCAGGGAGAGGCCCCGGGCCTCCTCCTCCTCCTCGCTCCGGCCGGTGATGAAGATCACCGGAATCCCCTTGGTGGCTTCGTCCGCCTTGAGCCGACGGCAGACCTCGTAGCCGTCCATCCCGGGCATGACGATATCCAGGAGGATGAGGTCCAGGGGATCGGCATCGGAGGCGATCTCCACGGCCTCCTCGCCGCTGGTGGTCACGCGGATGTCGTAGCCGTCCGGCAGGGACTGAACCAGGGCCCGGATATTGGCCGGGACATCGTCCACGATCAGGATGGTCTGTCTGGGAAGCGGGTCGGTCATCTCCCCCCCTTGCCGCGCGGCTTCCCCGGACGGTCCGGGGCAACGGCGGCCGGCTCTCATCCCCGGTCGAGGGGGATCTCCAGGTTTTCGGCAATGATGGCCAAGGTCCTCCGGGCCCCCTTGAAGTCGAACCGGTGGATCTGCCGTTCCAACTGGGCGGTCTCCAGCGGCAGGCCGACCTGATCGAGCCTCGGCTTGCTCTCTTCGAAGTTCCCCCTTGCCCGGGAACTGTTGTGTCGCAGCAGCAGATCGAGGTCATGGAGCAACGCCGCCACGGGCCGGTCGGGGGCGATGGAGGAGGAGATCCCGTAGAGCCCCTCCCGGAATTCCGAAAGATCGAGCAGCGGCGCCAGCCGCCCCGCCGAGGTCAATGCCTCCTCCAGGGCCGACTCCAGGACCCCGAGCAGCCGGTGGACCTGCCGCTCCTCGGCGACGTCGATGGCGATGGCCAGGTCCCTGGCGGCCCGGTAGAGCCATCGGCCGGCCAGGATCCCCGATACCCCCCGGACCGCGTGGGTCAACCGGCGGGCGCTTTTCCGATCCCCCCCCTTAAGGGCCTCCCGGATCCGCTGGGCCGTATGGAAATGGTCGATGATGAAGTCCCGGATGATGCTCCGGAAGCGGGCCCTGTCTCCCCCCAACTCCCGCATGGCCGCCTCCACGTCGATCCCCGGCAGGTCCTTGGGCAGGGGCCGTTGGGCCGCCGGCTCGGCGGCCTCGGCGACCTCCGCCCCCTCGGCGGGGGTGATTTCGACGGCGGCCGGCCGCTCCTCCTCCGCGCCCCGGATCCACCGGGCCAGGGTCTCCAGGAGCCGATCGGGGTCGAGGGGTTTGACGACGCGGTCGTTCAATCCGGCCTCCCGGCACCGCCGCTGCTGCTCCTCGTCCTCATCGGCGGTCATGGCGATGATGGGAAGATTCTCGAACCGGGCGTCCTGGCGGATCAACCCCGTTGCCTCGTAGCCGTCGGTGCCGGGCATCCGGATGTCCATGAGGACCGCGTCAAAGAGGCCGCCGCCGGAGAGGTTGGCCCGGTTGAGCACCGCCTCCACAGCCTCGTCCCCGTCCCGGGCGATAAAGACGGCCAGCCCGGCCTTCTCCAGGATCTCCGTGGCCACCTGCTGATTGATGGTGTTGTCCTCCACCAGAAGGACCTCCGCCCCCCGGAGGCTCTCGATGCCCAGCGGCCGCTCCGGTCGCCCCTCCGGGGCCGCCGGGGGGAGATACCCCTCCACCGTGGTTTCCGGCGGAAGGCCGAAGGCGATGGTGAAGACGATGGTGGTCCCGGCGGGACTCGATTTGGCCCAGATCTCTCCGCCCATCTTCGACACCAGCTCCCGGGCCATCCGGATACCGATCCCCTTCGGCCCGTAGATGCTTTCCAAGCTCCAGAGCGGGGGCTGGGGGGTTGCGAAAAAATCGTACTCCACCATATCCTTTATCCCCGGACCATGGTCTTTCACCTCGAACCGGAGCCAGAGCTTCTCCTCCATGAGGTACTCCACCCGGGCATGGATCTCCACCGGCCCGCTGTCCCGGTACCGGAAGGCGTTCTCCATGACCCTTTTGAAGACCGTTTCGATGTTGTTGCGATCGCCGATGAGCGTCTCGGGAACGTCCGGTGCCACCGTCACCTCCATCGGCTGGTTGCGCGACCGGGAGAGTTCCCGGTGGTACCGTTCCACGCTCTCCAGCATGGCCCGGATATTCACCTCCCGCTCCGTCAGATCGTATTTTCCCGTAAGAAGGGCGGCGTATTGGGCCATGTTTTTGAGAATATGCTGGACGATCCCGGCGGAAGCACGAAGTTTCTCGATATACTGCACCTGTGTGGGACTCATGTCCGTCTTCCGGAACATCAGATCGGCGATACCGGCCACCACATACAGAGGCGGCTCCATCTCGGTGCGCAACCGTTGCATGAGCATCACCCGGGCCTCCTTCTCCACGTTGCGCATCATTTCATCCCGGCGGGACTCATCGAGCTTCCGCCGTTGGGTGATGTCCATGATGAACCCCATCATCCTCCCGTAGGATCCCGGCACCGGCTGGATGTACACCGAGGCCCAAAACCGTTCGCGGTCCTTCCGGTACAGCCGAATCTCCCGCCCCGAGACCTTCCGGTACCGGAAAAGGGTGTCCATGAGCGCGGTGGCATCCTTCTTCAGGTTGGCATGGTAGAGGAGGAAATTGCGGAACCCGAGCATCTCCTCCGGGGTGTCGTAGCCGAAGATCTTCGCCATGGATGCGTTGGCCTTCCGCAGCTTCAGCAGGCGCCGTTTTTCAAAGTCGGCCAGGAAGATGCCCTCCGCCGCGTTGTCGAAGATGGCCCGGTAGGCCTCCTCGGACCGCCGGATCTCCCCGGCCATCCGTTCGAGCCGGCGGCAAAACCCCCGGATGGCTTCGGCCAGCCCCTCGAACTCCAGACAGGGAGCCTCGAAATGGGGGGGGGATTCGCTCTTTTCCGGATAGGCCGACACCACGGCGGTCATGCCGACCAGGGGCTTTAGGATGTATACCCCGAACAGATATCGGGCCATCAGGATCAGGACCATCACCATCAGGGCGGCCAGGGCGAGTCCCCCCGGAAGGAGCCATTGATTGAACCGCAGATGGAAATGGGGGTACATGGAAAAATGGAAGGTGCCGACCAACTGCTTTTGATGGTGGACATCCCGGCTCCGCTCGATCAGAAGCGGCCCGGAGTATTTGTCGCCTTCGAAGATGATGAAGGAATCGGATTCGAAGCCGGGAGGGATGAAGCCCCTTCCGATGGGATCCTCGACACGCACGGTCAACACCCGGGGATCCTTCAGCAGTGTCCGGGCGACCTCCTTGATGGCCATTGCGTCGTAGTGCCAGAGGGGATATTCCAGGGCCACCGCGAGAAACCGCCCGTACTGGTCCGCCTGATCGGCCAGTCGATCCAGGGCCCGGTCGTTGAGGAACTTGTAGCTGATCCCCATGCCGAGCCAATAGCTGAAAAAGAGGATCCCGGCCATTCCCACGATCAGCCGCCGGGTGAGAGAGGGGGCATACCCGCCAAACATCGGTTCGTCGGGAAACGGCCTGTCGTCCGATGCCGTCATGGCCCCTCCGGGGAAACGCGCCGGAAACGAGGGATCGCCCGGGGACGCCATCCAAAGCCCGGAGGAAACCGGCGGAAAACGGCTGGGGCGGGAGGACGGTTCACGCGGCTCCGCCGGAGGCCCCCGGATCGTTTCCGTCCGCCGGCAGGCAGGCCAGCCCCAGCGCCCGGGGCCCGAACCAGGTGCCCATGGCCGGGCCGAGCTGGGAGACCAGGATCTCCCGACAGTCGAACCGCGACCGGAGCCGTTCCACCAGGGGCTCGACCTGCTCGGTGTCGGCCCCGTGCATGACGCCCATCCGATGGGGGGCGGCGGGATCGTCAAGGCTCCATTCCAGCAGGGAGACCATGCGGTCCAGGGCCGTCTTGCCGGACAGGGACCGATCCATGATCTTGATCCGCCCCCTTCGCAGCCCGAGGATCATCCGCAGGCCGTAGAACCGCCCCAGCAGGGTCCGCGCCGACTCCACGGTGCCGGATCTCCGGAGGTGATCGAGGTCCTCCACCACCAGAAAGACCCGCACACGGTCGACCAGCCCCGCCACATGGGCCCGGACTGTCTCGGGGGCCGCGCCGGCGGCCAGACGGTCCGCCGCCTCCAGGAGCAGAAGCCCCATCCCCAGGGAGATCGACCCGCTGTCCACGATCTCCACCTGGGGCGGATGGTGGCGCCCCAGCCCCTTCTCGCGGGCGTCGCGGTACCTGGGGATGTTGATGTCCCTGGCGGCGATGGCGTTGCGATAGGTCCGGTTCAGGTGGGTGGAGGAGAAGACGGCCAGGATGTCCCTTTCGCCGATGAGTTCCGCAAAGGCCCGATGGAGTTCGTTCATGGCCGGAAAGGAGATCTCCGGAAACTCCCGTTCCGCCTCGAGCATTTCGTAGAACCGCCCGGCGGAGAGTTCGTGGATCTCCCGGTAGGTCCGCTTGCCGATCCCCACCGATACCGGCACCGTGCGGATCTCCCGCTCCCGCAGGATCCGCTCCGGGAGATCGACGCTGCTGTCGGTCACCAGCTGGACGGCCGGCCGGTCCCCCTCCAGGCGGAGCACCCCCTGTTTCAACAGATGGACGACATTCTTATAGGTATGGAGATCCTGCATCCGGCTGGCGTCCAGGACCTCCCGGAGGCGCCCGTGCTCCCGGACCAGATCGATGGTATAGGCGAGACCCCGGTGGGCCTTCACCCCGTCGGCCTCCGCGAGGCGCCGGTCGTCCACGGCCAGCCGGCTGTCCAGGGCGCCGGGCTTGAGCCGCCGGAGGGTGGCGACCTCCCGGTCCCCCTCGGCGAGAAGCTCGGCCAGGGAGCCGTCCACCGTCGGCTTGACGTCCACGGGCTGCTCGTGGAACTCCGGGGCCGCCCCGGCCTCCGCGAAGATCCGGTAGAGGGCCTTTCTGCCGGTGGCCGCCCCGTGGACGGCGTGGATGATGCGCCCCCTCTCGATGTGGACGGCCGCTTTGACGGGCGTGTTCCGGACCTCCAGAAGCCCCGTCACCCCCCGCGCCTCGAAGCTCGCCAGAACGCCGGCCAGTCCGTCCTCGATGGCGGTGAGGGGCGGCGGTTCGTCCCCTTGGCGCGGCTTGGCCCCGCCGGGGGTGTCGGCCGGCATCCCGGACGGGGATTCGGCCGGCGCCGCCCCGTGCGCCTCCCGCCCCGGGCCCCGATCCGTTTCAGGCTCCGCGTCGGGCTTCGTTGCGGGGGGGCCGATGAGCGTCTCCAGGCGTTCGATGAGTTCCTCCAACTTGAACGGCTTGGGGACGTACACATCGATTTCGCCGCACAGATCGGTCAGCCGCCGGGTCAGCTCGGCCTTGCCCGGCAGGAAGATCACCGGAACCCGCGCGGTGGCCGGGTCGCTTCTCAGCTTCTGGCGGAATTCGATCCCGTCCATTCCGGAGAGCGTTACGTCGGAGAGCACCGCCAGGCCGTCGGCCCCTTGACCGTCATCCTCACGGGCCAGGGCGAGCGCCTCCTGCCCGGCGGCCACATACCGGGTGGGATAGCCCGCCTCCGACAGACGGACTTCGAGCAAGTTCCCCATGATGGGATCATCCACAACGACCAGAACCTGAGTTTTCATCTTCCCTCCTCAAAGGTAGAGGAACCGCCGGAGCCGATATGCATAGACTTCCACCAAAAATCTCGGAGGGGAATGCGGTCGGAGATCTCCTCCCTTGAAATCCGTTTCCTACCGTCCCGCCGAAATCATTTTCCGTAAGCCCATCGAACGCATCGAATTCCCTCGAATTTTTTATCAGGCCGATCATAGAAAAAAGGAGGGGGACTTGTCAATCGCAAACGGATTTTCCGGGATAGATTTTTCTTTTGACAGCCGTCGCCGTTTGCCTTATAGTCTGAACCTTACAACGTAAGAAGAGCCGTTGCGATCTCGCCCCCGCAAAGATTGTTTGATCCGACGATTCCTCTTTATTTTCGAATCGTCGGTGCCGGTAAATTGCGGTATTTCGTATATTTTGCCATTGAAACGGCTGTTTCAATGAAAAGGAGGTAGACTGTACCCATGAACAATCAGTTCAAACGTCCCAAGAGCGCAAGCGACAGGCGATACGACCGGGGCCGGAAGCCCTATTCGCCCTCCTACTCCACCCCGATCTTCAAGAGCGGAGACAACAAGCCGGTCACCAAGGTGAAGAAAAGGAGCAATCAGGACAATGAGCAACTCCTCTCCCTGATCAGCGACAGTCTGAAGGAATTCAAGGAGGTGCTCAACGGGATGGCCGAGAGCCAGAACCGCCGGGCGGAGGCCGAAGGCCGGAAGGCCGACGCCCTGGAGATGATCGCCGCCTCCCTGGGCAAGATCGGCGACAACGGCTTCCCCATGGGCGCGGCCCGGACCGCCCCGGCCCCCGCCGAACCGGAGCCCGCCCCCCCCGCGCCCCGGCAGCCCATCCGTAACGTGGATCGCAACCAGGTCCTTTCCATCATCGGGGAGATGCGCGGCAAGGGCGCCACCTACCACGAGATCGCCCAGCGCCTGGAGGACGACAATATCGCCACCTTCTCCGGCAAGGGCAAGTGGCACGCCCAGACGATCCATCGACTCTGCCAGACCGAGGAGCTGGCCTCCGGCAGATCCCGAAAGAAGTAGCCCGAAACCGTATTTCCATGGAACTGTCCGCCCCGCAGCACGAGGCGGTCCGCTACATCGGCTCCCCCACGCTGGTGGTGGCGGGCGCCGGCTCCGGAAAAACCAGGACCCTGACCGCCAAGGTCGCTCATCTCGTGGGGACCGGCTACGACCCGGAGCGGATTCTGGCCATCACCTTCACCAACAAGGCGGCCGAGGAGATGAAGCGGCGCCTGCGGGTTCTCACCGGACTGGGAATGGACCGGTTCCCCTGGGTGAGGACCTACCATTCCGCCTGTTTCCGGATCCTGAAGGAGCATTGCGATCTGCTCGGCTTCCGCAAGCCGCTCCAGATCTACGCCACCTACCAGCAGGGGAAGCTGATCAAGGAGGTGGCCGCGAGGCTCGACATCGACAAGAAGCACGTGCCGGCCCTGACGGCCCAGATCTCCAACGCCAAGAACTCCGGTGATCCGGAGGGGTTTCTCGACCGGCGGCCGGGCTTTTTTCGGGTGCGGCTGATGGACGCCTACCGGCACTATGAAAAGGAGCTTCGGTCGAGGAACGCGGTCGACTTCGACAACATCCTTCTGCTCACCCGGGACCTGCTGCGGGACCACCCCGACCTCCGGGGCCGGTTCCAGGACCATTTCCAGTTCATCCTCTGCGACGAGTACCAGGACACCAACGACCTCAACGAGGAGATCACGGGCCTGCTGCTGCGCGACGGCAACCTCTTCGCCGTGGGCGACGACTGGCAGTCCATCTACTCCTTCCGCATGAGCAACGTCGACCATTTCATCTCCTTCACCCGGAAATACGAAAATGCCCGGATCTTTCGACTGGAACGCAACTACCGATCCGCCGACGAGATCGTCCAGGCCGCCAACGTGCTCATCGACCACAACGACCGGAAGGTGGACAAGCGGTGCTTCTCGGAAAAGAGGGGGGGGATGGTGGAGGTTCACCGGTTCCCGGACGACCGCCGGGAGGCCGACTGGGTGGCCCGGAAGATCAGGGTGCTGCTGGAGACGGGGGTCCCCTACCACCGGATGGCCGTACTCTACCGGACCAAGTTCACCTCCCTCGCCTTTGAACGGGCCCTGAGGCTGCACGGCATCCCCTACCAGATGCTCGGCGGCCGGGGGTTTTTCGAGCGAAAGGAGATCCTCGACCTCAACTGCTACATCACGTCGGCGGCCTTCGGCCGGGACGACGCGGCGTTCGAGCGGATCCTCAACACCCCCAAGCGGGGGATCGGCCCGGGGACCATCCGGAAGATCGCCGGACTGAAGACCGGCGATATGAGCCTCAAGGACGCCGCCCGGAAAGCCCTGGTCCGGAAGATCCTCACCCCCAAGCTCTACGGCGCCATCTCCCACCTGATGACGCTGTTGGACGACATCCGGGACCTGCCCCCCGGGGAGGCCATCGCCGAGGTCATCGAACGGACCGACTACATGGCGCACCTCCGGAGCTACGCCAAGGCCGACACCATGGACTTCACCTCCCGGGAGGAGAACATCGAGCAGCTCCTCCACGCGGCCTCCCAGCACCGGACCCTCATCGACTACCTGGAGGAGGCGGCCCTGGTCCGGGAGGACCGGGAGGAGGAGGAGGAGGGGCAAAGCGGCGCGGTCAACCTCTCCACCGTCCACGCGGCCAAGGGGCTGGAGTTCGAGGCCGTCTTTGTGGTGGCGTGCGAGGAGAACATCTTCCCCCACTGGCGGTCCATGGAGACGGAGACGGCCCTGGAGGAGGAACGCCGGCTCATGTACGTCTCCATGACCCGGAGCGAACGGTACCTCTACCTGAGTTCCGCCATCGAACGGCGGGATCAGCGAAATCCCAGAAGCCGGTTCCTCGACGAGATCGAGACCGTGTTGTAGCCTTCTCCTTTGCGGTTGAACGATCCGCCCGGTTCTGGTATCTTCCCGATCCCCGGAACCGGACGCCGGGGTCTGGCCCCGGACCGATCCGGGGCACCCGACACACCCCCCACATCAACGGAGGTCTGACCATGAAAAAGTGGAAGTGTACAGTCTGCGGCTACATCCATACCGGCGAGGAGCCGCCGGAGGAATGCCCGGTCTGCGGCGCGGACAAGAGCGCATTCATCGAGATCACCGACGAGGCCCCGGAATCGGAGACCTCCCGGGAGAAGCCCGCATCCGAAGCAACGGCGGCCCCGGGCGAACCGACGTCGGAGCCCGGGCCGGCCGAACCCTCACCCGAGGAGGCCCCCCCGGCCCCCACCCCCGAGGAAAAGCGACGGGATCTGCTGGTGAAATACCACGTCCACCCCATCTCCGTCCATATTCCCAACGGAGTGGCGCCCATCTCCGCCTTCTTCGTCCTCCTGGCGGTCCTCTTCGGCTGCCCCTACCTGGAGATCGCGGCACTCTGCAACATGGTCCTGGTCCTTCTGACCATGCCCGCCGTCCTCTACACCGGTTACATCAGCTGGCGGCACAAGTACAAAGGGGCGCGGACCGACCTCTTCTTCAACAAGATCCTCTGCGCCGGGTTCGTCACCCTGCTGTCGCTGGTCATCGTCATGTGGTGGATCATCGACCCCACGGTGGCCAGCACCGGGGGAGACGGCCGGTGGATCTTCCTGATCTTAAACGGCCTTCTGGTCGCCTTCGGGGCCGCCGCCGGGTGGCTGGGCGGAAAGCTGGTCTTCAAGGACGCCTAAGGGTCCGCCGGGAGCAGGAACCGGTCCAGGGCGGAAAAGACCGCCCGGCGGAAGGGGGGCGCCTCATTGCACAGCTGGTGGCGCCCCCCCGCCACCATCCGCGTCTTCAGCCCCTCGATCCGTCCTTCCAGGAACCGGAGATTGTACCGCCAGTCCACCACCCGGTCCTCGGTCCCCTGGATCACCAGGACCGGCCGGTGGATTTGTCCGGCATCCTCGATCCGCCGGTTCCACGCCACCATCGCCGTGACCCAGGCGAGGGGGATCCGACGCACCGAGAGGGGATCGTTCCGGAGAAAGGAGAGAAACCCCTCGTCGGAGGAGGTCTCGCGGAAACGGCGGGGCAGGTGGTCCACGAAGGGGCGGACCAGGGGAAACGCCAGCCGCGAGAGGATCCAATGGGCGCTTCGGACCAGGGGCGCCAGGAGGACCACCCGATCGAACCGGGGGTCGCCCGGACGGGGGTGGAACAGGAACTCCAGAATCGCCGCGCCGCCGGTGCTGTGGCCGGCCAGGTGCCAGGGCTCGGGCAGTCGGCCCCGGCCCAGGGCGGCGAAATTCCGGAGGGCCTCGGCGTACTCCCGGAAGTCGTCCACGTGCCCCCGCTTCCCCTGGGAGAGCCCGTGTCCGGGAAGGTCGAAGGCGGCCACCGCCACCCCCCGGTCCACCAGATGGCGGATGAGATTCGCCAAAAGCCCGGTATGGTCGAAGTAGCCATGGATCACAAAGACCGTGGACCGGGCCTCCGCCGGTCTGAACCAGTGGCCCGCAAGCCGGCCGCCGGGCCCCGGAAAGGAGCCGAACCGGTGGTCGATTCCGCTGATCGCCAGTCCGTACCGAGCGAAATACCGACGGACGAGGGGGCCGTACGCCTCCGGATCACCGGAGGGATCGAGGGCCGGAAGACGGCCGATCAATCCCCGGAGACCGGCCATCCCCGCCCACGCACTTCAACGCCGCTCTTGGCTCTCGCCCAGGGCCTCATCAGCCGCCCTCTTGATCTTTTTCCCCCCCTCCTCCTTGCTCTCCAGGGAGAAGGGCACGTCGAGCCAGGGGATGTCCACCACGCCGAAGAAATTGAGGCCGAAGGCGAGGATCAAGAGAATCACCGCGTAAATCAAGTACTTTCCCATGGCTTTGGCTCCTCCTTGTCGTTGGGTGTCGATCGTACCGGATGGTATTCGGGGCGGTCGGTCCGCCGGTCGCCGGAACCATCCGTCGGCCCCAGAATAGCCGATGACTCGGTTTTTTCAAGACCTATTCTCGGCCGGCGCCCCGCCGGGTTCGGACCGCTCCGGAGGAGATGCCCCTTGTCCGGCCGGACCGTCGGTGGTATAAAAGGTGGCATAAACGGATAAAAAAACGATCTGTTTACCGCCCCTTCCGGCGGGCCCGATCAAGCAACGAGGAGGAAGATGGAACGGACCAAGATCGACAAGCTGCTCACATCGGATTCCCCCCGGGACCGGGTCCTGGTCAAGGGATGGGTCCGCACCCGGCGCGACGCCAAAACCTTCTCTTTTCTAGAGATCAACGATGGATCCTGCCTGAAAAATCTCCAGGTAGTGGCCGACGAAAGCATGGCCAACTACGAGGAGATCAAGCGGATCACCACCGGTTCGGCGGTGGCGGTCACCGGGCCCCTGGTGGCCTCCAAGGGGGGCGGCCAGGCGTGGGAGGTCCAGGCCGACGGGGTGGAGGTGATCTCCCTGGCCCCGGAGGACTACCCCTTGCAGAAGAAGCGCCACACCGACGAGTTTCTGCGGACCATCGCCCACCTGCGTCCCAGAACCAACAAGTACGGCGCCGCCTTCCGGATCCGGTCCGAACTCGCCTTCGCCGTCCACAAGTTCTTCCGGGACCGGGGGTTCCGCCTCGTCCACGCCCCCATCCTCACCGGCTCCGACTGCGAAGGGGCCGGGGAGATGTTCCGGGTGACCGCCCTGCCCCTGGACCGGGTCCCCCTGGCGGAGGGCCGCGTGGACTACGCCCGGGACTTCTTCGGCCGGGAGGCGAACCTCACCGTCTCCGGCCAGCTCTCCGCCGAGATGTTCGCCCTGGCCCTGGGGGACGTCTACACCTTCGGCCCCACCTTCCGGGCGGAGAACTCCAACACGAGGCGCCATGCCGCCGAGTTCTGGATGATCGAGCCGGAGATGGCCTTCTGCGACCTCCACGGCAACATGGACCTGGCCGAGGATTTCGTGGTCTCCCTGGTGCGCCACGTGATGGCGGAATGCCCGGAGGATCTGGCCCTGTTCGCCCGGTTCGTGGACAAGTCGCTCATGTCCACCCTGGAGAACATCGCCGGTTCCGACTTCGTCCGGCTCCCCTACCGGGAGGCGGTGGAGATCCTGGCGCGGGCCGAGACCCGTTTCGAGTTCGAGGTGGGGTTCGGCCGGGACCTCCAGTCGGAGCACGAGCGGTACCTGACGGAGACCCACTTCAAACGGCCGGTCATCGTCCACGACTACCCCAGGGCCATCAAGCCGTTCTACATGCGGGTCAACGACGACGACGAGACCGTGGCGGCCATGGACGTCCTGGTACCGTCCATCGGGGAGATCATCGGCGGCAGCCAGCGGGAGGAGCGCTTCGACGTGCTCCGGCGGCGGATGGCGGAGACGGGGCTCTCCGAACGAGACTACTGGTGGTACCTCGACTCCCGCCGGTTCGGCTCCGTGCCCCACAGCGGCTTCGGCCTGGGGTTCGAGCGGCTGATGATGCTGGTGACCGGCATCGTCAACATCCGGGATGTCATCCCGTTTCCCCGGACCCCCAACAACATCGAATTCTAACCCCGAGAAAGGAATCCAATGGCCTTGACCCGAACCACCCTTACGATCTTCTGCCTGGGACTGACCTGCCTGCTGATGGGATGCGCCGAGCCCGGCGACAAGCTCCTGGCGGCGGCCGGAGAGGGAAATATCGCCGAGGCGAGGCGGCTGCTGGAGGAGGGCGCCCCCGTGGATGCCCGGGACGACGGCGGCTCCACGCCGCTTCACTACGCCGCCGGAAAGGGCCGGGCGGAGATGGCCGAACTTCTGATCAGCCAGGGCGCCGACGTCAACGCCAAGGATGCCGAAGGGTTCATGCCCATCCATGCGGCCGTGGGCGTCGGCAGCGCCGAGGTGGTCGCGCTCCTGATGGAGAACGGCGCCGACCTGAAGGTCCCCTTCCGGGGCCTCACCCCCCTGGAGGTGGCCCGGCGCAAGGGAAGCACACGGATCGAAGAGATCCTGAACCCCTCGGCGCCGGAGCCGGAGGCCGCCCCGTCCGCCCCGTCGCCGGCCCCGGAGGATGGCCCCTCCCCGGACGCCGGGCCGCCGTCGGCGGCCGAGCCCCCCTCGGACGAGGAGGCCCCGGTCACGGAATAGAGGCGCCGGGGAGGCGGAACGCCGGCTACCGCCTCCCCTCGTACTCCTCCAGGAACCGGCGGAAGAAGGTCTCCATGAAGGCGTGGCGCTCCCGGGCCATGCGGCGGCCGGTGGGGGTCAGCATCCGATCCCGGACCCGGCTCAGCTTCACCCGGAACTCCCGGTATCCCGTGTCCTCCCTGGAGTAGGCGCGGGTCTCGGCGACGTCCACCTCGGGGGCGTGGAGGCGGGCGCCGATCTCCCCGGCAAAGAGGTAGGCCCGGGCCACCCCCACGGCGCCGATGGCGTCGAGTTTGTCCGCGTCGAAAAGAACACGGGCCTCGGTGGTGGCGGGGATCCGGTCCCCCCGGTACCGGTGGGCCCGGATGCTGTGGAGGATATTCGCCTTCCGGGTCTCGGACAGGGGGAGCCCCCGGACCACCGGCCCGGCCAGTTCAGCCCCCTTGGCGGCGTGGCAGATGGTCCCGCTGCTGCCGTCCTGGAGGGCCCGGCCGATGTCGTGGAGCAGTGCCGCGGCCCGGAGCACCGCCATGTCGGCCCCCTCGGGGGGCCCGATGCGCCCGCAGAGGCACAGGACCCGCCGGGTGTGGTCCCAGTCATGGCTCCCCCTGGACTCCCGGAAAAATCCGGCGGCGATCTCCTCGACCCGCGCCAGGAACCCGGTCTCCACCAGGGGTCCGTCCTCCGGCCCCGGTCGCTCCGGGAGGTTCCGGGTCCCTCCCCCGCCGGCTCCATCCGGCATGCGTGTCATCGGTGCCGCTCGAACCGCTGTTCCAGAACCCGCCTGCCCCACATCTCCCCCTCCCGCGCCTCCACCAGTTGGAAGCCGTGTTTCTCGTAGAGATGGCGGGCCGCGTCGAGCCCCTTGAAGGTCCAGAGATAGACCCGGCGGTACCCGCTGCCATCGCAAAAGCCCATGGCGGCGTCCATGAGGCGGTTGCCGAGCCCCCGCCCCCGGGCCTCCTCGGAGAGGATGAACCAGCGCAGATGGGCTCCCTCCCCGCCGGCGTCGATCCCGTCGATGGCGACGGCCCCCTCCACCCGTCCGTTCCGACGGACGGTCCAGAACCGGTCCCTTGCCTCCTCGGCCCGGCTCAGGAAGGCGGACAGCTCCGAGGCCACCTTGGCTTCGAAGAAGAGGCCGAAGTCCCAGTGAAGATGGTAGTAGACCGCGTGGAGTTCCGTCACCCGGCCGATGGCGCCGGGGGTGTACCCCCCGATCCGGAATTCCCCGTTCATGGACGGACTCCGGCGGGCCGGCCGACTTCCGGCGGATGGTTCCGGCCCTCCGGCCGGGCGGCGGGGCCGGTGGGATCGCCAGGATCTTGAAAATAGGCTTTCACGGAAGATCTCCATCTGATAAAAACGGTCCGATGATGGTTTCCCATGTTCCACAAGGATGGCAGGCTACCACACCCGCCGGCCACAAGGCAATCCACCGGCTCGTTTTGGCCGGGGTCCTGTTCCTCCTTCTGTCCCTCGCCGCCCCGGCCTCGGGGGCCGGGGCGATCCGGGTCCTGGTGCCGGCCACGCCGGCCTCCATCCCCCTGATCCTGGCGGCGGAGGAGATCCCCGACGCCGAGGTCTCGGTCTTCACCAGCCACACCCAGGCCCACTCCCTGTTTCTGCGGGGGGATGCCCAGATCCTCTCCACCGGCCTCTCGGTGGGAATCGCCTTCTGCCGCCGGGGGGTGCCGGTCCGGATGATCCATTCGTACGTCTCCGGGCTCACCCATCTCATCACCCGTGGGACGCGGGTGACCGCCTTCCGCGAGCTTGCGGGAAAGACCCTCTATCTGCCCTTCGAAGGATCGCCCATCGACGAGGTGACCCGGTTCTTCCTGTGGTCGGAGGGGCTCCGGTGGAAGAAGGACCTCCCCATCGCCTACGCCCCGTTCCCCGCCGTCGTCAAGATGATGGCGGCGGGCCGGATCGATGCGGCGGCCCTGCCGGAGCCCTTCGTCTCCCAACTGGAGGGGCGGGAAAGAATCCACGTCTCCCTGAGCTACCTCGACCTCTGGCGACGGCATACCGGAGAGACCGGAGGCTACCCCCAGGTGGGGACCCTGGTCAAGGCGGACTGGGCGGCCCGAAACCGCCCCGTCATCCACCGGCTCGACGCCGGTCTGGAACGGGCGATCCGCAACGTCGAGGAAAAGCCGGACCCGGCGATCCGGCGCACCCAGGAACGGTTCGGCTTCCGGCGGGAGATCCTCCGTTCGTCCCTTACCCGGATCCGTTTCCGGCTCCTGCGAGCCGATGCATTGGCCCGGGAGATCGAAGCGTACCATCGCACCGTCGGCGTTCCGTTCCCCGAGGCCTGCCGGGACCTTGTTCACCGCCGTTAGAAACAGCCTGCTGGCCTTCGGCCTGTTCCTGGGACTGTGGGCGCTGGTCTCCCTCTTCTTCGACCCGTATATCGTCCCTTCCCCGGTTTCGGTTCTGGCCCGTGCGGGCCGGTACCTCACCGCCGACTTCCTCGGCCATCTCCGGGCCACCCTGGCGCGGATCGGCATCGGCCTCTCCCTCTCCTTCGTCCTGGGCACCGCCACCGGGATCACGGCCTGCCTCCTCGGAATCACCGGGTACGCCGAAACCCTCCTGCTCCTCTTTCAGGTGATCCCCGGCACCGTCCTGGGGATCATCCTGCTGCTGGTCTTCGGCATCGGCTCCACGGTGCCGGTCCTGCTCATCATCGCGCTCACCGTCCCCCTCATCGCGGTCAACACGGCCAACACCCTTTTAAAGCAGGACCCCCAGCTCAAAGAGGTGGTCCTCTCCTTCAAGGGGAGCGCCCGTCACCTGATCACCGACCTCTACCTCCCCTCCCTGGTGCCGGCCATGAAGACCAACCTGACGGCCGGGTTCGTCTTCGCCCTGAAGGTGGTGGTGCTGGGGGAATTCATCGCCGCCCAAAACGGTCTTGGCCATCTGCTCAACGTCTCCCGGATCTACTTCGACATGGAGGCGGTCTACTTCCACCTTCTGGTGATCCTCCTGCTCATCGTCCTCTTCCAGATCCTCGTCAACACCCTCTTCGATCTGTTTTTCAAGCGGTTTCTCCAGTGATGTGGGCCTGCAAAAGGGATGGCGGTCAGGCCGCGCCGATCTCCGCCAAGGAGAGTACGGGGATTGGAAACCGAACCCCGGCCCTGGGACGGGGGATCTCCCGGATGGCCTCCTCGATCTTCTCGATCCGGTTGCCGGGATTGGGATGCGTGCTGAAGAACTCGGGCATGGAGACGCCGGCCCGGCTCTCCCGGAGAATCCGCATCAGCGCCACCATGGCCCGGGGATCGTAGCCCGCCTCGGCCATGAAGAAGACGCCGAGCCGGTCCGATTCCAGCTCATCCTCCCGCCCGTACTTCATGTGGATCAACTGCCCGATCACCGCCGAGATCTGGCCCGCCGTGGCATCCCCCGAGGCGACCATGACCGCGGTGGTCAGCCCCTGGGTCAGCTCCGCCTTGGCCAGCCGCTGGGCCGAATGGCGGGCCACGACATGGGCGATCTCGTGGGCCAGAACGGCGGCGAGCTGATCCTCCGAGGTGAAGCGATCGAAGAGGCCCGCCGTCACGAAGATCTGACCGCCGGGCAGGGCGAAGGCGTTGACGGTGTCCGGATCCCGAAGGAGGTGGAACTCATACTTCCAGGGGGTCTTTGCGGCCCGGCTGTTCCGGACGAGTTGGAATCCCACCTCGTCGATGCGCCGCTGCAACGCCGGGTCGGGATGGAGCCCGCCATGCTCCCGGAGCATCTCGTCCACGGCCTGGACCCCCAGGGAGATCTCCTGCCGGGCCGTCATTCCGATGTACTGCTTCTCCCCGGTCACCGGGTTGTACTCCTTCGATCCGCAGTAGGAAAAAAGAGAGGAGATGGCGACGAGCAACGCCATGAGCAGGCGCATGGCCAGTGCGATCATATTTCGATCCTCGACATCAGGTCTCTTCCACCGGGACGAACGCCTCCACCTCCAAAAACTCGTAGACGCCCCCCGCCAGGGCTCCGAAGATCACGTGGTTGATCCCCATGGCCCACCCGCACAGGGGGAAGAGCCAGGGATAGAAGTAGGTGAAGGTGTAAAAATTGATGCCATAGATGGCGAGCCCCAGTCCGGCGCCGCCCAGGATCCCCGTCAGGAGCCCGCCCCGGTGGACGATGTATGCGATGAGCAGCGCGTAGACCATGGAAATGGCGAGGTGGACCAGAATCGCCACCACAACGGCGACCGTGTCGAAGGTGGCGGGGGGGGCCAAAATCGACTCCCCCATGGCGATGGAGGCGATGAACCGGGTCATGATCCAGGCGTTTCCGCCCATGATGAGGGGGGCGAGAAACAGGTTGAGGAGGAAGGTGACCCCCCCGGAGGCGAGCCCCCCCCAGACCGCCGCGCTCCAGTCCACCAATTGCCGCATCCCCGGTTCCTTGCCCCCTTTTGCCATGCCCGATCTCCTCCTGTCGCCTCCGCCGCGCATCGACTACGATTCAATCTCCTCTATATCAGATCCCCGCGGGTTTGGCTACTCGGCGACGGGGCTCCGATCCGAGGGGGTCTATCACGTGTTCCCATGGAACAGCGAAAAAGATCTTGACAATGAAAATATAACACTGTTATAGGAATATATAACGATGTTATATGAAAGAGAGGTCCTCAAGTGGCGGCAAAAAACAAATTCGACCGGGAGGACATCATTGAGATCGCCTTTGCATACGTCAGGGAAAACGGGTGGGAAGGATTGTCCGCCCGCTATCTTGCCCAGCGGATGAACAGTTCCACCATGCCCATCTATTCCTCTATCGGATCCATGGCCAATCTGGAGGAAGAGGTCGTCAAAAAGGCGCTTGCGCTGTTCAACACCTACCTCACGGCGGAAACCACGGGAGACAAGTGGCTGGACCATGCCATCGGATACGTTCGATTCGCCGTTGAAGAAAAAATGTTGTTCCGCTGTATCAACGACGAGAAACATACTGGGCTGCAACGCAAAAATGCGCGTGAAATGTGGGTTTCTTTCGGAGATGCCCTCTCTGACGACCCCCGTTTTCAGGAGATGTCGAGACCGGAGATGGATCGCATCCGCGTGATGCGCTGGTTTTTTATCCACGGGTTCTCCACATTGGTCAACAATGGGTGGTTCACCACGGAGAGCGTCGACGGCCAGATCCGGTTAAAGGAGATGGATGCCCGCCTGGATGATCTCATCAGGATGGCCAACCAGGCCCTCTACGAGGGCTTGAAGGCTAACGACATCTTCAAGGCGATTGGAACCCGAAAAAAGGGTCCTGAAAAAACCGATTTCGAAGGGGAATAACCAAGCCCATTTTCATCTTGTTCAATCGAAATGATGATCCGATATCAATCGGCCGTCATAGAAGTGAGTATCCGCGCGCGCGAATCGACCCTCAACACGGACTACGGATCGGCGATCAAAGCCTCATCCGGGTGGAAAGGAGCGTTACGCATGATTGGAAATTCAGATGAAAATGTCAATACCTTCAGAATAAACAATGTCTTATACTTGCTTATCACCCTTATTGTGTTTGTTTTGGGCATGGGAGGGTCCCCCTCGCGGGCATCCGAACCCCGGTACGGAGGGACCCTGGTTTTTGGAGCGGAAAATGAATTCGCCGGGTTTGATCTATTGAAGGCGAGAGGATTTGCCA
>CAYSLC010000035.1:27759-33077 GCA_964431545.1 uncultured Desulfobacteraceae bacterium | reverse complement strand
CCCCATCCATCGGTACGATTCGATCGGCCGCGGCCATGAAGATCCGGAGGCGGCGCCCCGTGAGGAAACAATTTTCATTCACCATCTTCATGCAATTCTCCATACCATCGTCGTGGCTGGGTGTAAACGCCCGAGTCGCAGTTCACCGGGGCGTCATCCGCCCCAGGGCACGAAGGTACTCCTCGGACCGGTCGAGGTAGAAGGCGAGGGCCTTCATGAAGTTCTTTCCCACCATGCCGTCCACGAAGAGCTGGGTGATCTCCTTGTGGCGCTGGAGGACGAACTGGGTCCGGAAGAAGATCTGGCGCTCCTCGTCGGACATGCCGGCCAAAAGCGTCTTCAGGGCGCTCCGGGCCCGGGGCTGGTACATCCAGAAGTAGAGCATGTCCAGGGCGTCGATGATGATCACCCGCTCCAGGTCCACCGCCTCGGCCCGGTGGGTCCGCTTGGCGGCGGTGGAATCCCCCAGAACGTCCAGGACCCCGACGTCCGGAAAAAGGACCTCCAGCTCCGCGTAGGTGTCGAAGAGCCCTTTGAGCTTCTGGTTATAGTCCCGGATCCGCTTGCGGATGTTCTGGTACCGGTCGGCGGTCCCCTCGATGATCCCGGCCACGCAGTCGGAGGCCAGCTTGGAGATCACCGCCGCCCACTTCTGGAGGACATCGTCCACGTTCCCCACCCCGAAGCCGCCCAGGGCCGCTCCGATCCCGGCGTTGAAGAGCACCGCCAGGGGGATGGAGAGGATCGTCCGGAAAAAATTTGCGTAGACAGCCCCCCGGGGAAATCCCCGGAAGATATTGTGGCCCGAGATATAGATCCCGTTGGCCAGGGCCATGGCGGCGTATAGCTCCACCGGGTGGGTTTGCGTGGTGATCCCGAGGCCGTGTTGGAGCACCAGGGTCTTGACCACCAGGTCGAGCAGGGGCACCGAGAATCCGGTGAAGAGCAGGGAGTCGGTGAGCCGATCCCAGCTCACGTAGTCGTTCCATCTCAGGAGGGGGGACCTCCGGAACCCGCCGCCCCCCAGCACCGACTGGACCACGTTGCGCAAACCGGTGATGGAGAACCAGATGGGCGCCCCGAGCCAGGCCAGGACCCACCAGTCATACGTCAAAAAGAAGGTGGCGAAGGCCGGAACGAATCCCAGCACGACCTTGAGGCCGTTCTTGAGCCCGGTGTTGAGGTTGCCCCAGGTGATCCGGGCCCTGCGCTGTGGGGTTTTTCCCTTTCCGGCGAAGATGCCGTTGCTGTGGCGCTTCTGAACCCCGCCCAGGGTGATGATGTTGCCGGGATGGTCCATCCGGATGGCCCCCTCCTGGACCCACCAGTCGTCCACTTGTTTCCGGCAGGCGCCCCGGAGTCCGGGGACGGACTCCGCCAACCGGCAGGCCCACCGGAGGAAACGGTTGTCCCTGGGGTGGGGGACAAAGGTCTTCCGGAGGTATACCGGGACCGCCATGGGCACCAAGTCCCGGCTTCTGTCGGATGTACGGGTGAGGGTCTGCTGGGCCTTTACGGGAAGGGTCTCCCGCACCGCCAACCCCATGCCGTGGACCCTGGGGGATTGTCCGGTGGAGTCGGATCCGATCCGGGCCTTGATGGGGGCGCCTTTGTAGAAGGACTTGAACAGGGAGATGTCATGGAGGATGGCGGTCAGCTTCTCGGCCCGAGAGGGGGCCTCCCGCCCGCCGGCCGCCTCCACCCGGCCGATGGTGGATCGGATGATCCGCTTGAGGGCAATGACGTTCCCCTCGTTGAGGGCCTGCTGAAGGGCGTTGATCTCCGGGATGTGGTCCGTCCTGCCGTGGGCGAAGTCCTTGAGATTGAAGATCTCCAGCCGGGTGATGTCCCCCTCGCAGTCATAGAGAATCTCCAGGACATCCGCCACGTCGAGGTTGCTCAGGTTGAGGGTGATCCGGAAGGCCGAGTGGAGGTCGGCCAGCCGCTCGATGACCTGTTCGGGGGAAAGGCGCAGGAGGGCGGGCGCTTCCGGATCATCCGCCGGAACATCCGGATCCGGCAGGTCCGGGTTGGCGGAAGGGGCAAGATACCGGTCCAGAAGGTCCTCGGGGTCGAGTGCGTCCATCTCCCGGATGATCCGGCCGGCCTCCTCCGGGTCGAGGGACTGGTCCCCTCCGGCCGACATCAGTGTATTGGCCCGTTTTCCCATGGCCGGAACCAGATGGGCATGGATGAATTTGGCCAGGTGGACCAGGTGTGTTTGGCCCGAGCCCACGTATTCCCGGAATTCCGCGGGGTCCAGGGGATCGAGCCGCAGGCCGAACCGGCGCTCCAGGTCCTTCCGATGGACCTCGTTGAAGCGGTTGAGCACCTGGAGGACATGCGCCTCCTGGTGGCGGGAGACCTTCCGCCCCTCGGCCATGAGATCCATCACCCCGGGCTCGGCCAGGAAGCAAAGGTAAGCCTGGGACTCGGCGAACCCCCTCGGGACCCAGATGATGTTGGCGTACTTGTTCCGGAACCGGGTACTGAACTCGATGCCGATCCGCACGTCGATTCCCATGATGGCGGCCGCCTCCAGAAGCTCCATGGCCGACCGGGGTTGGATGTAGTGGTAGTAGATCACCCGCAGCCGGCGGATCCCCTTGATCCAGGCGTCCATGATCAGATGGGTGGAAGACTTGCGGCCTTTGGTATTGGCGTCGTGGACGTGGTCGTCGAAGGCGATCTGATTCCATGATTCCGGCATCTCCAGGAGGTGGTAGCGGCGGAGCATGCGACGGATCAGAGAGGGCTTTCCCGATGTGGCCCGGCGGAAATCGTGGGCCAGGGCCAGTTGTCCCGCGTAGTCCTCCGGAAGGCGCACCAGCTCCTTCATGATCTCGATGAGGACCCGGGCGGTGTTCCGGGGCATCGCCCCCTCCGGTGTGGTGAGGACTTCGTTCTTCAGGGTGCGCAGGGCCACCAGGCGGTCCTCCACCCGGCCCACCTCCAGGGAGTCGAGGAGGTAGACCACGGCATAGGCGATCCGGATCCCCCGGGATTCGGCCATCTCTTTGATCCCCCGGGGATGGAAGTGGGGGTAGTAGGACTTCTGGATCTGCTCCGGAGGCCCCTCCCGTTTCCGGATCTCATCGACCACCCTGAGCAGGGCGCGATCCCGCCGGTCGAAGAGCAGCTTGCTGACAAAGGGTCCCATGGACCTCCCGTGGGGTGGATTTCCCGATCCGCGGACCGGAGTGGATAAATAGTCAGGATTATAGCGTGTTTCAGAGGTGTTGGGAAGAAGCGGAGGCGGCTGCCCAAAAAGCGGGTGGGCGAAAGAGGGAGAACCCCCGCTAGTGGAAGCCGTCGGAGTCCTTCGTCTCCGCCGGCTTCGGTTCTTCCGGGGAGAGGGCTTCGGGCAGCGGCCGGAGGGGACCCAGGGGGTACCCGTTGGCCTTCCGGAAGGCCTCCAGGTGGGCGATCCGCTTCCGGTTCCGGGGGTGGGTGGAGAAGAAATGGCCCACCGGGCCGGTATCCCCCAGCTCGGCCAGCTTCTCGAAGAAATCGACGGCCCCGCCCACGTGGCCGTACCGGCAGTGGAGGGTCGCCAGGGCGAACGCATCGGCCTGGGTCTCCTGCCGCCGGGAGAATCCCATCTCCGCCACGTTGACCCACCCCACCAGCATCTCGCCCACCCGGCTGTCCCCGCCGAACAGGGCCGCGGAGAGGATCATGAGGACCAGGGACCGCCCCAGCCCCTTGAGGTGGTCCCGGTGGACGAAGTGGCCCGACTCGTGGGCCAGGACAAAGGCGAGTTCGTTCTCGGAGTCCATCTTCGCAACCAGGCCGGAGAAGACGGCGATGGTGCCGCCGGGCAGGGCCACGGCATTGGTGACATCGGATTTGTACAGGCGGACCGAGAGCCGGTAGGGCAGGTCCGCGCATCTCTCCTGGATCTCGTCCACCATCCGCTGGAGGACCTCCTCCTCGGGGGTGGCCATCCTCGGCTTTCCCAGGGTCCCCAGCACCAGGTCCCCGATCCGGGCCTCCACCGACGGCGGGATCCGGTGGACCAGAAGATCGACGGCCAGGCCGAGGAGGATGTAGATCCCCACCAGAATGGCCAGACTTCCCCCCAGCAGGACGAAGAAGCTTCGGATCGGCGAGCCCGGGGTGACATTGACGTTCCCCTCCGGCCGTTTGGGGACGTACTTCACGTCACTGCCGCAAGGTCAGGGCGGTGCCGTAGGCGATGGCCTCCACCGACCCTACGCTCTTTTTGTTGGCGCTCTGGCCGATGCGGGCGGTCTCGATGCGGACGTTGACGATGACGCTGGCGCCGGGGGCCATCTCCTTCATCCGGAGGACCGCCTCCCGCCGGGCCCGGTCGATGAGGCTCTCGTAGGATTCCACGGCCCCGCCGAAGATCATCCGAAGTCCCGCCACGATCCGCTTGAAGTAATCCACCGAGATGACCGCGTTGCCGTAGACCATCTGGGTCCGGATGATGTCCGCCTCGTCGTGGGACACCCGCTTCAGGGTGACCGCAGGCAGGTGGAGAAACCGTTCCTCCCGCTCCTCGATGGACTTGTAGTGGCGCTTTTCCGCCATGGTGCCGAAGACGTACCCCACGCCGAGGAGCACGCAGAAAACGATCAATGCCTCCATATCGCTCCCCTTTCAGGTGACCTTGACCGCCGTGCCGTAGACATAGAGTTCCGCCGCCCCCTGGGCCACCGAGGAGGTGGAGAACCGGACGTTGATCACGGCGTTGGCTCCCAACTGGAGGGCGTCCGCCTTCATCCGGTCGATAGCCTCGTTCCGCGACTCCTGGAGGAGTTTGGTGTACCCCTTCAGTTCGCCGCCCACCAGGTTCTTGAGGCCGGCCATGATATCCTTGCCCATATGCTTGGCCCGGATGGTGCTTCCGGAGACCAATCCGTAGTGTTCGACGATCTCCCGGCCCGGCACCGTCTCGATGTTGGTGAGGAGGATCTCTCCGGGCCGCAGGGGGGCCCGTTGTTTGGTCCGGAGCGCCTTCATCTTCTCCAGGTCCGCCCGATCCCCCACCGGCGGGGCGGGCGGCTCGGCCGTCGGTTCCGGGGCGGGCGGCGGCGGTGCTTCCCCCCCCGCCGGCTCCACCCGGCAGACAGCCCCGGCCCTGCCGAAGGCCTGCTGGAACTTGGCGGCGGTCCCCTCGTCGACCCCCTTCTTGACCACCACCGGCTCTCCGGTGAAAAACCGCTCCACCTTTTTCGCGTCGAGCTTGAGCATGGCGGCCAGCTTCTTCTTCACCGCCGCCACGTCGTGGCCCGGCTCCACCTCCCCTTCGCATACCAGATTATATCGCGATTCAGCCATGGTCTCTATTT
>CAYSLC010000035.1:10239-27659 GCA_964431545.1 uncultured Desulfobacteraceae bacterium | reverse complement strand
ACGACAGGCCGTTGTTAGGCCAAACAGGGCGGACACGTGGGTCCGCCCCTACATGTTGTCAGGGGGAGACGCCGATCACCGGTAGTCCCCCACCAGCACGAAGGGCCCCCAGTACCCCGGATGGGGATAATCTTGCCTCACCCGGCGGATGGCCCGCCGCAGGCTTTCCGCTTTGTCGTACCGCCCGTACCCCCGGTAGAAATGTTTCACCAGAAGGGCGGTGGAGACGTCGCTCACCCGCCAGAGGCTGGAGATGATGGCGTGGGTGCCGGCGTAGAAGAAGGCCCGGTTGAGCCCCACCACGTCGTCGCCCGGGGTCACCTTGCCCAGGCCGGTCTGGCAGGCGCTCAACACCACCAGATCCGCCTCGATGGTCAGGCCGAAGACCTCCCCGGCCTCCAGGTCCCCGTCCCTTTCCGCCCCCTCGGCCAGCTTCACCGAGGAGAAAAGCGGGTTGATGGGGTCGAACTCCCCGTGGGAGGCGAGGTGGATGATGCCGAACCTGCCGATGTTCTCCACCACCCACGCCTCGGTGGCCTTGGCGCCGGTGAGGATCTCGATATCGGGCAGGTTGTACTGGATCGTCCGGACCTCGTGCTCGGCGAAGGGGAGTTCCAGGGCCGCCTCCCCCAGATCCGGATTGCCGATGGCCAGGGTGGCCGGGTTCCGGTTCCCGGTCCGCCGCGCCTTGGCGTAGTCGAAGAGGCTTGCCGCCGGCAGGTAGAAGAGGGGGAACCGGTCGATGAGGTACCCTTCGCCGTCGGCCAGGGTGGCGAAGGAGAGGTAGTGGAGGGCGTTGTGGGGGATGATCCCCACGGCCGCCGCCCCCTCCAGCCGGTCGAGGACCGGGGCCGCCAGCCAGCGGAACAGCTTTTCGGAGGTCTCGGTCAGGGGCTCCAGGTTCTGGGTCATCCGCCGGTAATCGAGGAGGGTCTCCGCCAGGAGGTCCCGGCCCACCGGCACCCGGACCAGATCCATTCCGTTGTTTCGGATCACCCAGCAGAGGACCTGCTCGGGCACCACGTAGTAGGCCAGAAGGACGAGCCCCGGATCGAGGATCTCCCGCAGGTGGTCGGCCCGCACCGGGGAGACCGAGACCAGGGAGGCGAGCTGGGGATTTTCGGCCTGGATCTCCAACATCAGGTCGTCGTAGTCGTCGCGGAGTCCATGGAGGGCGGATCCATAGGATGCCCGTTCCTCCGGATCGGCCGACTGGGCGATGAGGGCCTCGTGTTCGGAGATCCGGGCCTTGAGGGTCTGCTGCCGGTCGTATCGCTCCTGGTCCAGGGCCGAGGCGAGGGAGAGACGCTGGTTGCCCAGGAGATCGACGAAGTTCCGGGACCGGGACCGCTCGGCGACCTCGAAGGCCTCGGTGGGCCGGCCCAGATCGGCCAGCAGGGTGACCAGGGTCTCGTAGACCGCCAGCTTGTCGGCCAAAAACCCCTCTTTGAGCTGCTCGATCTTGATGTCGGCCCGCATGGTCTCGATGACCTCAACGGCGTCATAGAGCTTCGTCACCGCCCCCTCCCGGTCCCCGGCCTCGATGTCGAGCCGGGCCAGTCCATGGAGGGACCGCCACTGGAACTCCCGCAGGGCCATGTCCCGGGAGAGTTCCAGGGCCTTCCGATAGGCCTCGCCCGCCTCGCCGGGCCGCCCCAGCTCCCGGAGGGCCTCCCCCAGTCCGAACCGGGCCTTGGCGGCGTTGATCCGGTTGCCGATGGCCTCGGCGGTCTCCGCGGCCCGCCGGAACAGGGGCAGAGCCTCTTCCGGCGCCCCGGTGCGCAGGAGGGTGAGCCCCTGGTTCCGCAGGTCATGGGCGATGGCCCATCGGGAGCCCAATTCCTCGTCGATGGCCAGGGCCGCTTCAAATTTTCCCATGGCCTCCTTATACCGGCCCATCTCCCGGAGCACCTGTCCCTGGTTGTTGAGGGTGGTGGCCACTTCGTCCCTGCGGGCTTCGAGGGACCCGGCCAGTTCCAGGGCCTCGTCGAGCCGGCGCAGGGCCTTGTCATGGTCCCCCAGGGTCCACCAGATGAGCCCGGCGGTGTTGAGGTCGACCACCTGGAGCAGGGGCCAGCCGCCGGAGACGGCCAGCTCATAGGCGGCCCGCTGATCCCGGAACGCCGCTTCGTACCGGCCCTGGTACCAGGCGTTGTTGGCCTGCTCGATGATGATCTTGGAGCGGAGCCGGTCGTCGGCCGGGGGCGTCTCGGCGATCGTGAGGGCCTCCCGGTACCGGCGTTCCGCCTCCGGGAAGTTGCCCAGCAGCCGGTAACACCGGCCCACGTCGAGCAGGGCCTGGGCCGCGCCGTCCTTCCGGTCCAGGGATCGATAGATCTCCAGGGCCTTGTCGTAATGGCGCATGGCCACGGCATACTGGCTCAGGCGAAGGTCGTAGATCCGGCCGATGTTGGTCTCCTGCTGGGCCAGAAACTCCGCCTGATTCATCGCCGCCCCCAGGGAGGCCGCCGACCGGAACCGGACCAGAGCCCGGTCGTACTCGGTGGCGTTCTCCAGGGCGATCCCCAGACTGGCCAGGGCCGCCGCCCGCTCGTCGGTGAGATCGAGGGCCGCCAATGTCTCCGCGGCGCTCTCCAGCAACGGGATCGCCCGCAGGTAGTCCTCCCGCCGGGCATGGAGGACCCCTAGGCGGAGCACCGCCTCGGCGTGGGCCTGGGTGTCGGGGGAGTTCCGCTCCAGAAGGTCGGCCAGGGCGGCGGCGTGGGTCACGGCCCGGTCCAGATCCCCGGCCCGGTAGGCGGCCTCCCGGGCCAGCTGGTAGAGCGCGGGGAGGTACTTGGCCAGGGAGGGGGCCTCCAGCGCGATTCGGATTCCGTTCTCCAGCCGGGAGAGGGCCGTTTCATACCGGCCCGCGGCCAGGTCGGCCCGGCCCTTCTTCACCTCGTCGGCGAAACGGGTGAGGGCGTATCGGGCCGCCTCGTCCGGATCCATCCCCCGGAAACCCATCCGGCGCAGGACCGGAGGGCCGTCCCCGGAAGCAGCTACCGCCGCGCCGGCCGCGCTGTGATCGAGATAGGCGTCCAGAAACTTCCGGACCGCCGCTGGATCGGCCGGGCGGGGGCCGGCGGGCACCACCAGGGTGGGGGCGCCGAAGATCGCAAAGAGGTGGCCCAGTAGGTAATGGTCCCCGGAAGCGACATCCGTCGCCAGGGTCAGGTTGAGGTCGGCGAGCTTTGCCGGAAACCGCTCCAGCCGAAGGCGCCGCCCCTTTGCCACGGTCATCCCCAAAAATCGATCCGGCACCTCTCCGGCCCGGGTGGGCACAGTCCCGGTCAGGTGGATCGCCCCCCCCAGAAGGAGGGTGTGGACCGGACGGGGGAATCGGCCGCTCACCGGTTCGAAGCTCCGCACGGCATACCCCTCCGGCGGATCGGGGGGTAACGGCACCGCCAGCAGAGACCGGCGGAAGGGTTTCCGGTTCGCCGCCGCCCGCGCGAAGTGGGTGGCGGAGAGGGCTACCGGAAGGCTCCCCGCCGGGATCCCCGCCGGATCCTCGAAGGCCAGGGTGCAGGTTCCGGACGGGCAGGCGGGGTCGATCCGGCCGGCGGGTTCGGCGGTCAGGGCGTCGGCGGTGACCCGGAACCGGAGATAAGGGGTTTTCGGATTCCCCGTCCGGGCCCATCGGATCAGGGCTCCGTCGCCGTCTATCCCCGCCATCACCGCCATGGGATCGGCCGGATTCGGGCCGAAAAGGGCGAGCAGGCCCGGTGGTTCGCCGGGTTCGAGGGCCGACACGGCCTTTTCGAAGAGGTCATGGTATCGGTCGAGCGCATCCTCCGCCGCCGCCCCCTCCCCGGCCTCGGCCAGCGCCGCCAGCCCCAGGAGCCGCAGGAGAAGATCCCGACGGTCTCCCTCCGTCGCGAGCCCGATCAGATCGGGCAGCCCCTCCCCTTCCGGGCCGGTCCGATCTTCGAAAAGCGCCGTCTCCCGTTCCAGACGACCGGTCAGGTACGCCCTCTCCTCCCCCTGGGCGGCCGCAACCCGCTCCCGAAGGTCCGCGATCCGGCGGAGCCTCGGATGGAGGTCCCGGAAGAGGGCCTTGTCGGCCTCCGTAAAGGGTCCGGCCAGGACGGCCATGCGGTTGAACCGCTCCAGCTCGCCGATCCGCTCCGCCAGGACGAATCCGGCCTCGGGCCCCTCCCGGTCCACCGCTTCGGCCACCAGGGGGCCGAAGGTCTCCGTGATCTCGCCGGGGCCGCAGCCGGCGCCGAGCAGGGTGACCCGCTCCAGGGCCGCCAGGGCCTCGTCCAATCGGCCGAGGCCGGCCAGGGCCCGCCACCGCAGGGGATCGATCCCCCCCCGGTCCGAAAGGTCGAGCGCCCTTCCGAAGTGGGCCTCGGCGCCGGCCTTCTCCCCGCCCGCCCGTGCGGTTCGGGCCAGGTTGAGATGGATCGTGGCCCGGAGGGACAGGCGCTTCCGGTCCGGCGCCTCCGGGGGCTCCCCCAGGGCGGCCAGCCCCCGGTGGAATCGGACCCCGGCCCGCTGCAGGCCCCTGGCCCGCCGGGCGGCCCCCTGGAGATCGGCCCCCGCCGGTACCGCCATGGCGAAGAGGTGGACCCCCATGGTGTTGTGGTACCCGGCCCGCACGTCGTCGTCCACGGCCGCCCGGGCCAGCAGCCGGGCCGCGCGCCGGTCGAGGGCCTCCAGACGTGGACCCGCCCCATCTTCGGCAGAAGGCCCCCAATGGACGAGGACATGGGCGAGGTTGGCGGTGTTGGTGGCGGCGCTCACCGCGTTGCCCATGGAGAGGGAGAGTTCGGCGGAGCGGGCGAAATGGGCGAAGGCCTCGGACCACCGCTTCCGGGCAACCGCCAAGTGCCCGGCCCGGTGGAAGAGGAGGGCCACCCCGTACCGGTCCCCCTCGGGGACGGGCCGGTCCGGCGGATAGTCGGCCAATTGGGCCCGGACGGCCGCCTCCGCCGGGGAGAGATCCCCCAGTTCCGTGTGGATCCGGGAGAGGAAAGCCTCGGCCAGCCGGATCTCCTGATCCTCGGTGAACCCGTGGGCGGCCCGGGTGGCGGCGGTTTCGTCCATGGCCACGGCCACGGAGAGCCCCACCAGCCCCTCGCCCCCTTCGGCCGGCGCCTCCTCGGGGACGCCGTGGCGCCGGACCAGGTCGATCACCTGGGCGAAATCCCCGGCGGCCCGGCGGAGGAGGTCCCGCCGCTCTTCCCCGGTCCGGCTCCCGGCCAGAAGATAGGCGTTGTACCCCACGGACCGCCGGTTCCGGGCCAGGTTCTCCACGGTCCCCAATGCCCGGTTGAGGTCGAAGGCCGCCCCGAAGGCATCCATGGCCTCCTGGTGACGGCCGGCCTCCTGGAGGGCCAGCCCCTGACGATCGAGCATCTCGGCCCGAAGCAGGACCAGCCGCTCCGGAAACTCGAGCGCCGTCTCCACCCGGCGGGCCATGGCGGTCAGGTTCTCCGACACGGCCTCCGGGTCGAGTTCCCGCAGTCCGGCCTTTTCGGCCAGTTCCACGGCCCGGGGATTGAGCCCCTTCTGCCGTTCCAGCAGGGCGGCCATGCCGTCGCGGTAGGCGCGCCACCCTTCGGACGGCGGAGGGAGGAGATCCGCCTGGGTGAGCCGGTAGAGGGCCTTGTTGAGGTCCGCCTGGTCCCGGGCCAGGGCTTCGGCCGCTTCCCGGAGAGACGGAATCTCCCGCACCGGCGGGATCACCCGGTCGGTGATGTAGAGGCGGACGCGATCGAAGGCGTCCGAGGGCGCCTTGGGGGCCATGTGGGCCTCGATGAGGGCCAGGGCCTTGGCAAAGGCGGAGATGGTCTCCTCGGGGGCCCGGGCCTGGAAGGCGGCGGCGCCCAGCCGGCGGTGGAAGAGAATCTCGGTGTCCGGGTCGGCGAAGGGGCGCCCGGTGTCCAGCCGCCGGGTATAGTAGTGGAAGGCGTTCTCATACTGGTGGAGGAGGAAACTGGCGTTGCCGAGATTGAGAAGGAGGTTGGCGGCGTTTTCGGGGTTGGTCTCCGGATCATTGAGAAACAGGGCCCGTTTATACGACTCCAGGGCGGGCTCCAGGGTCCCCTCGGCCCCGTGGACCGTCTCCAGGACCTCCAGGACGTACCCCCGCGTCTGGTGGAAGTACGCCACCCGTCCGTCCATGGCGATGGCGCGTTCCAGCAGGTCCCGGGCCTGTTCCAGGGACGCCCGGTCCTCCAGATAGGTCAGGGCCAGGGCCGCGGCGTAAACGGCCACGGGGTCGTCCGGGGATTCGGCCATCTTCTTGCGGTAACGGACGGCGGTTCCGGCGGCGTCCCCCATGGCCGCGGCGCACTTGATGTACCCCCGGTGGGCCGCCACAAGGGTCTCGTCGTACCGGATCAGCTCCCGGAACTTGGCCCGGGCCGAGGGGATCTCCCCGAGCCGGTAGAGGTGTTCGCCGGCCGCCACCGACTTCCGGATGAATCCGGTCCGGGCCAACTGGTAGATGAGGTCCTCGTAGGGGCGGGCGGCGATCTCCGTCTCGTAGAGGGAGAGGGCCCGGCTGAACCGCTCCTCCCGGTAGAGGATCTCCGCCAGGGAGAAGCGGGCCGCGGCGGTCTGGGTGACCCGGTGGGGAAACTGGTCGAGCACCTGGCGATAGGCGTTCTTGGCGCTCGGCCAGTCGTCCGCGGCGTAATAGAGGTCCCCCACCCGGTTGATGGCGCCGGCGGCCAGGGCCGGGGCCGTCTCCCGATGTTCGGCCGACCCGCGTCGAAGCCGCTCCACCTTGGCCTCCAGGGAGGCCCCCGCCATGGCGTCGGTCCAGATGTCGAGGATCCGGTCGACGGCCCGGTCGGCCCAGGGCCGGGCGCCGGGGTGGGTCCGGATGACAGACAGGTAGATGGGGGCGACCTCGCCGGGGACGCCCAGGCGGGCGTAGAGGTCCCCCTTGAGGAGCATCGCCTCGGCGGACGGGCCGGGCCCCGCTTCGGGATCCGCCAGGACCTGGTCGAGTTGGTCGACGGCCGGGGTGATCCGGTCCGGGGCGCCGTCGGCGGCCAGGATCAGGCGGGCCCGGGCGATGGCCGTCCGGGCGAACACGGGTCCGCCGGGGTGTGCCGCGGCCAGTTCCGCCAGCCGGTCCAGCCCCCGGTCCAGCAGATCGGCCCGCCGTGTTACGTCGGCCCCGCCGGAGAGGGCGATCCGGGTCTCCGCGGCCGCCGCCTCGATCCGGGCATAGGGGCCCTGGGGCAGAACGGAACCGTAATCGGCGACCACCCGCCGGAAAGCGTCCAGGGCCGGGGCCGGCATCTCGATCTCCCGGTAGATCTCCCCCATGCGCAGGACGGCCTGGGCGGCCGTCTCCCCAGCCTCCGGGAACCGCTCGGCCACCCGGGCATAGGCCAGCACCGACAGGAAGGGTTCGGGCGGGATCTTCCCGTCGATCCGGCGGGCCAGGGCCATCTGATCCCCGGCCGAATCGGCCGACGGAATGGCCCCCTCCCGCGGCAGGCTCCAGCAGTTGACCACGCCGCCCTGGCCGGAGAGGAAGAAGAGGCGGTCGCCGGCCAGGCGCGGCGCAAAGGCCGAGTAGCCGGCCGGCGTCACCGGATGGCTTTGGACCGGCCCGCCGCCCGGCCCCGGCGGAGCCGCCCGGTAAACGCCCGGATTGTCCGATGCGGTGATCCGGCCGTCGCCGTCGGTGTCCAGGGGGATCCGGGAGAAATAGATCCTCCCCCCCTCCGGGGACCAGGCGGGGAAGAGATCGGAGACGGGATCATCGGTGACCGGCGTCTCGGTTCCGTCGGCCAGGTCGAGGAGCCGGATGTCCCCCCCGGAATGGCGCCGGAAGGTGACAAAGGCGAGCCGCCCCCCATCCGGGGAGACTGCGGGAAAGGCGCCGTTTTCCGCAACGGTTCGCGCGGCCCCCCCCGATCCGGTAAGGTCCATGGCCACGATCCGGGTGGTGGTCCCGCCGGGATCCGTCCGGTGGAAGTAGAGGGTCCGGCCGTCCGAAGAGAAGCACGGCCCCCCGTCCCCGGTCTCCCGGCCGGTGAGCCGGGTCGGCTCCGCCCCTTGTTCGTCCACCGGCAACAGATAGATGTCCCCCTTGACATCGTATCCGGTCCCCACGAAGGCGACCCGCTTTCCGTCCGGGGAGAAGGCCGGGGAGCGCTTTCCCGTCGGGTCGTCCGTCAGCCGCCGGGGCAGGACCACTTTGGAAGGATCGGCGGAGCGGAGCCAGAGGTCGGCGGCGGCCCCCGCCCCCTCCCCCCGGGCCGCGGCATACACCAGCCGGGCCCCGTCCGGGGAGACGGCGAAATGCGCCACCGGATCGGTCCGGGCGGTGAGCTGTTCCGGCCGGTGGACCGGCAACTGAAGGGGAGCGGCGGGATCGGTGTCCTCCCCGGGTGCCGGGGCGGCCCGGACCAGCCCCATCAGCAGGACGAGGCCGGGAAGGGCGGACCGGAGCAGGGGGAGCCCGCCCGAAAAAGGGTTGAGGCGAAGGGCGCGGACAAGACGGTTCATGGGATGCAATCCTCTCGGGAAGTGGGGACCGCCGCCAGGGGGCCGGTCAGGGCTTGGCGATCCACTCGCCGCCGGCGGTCTCGATCTTGACGCCGGGCGGGGCGTTCTCGGCGTTGAGACGTCCGAAGACCCGCCGGACCTCGGGCAGATCCGCCTCGGTCAGGCTCTCGTTGGTCTCGATGACCCGGCGCATGACCGTCTCCCGGGCCTCATTGGACGCGGCCACCACGGCCTCGAATTCCTCAGGGGAGTACCCCTGGGCGAAATCGGCCAGATCCGGCGGGGGATCGGTCCGGTCGATGCCGAACGGTGTGAGCAGCCCCCGGTTGTTCTCCCCCACCCAGCCGAGCCGCTTGAACGCGGTCAGATCGTCCTCGTGGAAGGCGAGGACCTGCATGGCCGTGACCGCGTCCCGGTGCTCCCGGCTGTGGGGGGGCGGCTCGCGGATCTCCCCCCGGGCGTCGACCCCCCGGACCGAGGCGACCAGGAGCATCTCCCGGTCGAGGGAATTGTAGGTGCCGAGCACCTGGTTCTCCAGGGTGGTGCGCTCGCTGAGCACCTCCACCTGAACATCGGCCAGGGTGCATCCGGCGAGCAGGACCCAGAACAGAACGGCGCAGCGTCTCATGGCGGTCTTTCCTTGTTTGCGGTGTCACTCCCCGAACCGGACCCCGCCCTCCCCGGTGACGGAGAGGGAGCGGGCCGACAGGATCTCCAGGCCCGCGAGGACCATCGGAACGGTTTCGAGATACGCTTCGTAGGTCTCCAGTCCGGCGAGGCGCGCCAGGTTGAGCCGATCCACCCGGGGCATGGCGATCTCGGCCCCCTTCACCGAGACTTCCCCGGTGAGGGAGAGGTTCCCCCGGCGGATGGTGATCCGGACCCATCGGGGGGTTCCGGTTCTCAGCAGCCGGCGCAGCGAAACGATCGATTCGTCGCTCTCGTGGGGGTCGAGGGCGAACAGGGCCCGCTCCAGGGAACGGGATCCCACATGGGACAGGTTGAGGGTCATATCAAGACCCGAAAGCAGGGGCCGGATGCGGTCGGTCAGGGGAAAGGCGATGCTCGCGTCCCCGGTGATATCGGTCTCCCCGGCCGCTCCCGTTTCCCCCCCCGCCGCCAGGAGGGCCGTGTCGATCCCGGAGAAGGCGATCCGGGCCTCGGCCCGATGGCCCTCATTGGATCCGGTGACGGCGAAGGCCCCCATGACCGTCCCCCCCAGGAGGTCGAGCTGAAAAAAGTCGGATCGAGGCAGCCCGTTCTCCAGCCGAAGGTCGAAGAGGCTCGGTCCGATCCGGAGGGGGATGGGTCCGGCCGCCACCCGGGCCGAATCGAGGGAGAAGGTGTGTCGCCCGCCGTACCGGCCCCGGAGTCCGTGGAGGACCCCGCCGGCCCCCTGGCCCGAAGCAGGCCCCGAAGCGGTTGCCGGACCGGCGCCCAAAAGGTCGGAGAGGGCCTCGGGCCGCATCACCTCAGTGGAGAGCGGCGTCTCGGGTCCGACGCGGCTGTCCCGGCCGGCCGGCACGCCGTCCAGGCGGTAGCGCTTTTCCAGGTCGAGGTCGATTTGGAGCCCCCGGAGGTCCAGGGTCTCGTTCACGGCGGCGTCGAGTCCCGGGGAACCGGCCCGGACCGCCACCTTCAATGCCGACGCCGGGTCGAGGGTCAGGCGCAGCCCTCCGTCCACCTCCCCCGCCAGGCTGATTCCCGCCAGGCCGAGAACCGAAAGGTCGGGCCTTCCGGCGAGGCTCACCTCGGCGTCCACCGTTACCCCCAGAAGCTTCGGCCACCGATCCATGGAAGCCGCCAGGGCCCGGTCGATCCCCGAGAACCGAAGGTCCAGGCTCTGGTTCAGGTTGAGGGGAGGCACCGCCAGGACCTCCGCCACGCGCACCGACGCGAGCCCCTGGTGTTCCCCCGAAATATCGGCCCGGAGGGAGAGGGGCGTGTTCAGTCCACCCAGCCCCGGGGCGTGGGAGAGCCCCGATACCGCAAGGACCCCGGAAAATGTTCCGGTCCCGCCACCGAACCGATACTGGAACGGCGTCGGGGTGGAGAGGTCCCCCACCGTCAGCCGCGATCCCCCGCCCAGGTCGACGTCGACCGACACCTGGGACAGCTCTCCGGAGAGGGTCAGGCCCTCCAGAAACGGGAGATCCTTCCCCGGATCCGGGATCGATCCCCCGGCGAGGGCGGCCAGCTCGATCTCGCTGGGGGTCCGCCCCGCGCCCTGGAAACGGGCCTCCATCCGACCCCCGACCTTCGTCCCGCCATACCCCAGGCCGATCAGGAGCCCCTGGGGAATGGCATCGAGATCGACCGCCACGGACCCCCGGCCCGAGATCCCTCCGCCCCCCCCGCCCGCGGCATCGGCCGACACGTCGGCCCGAAGAATCTCTCCGAGACGGAGCCGGGCCGAGAGCCCCGCCAGGTCGATCCCGGCGGGGGTGAAGCCCGCGAGGGTCACCCCTGGGATTTCAGCCGAAAGGCTGGCCTTGGTTCTAAAGGATTTCAGCGGTTTGGCATCCACAAGGATCTCCGGCACGGTCACCTTCAACGCTTCTAACACAACTTCGGCACCGGTGTCGAGGCCCAAGGCGGCCCTGAGATCCATCTCCTGGGTCAAGTTTCCGAGGGTCGCCCCGGGCAGGACCGCCTCCCGAAGGTCGAAGGACTCTTTGAGGGTGAGATCTCCGGAGATCCCGACCAGGGCCGTCTTCTCGGACCGGATCCCTTGGCCCGCGACCTCCGCGGACGCCGATACCCCCCGCAGCTTGAGGGGCGTCGCGCCGGCGAGATCGGCGGCCTCCACCGCCGCGCCGGCCGCCAGGGAAAATGACGCCGGAAAGAGGTCGCGCAGGGTCGCCTCCATGCGCCGAACAGTGGCCGTCACGCCGGTCAGGGACCCTTCGATCCCCGACAGATCGAGGTCGGCGCCGGGCAGACGCAGTTCCAGGCCCTCCAGGCGGACCGGATTGGGTCCGCCGGGCAAAGCTCCTTGGACGCGGAGGGCCTCCACCTTCATCGCCGGCGGATCTCCTTCCGCTCCCGAACGGAGGGTGATCCCCAGCCCCTCGGGGATCAGCGGGCCGGCCAGACGGAGGATCTCGGCCAGATCCACCCGAACGTCCCCCATCCGGAGATCCACGGTTGGCGTTCCACCCGAAAGCCCTTTGAGGCTTCCCTCCCAGGCGGCCCGGGTTCCCTCCCGCAAACGGAAGGAGCCTTCCGAGATCTCCAGATGGCCGGGCCCCGGATCGACGGCGCCGTTGGTGACCACATCGAAGGCGGCGGGGCCCAGGGTCCGGCCGCTGGAAAACGGCCCCCGCACCGCCACGTCCCGGCCGGTGATCCGGGTTTCGAAGCCGATGTCGGTCGAAGGAGCGCCGGCCGTGGCGGCATCCAGGCCGAAGCGCCCGGACAGCCGGATCGGCTCCGCCCCAGACCCCGCCCGCACCGAGATCTCCCCCAGGTCGGCTCCGGCCGCCATGGCGGCCGAAAAGTCACCGAAGCCCCGCAGTGCGCCATTGAACTCGGTAAGGTCGAGACGGAGGCCCCGGCCCTCCAGGGAGATCCCGTCCGCCTCGGCCTCCAGGACCGGAAGGTGGACGGATAGGCCCTGGAGATCGATCGATCCGCTCATTTTCGCCCCGTCTCCCTTCAAGCGGATCCCGGGAATCTCCACCCGGGCCGGGGGATCATCTCCGGGAAGAGAGATCCGGATCCCATCCGGCAGAAAAGGGGCCGCCAGGGCCGCCATTTCAGGGAGGTCCACGGTTCCCGGCCCCAGGGTCAGGGCCCCGGAGGGGACGCCCCCCGTCAGCCCCTCGGCCCGGCCCGTCCATTCCACGGCGGTCCCGGACATGATCCGGAGTTCACCGGTCCCCAGCCGGAGGGTCCCGGCGCCGGGGTCGATCTCCCCCTGGTTGGCCACATCGAAATCCACGGGTCCCGCCGTGGCACCGCCGAATGCGGCGGCGGAGATGGAGAGACCCCGCCCCGTTACGGCGATCCGAAAGGGGACCGGCCCCGCCGGCGCGGCCGTCCCCTCCGCAGAAAAAACAAGCCGGCCGCCCACCGCCGCATCGGCGAGGTCCGGCGGGAGGAAGGGCCGGACCCCGTCGACCAGCCCCGGCAGGTCCACCGATGCCTCCCCGTCGATCCCGGTCTCCCCCAACCCCGCCGCCAGGCGGAACCGGATTCCGGGCAGCTCCCCCTCGGCGGAGACGGTCGCATGGGCGAGATCGAGGGTGCCCGACGATGTGAACAGATCCGCCAGCCGGCCTTCGAACCGGACCGGCGGCAGGGTCTCGCCGTCGAGGATGATCCGGGCCGACCCCTCGGTCCGGATCGGATCGGAACGGAGGCTGGGGGCCTGCAGCAGGAACCGGGCGTCCTCCACCGTCATCGCGTGGCCGCCGGCCCGATCGATCACCGCCAGCCGGAGATCGGAAAGACGGATCCGGACCCCGACGTCCAGAGGGAGCGCCGTCGGGCCTCCCCGCGTCCCGGCCGGCGGCTCTTCCGCCCCCCGGGGGCCGGCGAGGTCGGCCAGAAAGGCCTCCACGTTGGTGGTCCCGTCGGCCCGCCGGATCACCCGGAGATCGGCCCCAGAGACCGACAGCGCCACGGTCGCCTTCCCCCGGAACAGATCGGCGTAGGCGAGGTCGGCATGGAGGTCCTCCAGAACGAAGAACGGGATCTCGGAGAAGGCCGGATCATCGGCAACCGCCAGTCCCGCCGCCCGGATCCCCTCGGACCAGGTCCAGCGGAGGTCTCGGAGGCTCACGGATCGGCCGACGGCCTCCTGGGCGATCCCCTCGACCATCTCCCGGGCCCGCTGGGTGGAGACCAGGGTCGGAAGGGCGAGGATCAGGCCGGCCAGGACGAGAAAGCACGGCAGCCCGGCCCAGAGGAAGATCCGGAGAATTTTGCGAAGCCGCCGGCGCCGCGGGGGGGGCGTCCTCCCCCCGGGGTCCGGGACCGCCCCGGTGGTCGGCGCCGGGGTCCCGTCCGGGGTCTGTTCGGGCTCCATGGCGATCTACCCCTTTCCCCGTCCGAGGTACCGTTCCACCCGGCCGACGATCCCCGCCAGATCGTCGGGGCGGTGCCAGTGGATCTCCGTGTCCCGTCCGAACCAGGTCATCTGCCGTTTGGCGTACCGCCGGGTGTCCCGCTTCAGGGTCCGCACGGTCTCCGCCCAGTCGGTCCGGTTGAGAAGATGGTCGGCCAGGTGGCGGTATCCGATGGCGTTCATGGACTTGAGGTCCGGTCCGTACCCCCGCTCCAGCAGACCCGCCACCTCCGAAAGGAACCCCGCATCGATCATGGCGTCCACCCGGTGATCGATCCGCCGGTAGAGATCCTCCCGGGGGAGGGCCAGGCCGATTGTGAGGGTCTCGTAGGGCGCCCCGGAGAAGGCGTGGTCCCGGTGGTGGCGGGTGATGGGCCGGCCGGTGGTCTCGATGACCTCCAGGGCCCGGAGGATCCGGTGGGTATCGTTGGGGTGGAGGCGTCCGGCCGCCTCGGGGTCGAGCCGGGTCAGGCGGCGGTGGAGGGCGTCGTTCCCCCTGTGGCGGATCTCCTCCCGGAGGCGGCGGCGGACCCCGCCGTCGACGGGGGCCGCCTCGAAGAGCCCGCGGGTCAGGGCCTTGATGTAGAGGCCGGTCCCGCCCACCACCAGGGGAAGGACGGCCCGGCCGTGGAGCCCGGCGATGACCGCCCCGGCGGTATCGGCGTACCGGGCCGCGTCAAAGGGTTCGTCCGGATCGGCCACGTCGATGAGGTGGTGAGGGACCCGGGCCCGCTCGGCGGGGGTCGGTTTGGCGGTGCCGATGTCCATGTACCGGTAGATCTGCATGGAATCGGCCCCCACGATCTCTCCGCCGAACCGTTCCGCGGCGGCGACGGCCGCCGCCGTCTTGCCCGCGGCGGTGGGGCCGCAGAGGATCACGATCCGGGGACGCCTGGGGTCCGGGCCCATGGTTCGGTCCGGCCCCGGATCACCGGGTGTAGGCGTCGAGGATCTCCTGGTACTTCCCCGTCTCGCGGAGGAAGATCAGCCCGGCGTTGAAGTCGTCCCGGATTTGAGGATCCTTGAAGACGGGCCGATAGGCCACCGGACCGGTGAAATAGTGGACGGTGGTGGGCAGGATGGGGATCTCCCCCTCCCGGCGCACCTGGGCGGTGTGGTAGTCGATGACCCGGATGTCGCCGACGATGACATCGAAATGTCCCTTATGGAGGGTCTTGACCATGAGGACGACCTTGCTCTGCTCCGCATACCGCCCCTGCTCCCGGGAGAGGCTCCCCAGCCAATCGGGGTACTGGTCTGCGGCGCCGGGAAAGGCGGCGACCTTCAGGCCTTGAAGGTCTTCGGGTTTGGCGATCCGGATCTCCTTTTCGAGCAGGGTCACCATGACGTCCTGGTACCCCACACACTCCTCGGCATAGAACCCCCCCTTCACCGAGAGGTCCTGGCCGCCGTCCCGCTGGGCCGCCGCCACCCGGCCCCGGACGAAGAACTTGGGCACCGATTCCAGCGGCACGTATTCCGGCATCAGATGGTGCTTTCTGAACTTGAGGGCCTCGCGGACCACGTCCACCTCGATGCCGTTGTTGGTCTTGGGAATGACGTAGGGTTGGAGGGAAAGTCCGAAGGCCATGGAGACCTCCTCGCCGTGGGCGGTCCCCGGACCGGCCAGACAGATCCCGACCAGCACAAACCACTTCAGGTATTTGTTCATCCTGCCTCCCATTTGTTGCGTAGAGACCTTCTCGGCGGATGGGGCGCGCCGTCTCCTTCACCTTATGGGGTAGCGCCCCGCTGTGTCAATCGAGATTTTTCGGGGAACCCCGGACGGAGAAGAATCCGAAAGGCTCCGGGGGGTCGAATTCACTCCGGCATCAGAAGATCCCCGGGACGGGGCTCCCGACCGTCGACCCGGGAACAGGCCGCCAGATCATCCCCGAACAGGGTCTCCACCCGAACCGTTCCCCGGGTCGGCCCCGGAAGCCATCCGGCGGGCAGGCCGGCGGGACTCTTCACCAGGGTTCCGCCCTCCACGATCTTCAGGGGATCCCCCACCTTCAGGCCGGAGCGCGCCCCCGCGGAGAGGAACCACCGGTTCTCCTCCTGGGAGAAGGTCCGGCAGAACCAGGGCATGATCTTCCGTTTTTCCAGGGCGAAATTGAAAACCTGGGAGAGGGTCCCCCGGATGAACCGCTCCACGTCCGCCGGGGTTCCGAGGGTGACCCGGACCTCCATGGCCGGGTACCGGTATCCGATACCGGTGTCGGCCATGGAGACCCTGGCCGCGGCCGGACCCGGAAAATCGTCCGGGACCGAGAAGGCCTCGAAAAGGAGGACCATCCGCGCGCCGGGATAGACCCCCAGGGCGTTGGTGAGACACCCCAGATCCTTTTTCCGGAGGCATTCGGTGTGGGTCAGGACCTCCCGGATCTTCCCGCCGTCGGCGAGGATCAGGGGCCCGTTTCCCGTCAGGGCGTCGGCGGCCCCCATGATCCCGGCCACCCGGTCCGCCGGGACGGCTTGCGGATCGAAGACGAGCGCCACCTTGACGGGCATCTCCGCGCCGGACGACGAGGGGGCCGGCTCCGGAGACGGCTCCGCCCGCTGTGGAGGGTTCAGGGCGGCGGGGCCGTCCGCCTTTTCCGACGCGGCTTCCGGGGTCTTGCCGGATCCGGTCTTCGGAGCGTCGGCCTGTTTCTCTCCTCTGTCCGAGGTTTCCGATCCGGAGAGCAGGTCCGAGGCGGATACCATCCCCCGCCGGGACCGCTCGCGGAAGTAGTCGCCGGACAACAGGAAAGGCTGGTCCACGGTGGTGCGCCGGACCTCGTCGGCGGAGTAGGTCTCCCCCGCCTCGGTCTCCGTGCTCACCATATCCGGCGTCGAGGCGCAGGCCCCCAGCAGGAGGGATACCGCGAGAAGACGAACCGACGCGGCCGTTGTTTTCAAAACAGTCATAGGGTCTCCTTGACGGCGAGGTTTCTGAAAACAGCAAGGGGCGGTCCGAAACCGCCCCTGCTCTGATTCGTGTACGCCCGATCCTATCCGGCCGCGGCCGGACGGTCTATTCTAGAAGTTCCAGATCAGCTCCATGGCCAGGCGGGTGGCCAGATCGGAGGACTCGGTGCCGCCGGACAGGGCCGCGGTGACCTCCTCCACCCCGTCGCCGGGGAAGAATAAGGCGCCCTGCCATTTGACGAACATGTGCTTGCTCAGGGCCAGGGTCACCTCATGATCCCACTCGGTGCCCACGTACCCTGACGAGACCTTGGTGGCCGCCACCTTGGTGCCGGTGGCCAAAGACTGAAGGGTGATGGGGTTGACCATGTCGGTGACGTAGAAGTCCTCGTTCCAGTTGAACATGTTGACGTTGGTCCGGTAGATGAGGAAGATCACCGGCCGGATGGTGACGCCGAGGCTGTACATGGTCAGGCCCGGGTTGTCCCCCCGGCCGTTTCCGGACCCCGCGAAGTTCTGGAGGCCGCCCACGAAGACCGGGGTGCCGTTGCCGTAGAGTTCGGGCACATAGCCGTAGAGGGCGGTCCCCAGCACGAAGTTGGTGTCCCCGATGATGGTGTTCTCCCCGCCCCACATCCCGGAAAACCGCTGGGCGTTGGTCACGCCGGAGTAGCCCCCCAGGGTGTCGTCGGTGGAGTCGTCGTCGCCGGAGGTGTAGAGGATGCCGAAGTGGGGCTTCAGGCTCGTCCATCCCACCAGGTCCTTCATCTCCAGGGCCACATCCGCGGCAAAGGCGTAGGAGGAGATGTCGTAGTCGTCGTGCTCGATGGTGTGGACCCCGTTGTAGACCCCGGCCAGTCCGGTGCCGTCGGCGGAGCCGAACTTGTAGACGCCCTCGGTCATGAACTCCAGCATACCGAACTTGCCCAGGTAGTAGGCGCCGATGTTGTGG
>CAYSLC010000035.1:4715-10139 GCA_964431545.1 uncultured Desulfobacteraceae bacterium | reverse complement strand
GCGGCGGAGTAATGGAAATCGCCGTAATCCCCCTTGACCCAGAAGCCGGCGTTGTCATCGCCGTAGACCATGGAGGCCGCCTCGATGATGTCCAGGCCCCAGACGTCCCATCCGGCATGGAACCGCAGCAGCTCGGGGACCAGTTCGATGCTGGCGTTGAGCCGCTCCAGGCCGAAGTTGCTGGCGGTGTCGATCTTGCCGCCCCGGTTGTCGATGGTGTTGGTGTCGATGGGCCGGTCGAACTCCAGGGCGCCGTAGAAGCTCCACTTTTTATCCTTGGGCATGGCGTTGAAGAACATCTTGGTCTCGTTCCGGATATACCCGTCGTTGACGCTGCCGCTCTCGTTGCTGTGGGTTTTGAGGAAGCTGTCGGCCAGATAGTAGGGGGAGAAGGAATCGGCCCGGGCCTTGAGCACGGTGGCGTAGGCCATGGCCTCGGTGATGGTGGCGTTGGGGTTGTCCCGCATGATCCGGGCGGTGATCCCGTCCACGATCTGACCCGCCCCCTGGACCAGGGCCGGATCCGCCTTGTCCCGAATGACGCCTTCGGCGGCGGCGTCGGCCTCTTCAGCCGCCGCCTGGACCACAATGGACTGGGCGACCTGTTGGGCCGCCGCATCGTCACCGGCGGCCAGGGCCGCCTGGTATTCCGGTTCATTGAACACCCTGCGGACGGCTTGGCCCGCCTCCTCGCCCACCGCATCGGCGGCATCCAGGGCCGCGCCCATGACGAACGGGGTGGCCACGGCCTGGGCGATGGCCTGGGCCTGGGCCATATCCCCGGCGGCAACGGCGGCCTGGTAGTCGGGATTGGTTGCGATGGCCTGGAGGGCCTCTCCGGCCACGGCCGGGTTCTGCTCGGCAATGGCGGTCTCATAGGTGTCGGCCGCGGTCCTCGCCGCCGTGAGCCCCGTCGTGTAGGTCTGGGCCGCCTGGGTCCCCGCGAGCTGGGCCGCCGCCTCGGCCGCCGACTGGATCTGGGCGGCCCCGTCCGCCGCCTGGGAAATGGCGCCGGCGGTTGCCGGATCGGCCGCGGCCCCGATCACGGCATCGGCGTTGTACAGGGAGTTGGCGAAATCCTCGAATGCGGTGCGGATCCCCCGATCCTCGGACAGGGTGTTCTCGAAGGTGGTGGCGGCCTCGTCCACCCCCTGGGCGGAGTTGGCCAGGTTGTAGGCGGATCCGGCAAAGTCCTTGAGCGGCTGGGTGTTGACGTATCCGGGAACGTCGTCGCTCATGCCGAAATCCCAGTTGGACTCCGACGTGGGGATGAACCGGACGGTGGCCCCGAAGCTCATGAGGATGTCCTTCTCGGTCTCGATGCTCACCCCGCCGGGCCCCAGGATCTTCTCCGGATCGAGATCGTTGGGTCCGGTGAGCACCTCTTCCGTGATGTCGTCCACGATTCCGCGGTCCTCCGCGGTATCCGAACTCATCGCGGCCATGGCCGTTGTTCCAAGGCAAAGGCCGAACACGAACGCCAAGCAACTACCCCAAATCAACTGCTTTCTCAGCTTCATCTACTCTCCCTCCTCGGTTGGTTTGTCCTGCGTGGATGCATCGTGATGGGATGTTTTTCTTCCCGGCCCGACTGGTACCTTCCACCTCCTTTCCCCGGCGGTGACCGCCCTTTTTCTGAATGGAACCATGGGGCATGGATCCGCAAAAAATGAATGAACGTTCATTCATTTTGATAGTATTTATCGATTTACCACAATTGAAAGAGAGTTTCAAGAATTAGGAGCGGATGTGTACCATTTACTCCCGGGGCCGCGGGGACGGATTGCCGTTTGACTTTGTTGGATCGATTGGCGTATGAATGTCCGGAAAAAGGACCCGACCCAAAAAGAGGAGGATTTCCATGCGGATGGGCCTCCCCGACCGCGAGCCCCAGGATATGGAAACAATTCGAACTCAACGGCGCCGTCTGGGGCTGGAATGCCTCCTTTTCTTCTTCATCCTGCCCCTCCTCCTCTACCCCATCCGCCATCGGATCGCTTTCACCGTGGTTCACCTCGGGTTCATCATCGCCCTGGGATGTTACATCCACCTCCGGCGTCATGCCGCGTTCGACGACCGGCGGTTCTGGCGGGTCGAGGATTTCCGCCGCCACATCGGAGACGTCCTTCTCTTCTTTTTCCCCGTCGCCCTGCTCCTCACCGTCACCGTGTACTTCTTCTTCCCCGATCTCTTCCTCGCCTTTCCAAAACACAAGCCGCTGGTATGGCTGGCCGTGCTGGTGTTCTACCCTATCGTGGCCGCCTACCCCCAGGAGATCATCTTCCGCGCCTTCTTTTTCCACCGGTACGGGGATCTCTTCCCCAATCCCGCCGTTCTGATCCTCGCCAACGCCCTGAGCTTCGGCCTGGCCCACATCTTCTACGGCAACTGGGTCGCCCCGGTCTTCTCCGGGGTGGGCGGGATCCTTTTCGGCTACCGCTATCTCACCGCACGTTCGGTGGTGGCGCCGGCCCTGGAGCACGGTCTCTGGGGCAATTTCCTCTTCACCGTCGGCATCGGCTGGTACCTCTACAGCGGGTCGATCCGGTAATCCTCCGCCCAGGACGACCCGCCCCGCCTCTTTCGAGTTCCACTCCCCCCGCCTGCCGGCGATCTCCCGGGGAGCGGTGGACGACATCCCCGTCCTTGATTTTGTAGGGATGTACGCCCGTCATCTTCCCCGCCGACCAGACCCCTATCACAAAATGTCAACTCCCATACAATTTTTGATCATACAGGCCCGGCTCAGGAGGCTTTTGAAGGGAGGGGCGGGTCGGGCAGATCCGCCCATCTCTCCGATATATATCAGGGATTCCACCGATGGCACGTTCTTTGCCCAAGAAACCCGCGGAACGCAAGTGAAGCCGCGTGTCCCAACCGCAACCCGACACCCAAGGAGGCAAACCATGGCCAGTTTCTTTATCCGCATCACCGATATCATCTCCGCCAACATCAACGACATGATCGACCGGGTGGAGGACCCGGAGCGGATGATCAAGCAGATCATCCGGGAGATGGAGGAGAACATCCACCGGGCCCGGGGCGGGGTCCTCGACGCCATCGCCCGGGAGAAACAGCTTTATCGGGACTTACAGCACCACCGCCGGAAATCCGAGGCGTGGCAGGGGAAGGCTGAAACGGCGCTGCGCCGGAACCAGCGGGACCTGGCCGTCAAGGCCCTGACCCGCAAGAAGGAGCACGACCGGATCATCGAGGACCTGGAGGCGGCCTGGTCCTCCGCGGAGAGCACCAGCCGTTCCCTGAAGTCCCAGTACCGGAAACTGGAGGCGAAGCTCGAGGAGGCCCGCCGGAAACGGAGCGCCCTGGCCGCCCGCCAGCGGATGGCCGAGGCCCGAACCCGCCTGGGGACCACGGTTCACCGGTTCGAACGGGGCGTGGCGATCGAGGAGAAGTTCGACCGGATGGAGAGCCGGGTGGTGGAGATCGAGGCCCGGAGCGACGCCGTGGCCGACCTGGACGACGAGGCCACGGAGCTGGAACGGGAGTTCGAGGAACTGGAGACCGACGCCGCCGTGGAGGCCGAGCTGGCCGACCTGGAGCGGAAGATCGGGGAGGGGCCGGAGCGGATCGGATAGGGGGATCAAGGGATTCGGACCATCCGCAGCCGGCTCACCCGGGGGTTCACCCGGAACGGTGACAAAAGGAGGCCGCCATGAAAACATTGCTGGGAATCGTCCTGATCATCTTCTGGGCCAAGTACATAGGGGAGAAGCGGGCCGCTCGCCGGACCGACCGCCAGATCCTGCTCCGCCTGGAACTCAACCGCCTGAAGGCGTCGGGGGCGATGTCCGAGGCGGACCACGCCCACCTGGCCGGCAAGATCGACACCCTCTGGTTCCGCCAGGTTTCGGCGACCCTGCCCTCCCCCATCGAGCAGAGCCGCCACCAGTGGCGGGAGACCGCATGGCGGGAGCTGGCCGCCGCCCTTCCCGGCAGCCCCTTGGGCGCGCCTCCATGGCGGGGGGAGACGGAACCGACCGCACCGGCCCCGTCCCGAACCATATCCCGCCCCGCCGATCGGCCGAAACCGGCCGTGCGGGCCAAGCGGCTCGAACCCTCCCCGTCACCCGCCATCCCCCAAAACCGGGCCGCCGCCCGAACCTCCGATTCGTCCCGGATCGCCAAGCCGTCCCGGAAGAAGCGGACCGACGGCGGGATGGGTTTCGCGTGGAAACCCCGGAGGCCCGCGGCACTGGAGCAGGCGATGCGGAAGGCCTCGCGCCTCCCCCGCCGCCTCCTCCCGTTTCTGGCCCAGAACGTGGGGTGGTTCATCAGCGGATTCTCCTTCATCGCCGGCTCTCTCTTTCTCATCGGGTACACCGGTGGATTCACCCGGGCCCTGATCATTGCGTCGAGCCTCTTTCTCTACACCTTTGTCATCCTGGGGGGCGCCTACAAACTCCTGGTCCGCCGACCGGATCTCCGGACCGCCTGCACCATCCTCTTCTCTTTGGGGATGCTTTTGATCCCCATCAGCATCGCGGGGTCCGTCCGGCTGGCGGACATCGGCTTCCCGGACCCGTTGCCGACCGCCGTGGGGGGGCTGCTCCTGGCCGTCAACCTGGCCGCGTTTTTCCACATGGCCCAACTCGCCTCGGGGATCATGGACCGGACCCTCCAAGGGGCATACGTCCGTCTTTTCGTGGCCATCTCTTCGGTTCAGCTCCTGGCGCCGATCGCGGCCCGGTCCCCGTCCTGGGTCCCGGCGGCCCTCCTCCACCTGCTCCTTTTGGGGCTGTTGGCTTATGGAGCGCGCCGGTTCACCAACGACTGGCTGAAATCGATCTTCCTGGATCGAGGCAAGGCCGCTTTCTACGCGGCCGGGACCCTGGTCTTCGCCGCCGCCGTCTCCTTCGTCCATGTGACGTGGCGCCATCCCCTCCCCTTCCCGGACGGATATGCCGGCCCCTTCCTGATGGCCTTGTCCGGGATCCTCTTTTTCATCGACTCCCGGTTCAAGACCTGGACCCGGCAGTTCCCCTTCCTCTCCCGGTTCACCTTCGCCGTCTACGGCCTCTCGGCCCTGTCAATGGCGGCGGCATGGCCGGCCCCGATCCCCCGTGCCGTCACCCTGGCCCTGGGGACGGGGATCTACGCGGCCATGGTCCGCCAGTACCTCACCCTGGTCCCCCTGCTCCTCTCCGCGGCCTGCGCCGCCGGGCTCTACGGCCTGCTGATCCTCAAACCGATGGACCCGGCCCTCCATCTCATCGCCGCCCTTCCGGGACTGGTCGGACTCTTTGCCGTCCACCGATGGGCCCTTTCCCGCAAGGCGCTGGCCCTGGCCCGTGGCGGGCTGGGCGCCTGCGCCGCTTTTGGATACGCCTTGGCCGTGTGGAGCCTCGCCCATGCCGGACCCGGACCCGTCGCCGCCCTGACCGGCCTGTTGACCGCCACCCTGAC
>CAYSLC010000035.1:0-4615 GCA_964431545.1 uncultured Desulfobacteraceae bacterium | reverse complement strand
TCGCCTTTCTGCCGATTCTGACCGCATTCGGCCGGATGCCCCAGATCTCCATGGGGATGCTGCTCCTGGCCGGGCTCTGGATCGCGTCGGGGCTCCGCCGATCGCGCCGGGCCGCCTCGGCCTATCCGCCCACGCACCTCGTCAACTGCGGACTGGTGTCGATCGCTCTCGGCCTCGCGGCCATCTGGATCGCCCCGCCATGGATGCTCCCGGCACATTCCGGCACACTGGCCCTCTTCCGGATCACCACCTCGGGCCTGGCCGCCGCCCTCCTCTTCGGGGTCGGTCTGGGGATCGGCTCCCGTCCCCTTTTTTATGGCGGACTCCTCCTCTCCCTGGTGGCCTGCGCGCTGACCAAGCAGACCTATTTCCCCGGCCCCTCTCCCGGCTTCCTGGAGGTGGCGGCCGCCTGGGGCCTGGCCGTCTCCACCTGGCGGATGTCCCTCGCGGAATCGGTCCGAAGCGATCTCGGTCGGAAGACCATCTCCCCTGACTTCAAGGAAGGGGAGATCCACCTCTTCTGGCGTTTTCCGGTCCATCCCCTCTCCCCCCTGAAGACCGCCTTGACGCCCCTGACCCAGGCCATGGTCGGCCTCTGGGCCTATGCCTCGATACGGGCGACCCTCTTTCCGGTGATCCATCGCCCGACCCCGGCGTGGCTCCTCGCCCTCCTGCTGGGGACCGGCCTGGCCGCGTGCCTCATCCTCCGGCACGGACGGTTCCGCCTCTGGCCCGGGGCCGTCTTGATGGGGCTCCTCGCCGCCATGGGATCGGCGTACCTGCTGTTCGGCCCCCGGCCGTGGTTTTTTCTCGCCGCGGCGGCGATCCATGGAACGGGGACCTGGATGGCGGTGCGCCGGGCCTCGGCCTCCGACACGGTCCGCCGCCTCGCCTCGGCCATCATGGCGGGGCGGACTCCGCTTCCGGCCGGCGGGACGGGCATCGAAGGGGCGACCTTCCGGACGGCCCACGGGATCATTCTAGCCACGGTGGCCGGCGCCGTGGGGCTCTGGGTCATCCGCCCCGATCTGGCCATCCTCCCGGCACTGGGGGTCTCGGCCCTCTTCTTCGCCCTGGGCGCCCGCATCCGGCGGGATCCGCTCCTCGTCCATGAACTCCTGGCCGCGGTCCTCCTGTCGATTCTGGTCCTCCATGTCCAGTTGTTCGAGATCGTCCCCCCCGCCCGCCTCTTCCTCGACCCCTCGACCGGGACGGTGCTGGCGCTCCTCTCTCTCGCCTACGGGCTTGCCGGCTGGAAGATCTTCCAACGGAAACGCCACAACCTCGCGGAGGCCGGCGACGATACCGAGCGCCTCTATCGCACAACACTCCTGGACCAGGCTTCGGCCCTGTCCCTCGCCGCGGCGGCCCAGCAGGTCTGCCTGGCGGTGACGGCGCCGGCCCTCGGTCCGATTTTGGTCCTCAATCTCTTTCTCTCCGCCGCCGGTCTCCTCTTGTCGGCCAGGGCCCTGTTCGGCCGGACCCTCGCCGGGGTCGCCGCCGCATACCTCGGTCTTCTGGGGTTCGGCGGGGTCCTCCTCCACCCGGAAATGGCCCTGACGTCCATGGCCGGCACCCCAAGCTTCTGGCTCTGGGCGGCGGGCCTCTCCCTCGGCGGCGCCCTGCTGGACCGGGGAATGGCCCGGCGTCCCGGGTGGCGAACCAGGTTCGCGGCCCCGGTGTGGGTGGGGACCGCCGGTCTCTTTACCCTCTCCCTGATCCGGGGCGTCGGGATTTTCGGGACGATCCTCACCGTCGGCCCGGAGATCGGTCCGAATCTTTCGATTTTCCCGCCCCTCGGATTCCTCCTGCTGGCCGCCGCCCTGGCGGTCCTGGCCCGGCCCCTTCCCCGGGCCGCCGAGATCCGTGGCGCCGGCGTCGGCCTGCTGGTCCACGGCGCGGCCGTGGCGATCCTCCTCCGGTTCGGACCGGCGGTCTTTTTTCCGTGGATCGCCTGGCCTTTCCTCCTCTGGTTTGTCGGAAGCAGTGGACTGCGCCGGTTCAACGAACGGACCCCCGCCTGGGCCGTGTCGCCGGGAATCTGGCCGTGGATGGGGCTCGCCGCCCTGATCCTCGCCGATCCGATCCGGCTCGGCGCGCCGCCGCCGATGGGATCATGGCCCTTCTGGCTCATCCTGTCGGCGTACCTCTTCCTGATGACACGGGACATCCCGTGGCAAAGCCTGGCGGGCGTCGCGGTCTCCGCGGCGGTGATGTCCGGCCTCTGCGGCGCCGTACGCCATACGGGCCAGGTGGCCGGCGGAACCCCGGCCCTTCTGATCCTCCTCGTGGCCCTCCTGGGGGATCTCCTCCTGGGCGCCGCCGTGCTCTGGCGAAGATGGCTCCGATCCGCCTCGGGACGATGGGGATGGCGGAACATCGACATGAAAAAGCCGCTTCTCTCCCATGGGTGGGCCATGTTCACCGCCGCCGGCTGCGTCACCGCCGCATGGACGGCCGCCCTGGCCCTGAACGCCGGAGCGGCATCGGTCCCGGAGCCGGCCCTGGTCTGGGCGGCGATCCTCCTGGTGCCCTCCCTGTTCCTGCTCCACCGTCAACGCCCGTCCGCCGTCACCGCCCACGCCACACTGGCCGCCCTCCCGGTGGCCATGGGGGCGGTGGTGCTCCGGTGGTCTCCGCCCGGATTCGGCGTGCCCCTGGTGTTCGCCCTGTGGTCCTTGGCCCTCCTGGGGATCGACATCCGGGGGCCCAAAGACCGGTCGAACCCCCTTTTGGCATCGATCTCCCCAGCCGTCGGCGCTTGGACCGCCATCTTCCCGTTCCTGACCCTGGCGGCCCTGGTGGCCCTGCCCGTGGGCTCCTTCGGGGAGACCGTGGCGGTGCTGGCCCTGTCGGCCCTCGCCTTCACGGCCGTCGGCCGATGGCGCGGGGACCGACGGTGGGCCTGGGGCGGGGTGGTCCTCTTCCTGATCCTGCTCCACACCTGGCCCATGGCCGTGGTCCCGTCCAAGGCGGCCCCGGGGATCCGGCTCTACCAGGTCTGGCCCCTCATCGCCGCCAAGATGGATCAGATCCGGACCCTCCTGCCCTGGCTGACCCTCCAACTGGGCCTCTGCCTCTGGGGGCTCATCGGCCTGGGCGCCCGGTTCCAAAAGACGGCGCCGCCATGGGGGCTTCCGGCTTCTCCCATCCGGCTGAAACCGGTGACGTACCTCGTCTTCGCCCTGGCGCTGACGGAGTGGACCCTCCATGGGATCGACCTGTGGGTCCGGCTCATGGGAACGGGGGCGGCCGGATTCACGGTCCACGGCGCGGCGGCCCTGGCGTCGATGATTATGCTGATCCTCCTGGCCGGCGTGGAGACCGCCCGGACCCGCTCCCCGGGCTGGGTATACGGGACCGCCGGAATGGTCTTCGCCTTCGGTGCCTACCTTCGCCTGCTGATGTTCGGGCCGATCCCGCCCATGCTCCTCGACACCGCGGCCCTGCTCGGCGCGGGCTACGCGCTGCACCTGGTCCGGTATTTCGGGAAGTGGAGATCCATCGAGAACCCGGTGGGCACCATCACCCTGGCCCTGCCGATCGTGGCGCTGGTCACGATCCCCTGGCACCTGGGGTCTCCGCACGCAGCCGCCGCGCTGCTTTCGGCCGGACTGCTCTACCTGTCCATGTACCGCTCCGGCGCCGGGGGCTGGCTGCTCTATCCGGCGGTCCTGTTGATCAACGGCTCGATCTACCTCTGGATCCCCCTGTGGGCCGAGCGGCTCCACCTGGTGCAGCTCTATGTGATTCCGGGGGCCCTGAGCGTATTGGCGCTCCTCCATCTCCACCGGAGGACCCTGAACCGGAGCGTGCTCAACACCACCCGTCTGGCGGCCACGTGCGCCCTCTATGCCGCCGCCACCGCCGATCTCTTCCTGAGACCGGAACTCACCGTCTTCATCCTCATGGTCGGCCTCTCCATGGCCGGGATTTCAGCGGGAATCACCCTGCGGATCCGGGCGTTTCTCTATGGGGCCACCGCCTTCCTGGTCCTCAACGTCACCGCTCAACTGGTCCGATACTACCCGGAGCAGGCCGTGGCCAAGGGGGTCCTGCTGCTGGCGGTGGGCGCGGTTCTCATGGCGGGAATGGTCGCCTTCAACATCTGGAGGGAAGAGATCCTGAAACGGGTCCGGATCTTCCGCGCGGATCTGGAAGGATGGGCATAGCCCGATGGAAGACAACGGGGGAGGAAACGGACACAAAGATAGGGTGCGCCGGCAAGAATCTACACCCTTCCGGCAAGAATCTACACCGTTGCCCCCATACCCATGGCCGATCGATCATGGTGTAATGGACGAAACCATCGGGAACGCGGACTTCGGTTCCCAAGGAACAGAAAAAGGAGGTACGACGTTATGACCGAAACGAAAGACAGAGCCATGGAAGGCAAGGAAGAACGGCAGAAGACCATGGATAAACTCTCCATCGATACCGGTGAGGCCGAAACCTTCGACAGGCAGGAGGGCGAAGGCACCGGCTGCCTCCACAACGTGCAGCCGGCAAAAGAGGAACGGCAGAAGAAGATGGACGAGGGAACCGTTTAGAACGACCCTATCCTGGTTTCCGCCGACAACCCGTCGGCGCGTCGGGGCGTCCGAGAGGGCGCCCC
>CAYSLC010000034.1:0-33367 GCA_964431545.1 uncultured Desulfobacteraceae bacterium | reverse complement strand
CCCGGCCTCACAATGAGTTATTTCTTGTATTATTTCACCTATATCGCCAACTTTGGGTTTGTAGTTGCCCCAACCGTTTTTACCAGATTTCTTTTTAATTTCCCCATTAGGCCAATCGTTAACGCACTCCGTTTGATTTAAGGTATCATATACTTTTCCCGTATCGAGAATTTTTGCTTTTATCTCTTTGGTTGGTCTTTTTATTGTTATTACTTCAAGTTTTAATGATGTATCTGAACCAATAAAAACTTTCTCGATCCCTCTATATACCCAATCACCATCATCAGTATATTTTTCGACCTTGATTTCATATTCTCCTTCAGGCATAAGGATACTTGTATAACCTTCACCAGTCATAGCTTTTTTTACATTATTAACATATATGTATGCACCTTTAGTATCAGAAAATATCCGAATTTTTCCTTTTTCAGCAGATACATTTAAGGCACCTACAGTCAGAAAAAACACCAAGCAGACAAAAAATTTAAAAAAATTTAGTTTTTTCATTTTTCCTCCTTAAAGCGGTTTAACAAGAAATATTCTGCAAGGTTGCAGAATATTACATATATACATAAGAATAGAACTATATATTAATATAGAATTCTATCTATAATTATAGACAAAAAAATTATATACATCTATAAGGTTTTAAGCTGTTACTGTTTTAGATATACATCTATATCTTTCAATATATATCTATATAACTACATATATGTCTATATATTTTCGGCATATTTATAGATATATATCCTTTTTCCGACAGCCGCTTACAACCTTGTATCGACGGTATCGATAGTCCATTCTTTTCATCATCAATTGTATAGACATATAAATCTTAACCAAAGCCCCCCTCAAGTCAGACCCGAACCCGTTTTTTCAATTCGCTCCTTCAAGGCCCAACCTATCGGCATCGCCAGAACGAATATGCCAAAATCGCTCTTTGGGCACCCACTTTCCGCCGGCCGACTTGACCCTTTTCCGTAAGACCTTCTCCTTCATCTCGACGCAACGCCCACAGGAGCCTCGTCCGGTATGCTCCCGAACGGGTCCCAAATCCGTCTCATCGGCAGTCGATTCGAAGGTTTTGATCCATTCCCGCCGCCCCTGGCCATACCGATAGCGCACGCAGACAAGCCGATCCCGATCTGTGTTCATGAGTTTCTTCGTTCCAGGCCGGCCGGGTATCAGTGTCAAACGTACGTCCATCTACCGGAATCTCTCCAATGCTTGGTGAATATTGGTTTCCGATATCCCATTTTATCTTATGGATCAAGCTATTTTTTTCATTCAGGAAAAGACACCGCCCCGAGGGCAAATCAAAATCCCCACCACCAGACCTGATTTACCGACAAATCGATTTTACCGAAAGTTACCAGATAAGGGCGATAAGGAACCAAAGAAAGAAAAAAACGAAAATATACGGCAGCATTTTCAGGAACAATCGCCACAATAGATGCTTGATAATGGCACCAAAAGAGGCATTGGTCCGGACCGCGCGGGTCTCCTGGGCCGTGCTTTCGACCAGCGCGGTCTCCGTCCGCGCCTTGGCCTTTTCATCCGCGCCCACCACCGCCACGGAAAGCTCCAGCAGCCGCCATTTCTTGATGACCCGGGCCGGTCCATGAATGTTCCTTCCCTGGATGGTCCGGGTCTGGCCGCTGGGCACCAATTCCGTGTCCTTCACATACCAGATGAACCCCACGGAAAAATCGGTTACATGCCCCTCCTTGACCTTCTGGGCCGTATCGACGCCGGCCGGCGTTCCCGAAAAGAAGACATCGCACTCCAGGGTGTTGCCCAGCACCTGGAAGTTTCGCGCGCTTCCCAGAACCGCCAGAACGGTGGTAATCCGGTGGGAATCGAGCAGCGGCACCTGGCCGGTGGGCGGCAGAATCACCCCGTCCACGAAAAGGATCATATCGACCACCCGCCGCGTGAATGGATCGACCCGCTGGATCGGCGACTCCGTCACCGCCACCACCCGCACCGACCGGGAGGATTCGTCAAAGGTCAGGGGCCGGAGGGGGGACTTCCGCTGGCCCGGAATGGGTGCGGGGGCGGTATGGAAAACCTGCACGTCCGTCATGGGTTCCCGCGATCCTCTTGCGACCTCTTCCGATCCTCGTCCGCTCGGCCCTCCCGGGCCCCCCTCGAAGAACTGTTCCGGTAATGATTGCAGGAGCGTTTCAAGGGACATTCCGGACACTTCGGCTTCCGGGCATGGCAGATCTCCCGCCCCAGGCGGATCATGTTGAGGTGGAGAGGGTAGGCCTTTCCGGCCGGCACCAGATCGGACATGGCGTGGAAGGTCTTCTCCGCCGTGGCCTTGCCGTCCACCAGCCCCAGCCGCCGGCAGACCCGGTGGACATGGGTGTCCACCGGAAAGATATCCGCCCCGCAGGAGAAGGCGAGCACCACCGCCATGGTCTTCACCCCGATCCCCTTGTGGCGCGTGAACACCTCCATGGCCTCCCAGGGATCCATGTCGCGGACCGGATCGAGGGTATAGGCGCCATACGCTCCCTCGATCCATTTCAGGATCCGCTGGATCCGCTCCGCCTTCTGGTTGGCCAGCCCCCCCGTCCGGATCGCCTCGGCCACCGTCTCCGTCGGCGCCGCGGCCACCCGGCCCCAGTCGATGGAACCGCCGCCGCCCCGGAACCGCTCCTCCAGGGATGCAAAGGCCCGATGGGAGTTGACGTCGCTGGTGTTCTGGGAGAGGATGGTGAGGATCAGGCTCCGGAGGGGATCGGCGTGGGCGGGCTCCCGCCCCGGGACGCCGAAGAAAGCCTCCAATCGGTCATTGATTCGTCGGGTCTTTTTCGCTGAAGAATCCATGGGCTTCCTTCCGGAGCCGGGGCGTCGACCGCGCCGCTGCTGACGGAAGCGGCCCGGACGGCGCCGATGACAAATGTGATCGCCTCCGCAGGCTATAGCGTAAATCGGGCGGGAAAGGCAAGCGTCCGTTCGCCCGCCCTGGGGGGCGGCGGCGGATGGTGGGGAGTTTGACGCGGACCCGGGCCGGCTTCTTCCGGCGCACCCGGCAGCGGTTGGCGCGGCGGACATGAAAGAGCCGGTTGGAAAGCGGGAATCGGCGGGAATCCGGCGGCGCGGCCGGGGCGGGAAGGCCGATCCCCCCGAGAGTGCCGGCGGGACCTCAGACGATCTCCGCCAGGTAGTCCTTGATCCGCTTGAACAACGGTTTTTTGATCTGGACCTTGAGGTAGAGGTCGCCGGGGGTTCCGCCCCCCTTTCCCTCCTTGCCCATGCCGGACAGCCGGATCCGCTGCCCCTCCCGGACGCCGGAGGGGACCCGGACCACCAGCTTCTTGCCGTTGAGCCGGTGGAAATAGGCGTAGGGGCCGCCGTCGGCCGCCAGCTCGGGGCTCAGGGTGATCCGGTCCTCCAGATCCTCTCCGGGCTCGGGCAGCTCCACCCCGGCCACCGTCTTGAGGAGGTACTTGGCCATCTTCCCCAAAACCCCGCCCGACGGGGGCGCCTCCTGGTCCGTCCGGCGGTGACCGGGACGGGTGCCGCCCACGGGGCCCGTGAAGACGTAACCCTTGGCGTCGAAGCCCCGGCCGTGGGCGTGGAAGTGGCGTCCGCGGCCCCGCCCGCCCTGGCCGTAAACCTCCCGGAAGATGTCCTCGAACCCCCGGAGCCCGAAGGTCTTGGCGATCTCGTCCAGGACCTGGTTGAGGTCGGAGCCGGAGAAGATGTCCTGGTCCGAATAGGTCTGCCGGAATCGGCCGTGGGCCGCCGACCTGCCGAACCGGCCCCGAATGGCGTCGTACTCCCGCCGCTTTTCGGGATGGGAGAGGACGGCGTACGCCTCGTTGACCGACTTCATCCGCACCGCCGCGCCGGCGTCGTCGCTGTTCCGGTCCGGGTGGTACTGGAAGGCGAGCTTCCGGTAGGCGTCCTTGATGGTCTTCTCGTCGGCATCCGAGGGGATGCCGAGGGTCTGGTAATAATCGGATTGCATGATTTGCTCTATGGCGTGTGGATCCTATTGAAAGAAGAGAAAAACTCCCGTTTTGGTGTCACTCGGTTCGCGTGATGCGCGCGGTCTGTTTCCGTGGCGCCGATCTTCCACGGTAAGCATTTTATGCGGTAAAATCAACCGGTGGGCCGGAAAGTCCGGCCGGACCGTCGCCACCGACCGCCGGCACCGGCCGTCCGCGGGGTTGCCGGACCGGGAATCGGTCTTATTTTGGTGGATTGTCGGTGAAATGGGGAACGTCCGCCCGTTCAGGGGGCGACCTTCCCATCGGGGGCGGGCCTTGGTGCCCGCCCCTTCGATTTTGACGGAGAACCGGAGCCGGAGGGAAGAAAAAGGGCATGGACCGGGCCACATCCAGCCACAAGGCGGGGGCCGTCCCCGGAGATTTCACGGGGCGGGGCCCGGCGCGGGTCTTTGCGGGGATCGCCGCCTTCGAGGCCATGGCCATGTTCCGGCGGGGGCTCTTCTACGCCTACCTCTCCGTCTACCTGCGGTTCTTCCTGGGCCTGTCGGCCACCGAGACCACCCTGATGGCCACCCTGCCCATGCTCTTGAACGTCCTGTGCCAGATGTTCCTCTGGGGCCGGCTGTCGGACCGGTACCAGCTCCGCCGGACCTTCATCATCCGGGGCGAATGCCTGGCCGCCGTCGGGACCCTCCTCGTCTGGTTCCTCCACATCCGGATCGACGCGCCCAGGGGCGCCGGATACGTGATCATCCTCGGGCTGGCGGTGGTGGAGATCTTCTGGTCCATGAGCAACATCGGCTGGAGCGCCCTGATCTCCGACCTCTACCCCGAGTCCCGGCGGTCCACGGTCCAGGGGTGGCTCTCCAGCGTCGGCGGGCTCGGCCGCATCGCCGGCGTGGGGATCGGGGGGCTTCTCTACGACGGGCTCGGGTTCCGGTTCGAGGGGTGGGGGTTCTCCAGCGGGGCCCTCTTCTTCGTGGCCGCCGGGGTGATGTTCCTCTCTTTGATCCCCATGGCCTCCCTGCCCGAGGGGGGGCTCGGCCGGGAGACGGCCGGGACCGGGGATGGCGCGTCGGACCGGGCCTCCATCCGCCTCTTCCATATCTTTCTCACCGCCATGGTCCTCATCAACTTCGGCCGGAACGCGGCGGTGATCCTCCAGTCCCAGTACCTCTTTCTGGAGGAGGGGTTCGCGGTCACCAGCCGGATGCTGAGCCATATCGTCAACACCGAATCGGCGGCGGTGATCCTCATGGGGCTCTTGGCCGGGCGCATCGGACGGCGCCTGGGCAACGGCCGGGCCGTCTGCCTGGGGGCGCTGGCCGCCATGGGGTATCTGCTCTGCTATATCTTCGGGCGGAGCCTGGGGACGATCTTTTTGGGAAGCTTCCTCAAGGGGACGAGCAATGTGGTGATCATGGCGTCGGCCTACGCCTTCGCCTCGGTGCTCATTCCGCCGGAGCGGCGGGCGCGGCTCTTCGGGTACTTCAACGCCACCTTCTTTTTGAGCTGGGGCATCTCCGGCACCTTGGTGGCCGGGCCGGTGGTGGACGCCCTTCTGGCCCGGGGGGCCGAAGCGGTCTTTGCCTACCGGGCGGCCTATGTGGCGGCCGCCGGGATGACGATGATGGGGTTGGCCCTCCAGGCCGTTCTGGTCTTCCGCCTGGTCCCCCGATCGGCGGTGGGGCGGGATCCGGGCAGCGGCCTCTGAGGCCCGGATCCCGAAAATGTCGAGGATTCGTGTTTTTCCGGCAACCCGTGCCGGATTCAGACCCCTCAGGTGCCGCCGTACCCCACGGAGACCTTCTCCCCCTCCACGATCACCGGCACCTTCCGCTGTCCGTCGGAGTATTCGAGCATCTCGGTCAGCCGCTCCGTCTCCTTCTTCACGTCATAATACCGGTGGTCCGGATGGGCCTGCCTGGCCCGGTCGGTGTACGGTCACCCCTGTTTTCCGTAGATGATGGTCTCGGCCATGGTGCCTCCTTCTTCCTTTTCGTTGAGGTGAACGGACCGCCCGGCGAACCGGCCGGCCCGTCAATGGATACCGGGCCGAACTGTAAAGCGGCCCCCGGCCTTTTGTCAATCGGCGGGTCGGCCTCAGATCCGCTCGTCGGGCACGAACCCGAAGATCAGATCGAACCGGATCAGCAGGCCCGGGGTCGGCTCGTAATCCTCGGACTTGGGGAAGGCGACCTGGGGCGCCGCCTCGAAGATGATCCAGTCCCGCCACATGCGGGTGCGGTACCGGAGCCGGATGGCGGAGACCTCCAGCCGGTTGTAGGGGCGGGTCTGGAAATAGTTGTTCCACTGGAGTTCAATGGCCCGGTCCAGGCCGAGGGGCCTGGAGACGGTGTGGTTGAGCCGGTAGAAGAAGCCGTCCTCATTCTCGTACCAGTTCCCCTCGGTGGTGAACCGGAAGTAGTATTTCTCCAGGAAGGGGCGCTCGAAGTCGAACCGGGTCTTCGATTCCACGCCGGTGTCGGTGAACCACCGGAACCGCTGGGTGAACCGCACCAGCCAGGGGTCCAAGTCGAAGGACTCCCGGTACCGGGGCCCGATGAAGACCACCGGCTCGATGTCCCGCAGGCGGAGCCCGCCGGAGAGGCTGATGTTGAGCCGGTCGGTGGCGGTCACCAGGTACCGGAGGGCGGTGGTGACGTTCCGATCCTCGGTCTGCTCGATCCGCTCCTCCACGTCCTGGCCGCCGGCGTCCAGGTCGATGTCGTCCTCCCCATCGCCGGAGATCTCCAGGGAGAGGCGGTCCTCGAACTCCGGCAGCACCAGCTTGAAGGAGACGCTGGCGTCGAACTCCGGCCCGTCCTCGTCCACGAAGGTCTTGAGCTTGACCTTCATCCGGGTCCGGTTGATCTCCTCCTCGTACTCCTCATCCTCGAAGAAGGAGTCGAGCCACTCGGACGAAGTGAGGAGGGTCCGGGAAATCCGGCCGTGGGTGTCGTCCACCATCCGGGTCGATTTTTCGGCCAGATCCGCCTCCGGGTCTTCGGCTCCGGACCCGCCGGCGGCGCCGGATCCGGCCTCGGCCAGGAGCAGCGGGCCGAGTTCGATGGCCCCCGCCGGGGCCGGAAAGAGCAGAACGGCGGCGACCGTCAGGGAAATGAATCTTCTCCTCCATGGGCTCTGGAACATCTTCGACTCCTCGCGGGCCGGTTCAACCGCGCCGGGTTCGGCGCCTTCGCAGTCGGTCAATTTTCGCTTCGGTTTTTGTTTCCGGGTCTATCCTCGGATCACCCGCGGCCGGGCTACCGCCGCCGGTCGGTATCGGCGCGGCGGGGGTCCGGCGGCGGGGTCCGGCGGTCGCCCCCCATCTGCACCAGCACCGAGGTCCCCTCCGGGATCACCTCCACGGCGGCGCCCGAATCGAGCAGATGTTCGGTCTCCATGACGGTCAGCACCGCCTCCAGGACCTCCGAATCCTTCTTGGCGATGCTGTTGAGCGTGGAGCCGACCACCTCGGGACGGACCGAGGAGGCCTCGGCCATCTTCTGGGAGACCTTGTTGGCGGTCTGGCTCTTGATCAGCCCCACCCGGTTCTCCCCATCCTGCTTCATGGCGCTGGTGACCTGGACCAGCCGCTTGACCACCTTCTCCGTGATGTTCTCCACCATGGCCCGGTCGGTGAAGGCGACCTTCCGGATATAGACGGAGCCGAGCCGGTACCCCCACTTCTCGGACAGGGGGGAGACCGTGCTGCGGACGGTGCGGCTCAATCCGTGGCGGTTCTCCAGCATCTTCTCCATCTCCAGGTTGGAGAGGACCGAGATGGTGGAGCTGGCCACGTTCGCCTCCAGGGAGCCCTCGGGGTTGGCGTTCTTGAAGAGGTAGGAGACCGGGTCGGTCACCTGCATCTCGTACCAGATCCCCACCCCCATGGGGGTCCCCTCCTCGGAGTTGACCATCTGGCTCCGGAGGTAGTTCTGGCGCAGGGCGGTATTGACGATCTGCCGTTTCCCGAAGAAGGGCAGCAGCAGGGCCTTGGGGCCGAAACGGAGGATGGGAAAGTTGAGCCCCGGCGTGGAGATGGTCCCCAGCACCTTTCCGAAAAGGGTGTAGACGCTCGCCTCGGCCTCGGCCACGGTGATGTACAATCCCAGTCGGCGCCCGATGAACAGACAGAACGGGATGGTCGCCCACCCCGCCAGCAACAGGAGGATAAACGCGGTCCAATCAGGTCCCATGATCTTCTCCTCTTTTTTCCTTTGCGGTTTTTCTCTACGCCCTCGAGGTCTTGATGAGGCGGTCGGCCCGGCCCAGCAGGGGCATCTGCATGTTCCTCACGTAGGCTTTCAGGGCCGCCGATCCGCCCTCCGCCTTGATCTCCATCAGGGTCCGGGCGAGTTCGTTCAGGGGGGCCACCTCCGCCTGGGCGTTGTTGGAGGCGATCTCCACCGCCCGGTTGCTCATGGTGATCTGCTGTTCCGCGTCGGCCCGGGCGGTGCTGATGTCGGCCGCCACCTGGTTCCGGGTGGAGTTGATGGCCGACAAGGCGGCGTCCACCTCGCTGGGCGGGTCGATCTCGGTGATCAGGGCCGCGTCCAGCTCGATCCCGTACCGCTCGGGGGTGTTGCGGCACTGCTCCTCCATGTAGTCGTTCAACAGCGGCAGGTTCTTGCGCAGATCATTGATGGAGACCCCTTCGGAGATCTCCACGCCGCCGCTCTCCTTTCCCTCCCCGAGTTCCGCGTCCTTGACCAGCTGGGTCCCCTTGGGGTCGGAGAAGTTGGCGATCCGCTCCCGAAGCACCGAGATGAAAAACCCCATCACGTGCTCCAGGGGGCTTTGGACCCCGAAAAGATAGGGGTAGAGGTTGTTTTCGCTCACCCGGAACCGGATCTGGCCGTTGACCCCGATGGTGAGGTTGTCCTTGGTCACCGCCTCGATGGTCTCCTGGGCCTTGGTGGGGTCCCAGGTGAGGTCGAGGGCCTGGGTCTGGATGTCCACCTTGTGGATCTTCATCCAGGGCCACTTGAAGTAGGGCCCCCCCGGAGCGATGGTCTTGAGCCGGGGGTAGTCGTACCGCTCCTTCTCCTCCTCGGAAAGGGCCGATTCCGGTCCCGGGGCCTCCCCCATGGGAAGGCGCTGGGCCTTGCCGAATACGGTGATGACCGCCCGTTCATTGGGGCGGACGGTGTAGAACCCCGTCAGAATGCTCCGGTAGACGAAGTACGCCGCGATGCCGATGAGAAATCCGAAAACTGCCATGGTCGATCCTCCCCCTTGGGTGTGTTGCGGTTCCCGTGGTTGCCTTACGGACCATACCACATTCGGCGGGTTTGGAACAAATTGTCAATGGGTTTGACGGAGAGGGTCCACCCTTTTTCGGTCAGAACGCATGGGCCACTTCCAGCCACCACTGGGTGGGGATCTCGGAATGGACCATGTAGCTGGGGGAATCGAGGGCCACGTCGTGGAGGATGGCGGGGAATTCGGTGTGTCCGTCGTCAAAGAGGTTCTCTCCGTTGAGGCTGATCTCCAGGTTCTTCCAGGGGCTCCAGCCCAGACGGGCGTCGAGCCGGAGGTATCCGTCGTTGTTCCGTTTCTCCAGCTCGGAGACGTAGTAGATCTCCGTATCGAGGGTGAGGTTCCAAGGAAGGTCGAGGTAGGCGCGCAGGTGGACCTGGTGTTCGGGATTGCCCTTGGAATCGACTTCGCTGTGGGCGGTTCGGCCGGTGTCTGGATCGAAAACGGACAAATGCCGCCGGAGCCAGGTGTAGTTGAAAAAGAGCTTGAGCCGGTCCGCGGCCTGCCAGGTGGAGCCGAGTTCCACGCCGTAGGTCTCCCCCTGCTTCCGGTTGGTGATGTATTGGGGGACCACCAGGTGGGGGGGCGGGGGCGCCGGCTCCAGATAGGGGTCGGCCGGGGCGGACACCCGCAGGTCGTCATACTCGTTGAAGAACGCGGCGAGGTCGACGGAGAGACGCTCCCCCGGCAGCCACCGGTACCCGACTTCATAGGCGATCAGCTCTTCGGCGTCGAAGTCGTCGGTGCCGAGGATCCGAACCACCGCGAGGTTCCCCCTGGGATCCGGAACGACCGCCGCGGTGATCCGGCAGTCGTGATCGGCCCGGGAGGGCGTGCGCACGGCCCGGGAGACCGCCGCCCAGAGGGTCTGATTCTCCGCCGGCGCGGCCCGGAGGCGGAGGCTCGGCTGGACCTCGAACCCGCTGTAGTCGTTGTGCTCGAACTTCGATCCGATGGTGATCCACAGGCGATCGGGGAAAAGGGCGATGTCGTCCTGGACAAAGGCGCTCCACAGATCTGTGTCCCGGCTGTCGGGGGAAAGAGAGATGTGCTCGGAGTTTTCGATCCGGTCCCCCGTCCACCGGTACCCCAGGCCCCAGACCACGTCGTGGGCCCCCTCGGGGTTCCAGCGGTGCCGGACCTCGATATCGAAGGTGTCCCGCTCCTCCTCGGTGACGTACTGATCCCTTTGGGTGCGGTCGTAGTAGAGGGTGGTTTCGATGTCGGAGCGCGGGGAGAACCGGTGTTCCCACCGGCCCAGGAGATGGCCGCCGCCGAAGGTCTCGGTCGCCTCGACATCCCGGCTGAAGGGCGGGGCCGGGAAACCGGACAAAGAGAGGGTGGCGTCCCCCTGGCCGTCATAGATCTCGCCCTGGACGGAGAGGTCGTCCCGCCGCAGGGTCCGGTCCATGCGGAACCCGGCCCGGAGGCTCTCCCATGCGTCATGGGCCTCGCCGCCGTCCCGGGCCTCCAGGGGGGCCCGGTTGAACCCCTTGGCAAAGAGCCGGTAGGTGGTCTCCGGGTCGAGCGCGCCGCCGTACCGGGCGGCGGCGAGGGGCCTTTCGTGGCTGCCGGCGGCGGCCGAGAGGTACCCCCCCTGGGTCTTTCGGGTGTGCTTGGTGATGATGTTGACCACCCCGTTGACCGCGTTGGCTCCCCAGATGGCGGCCCCTGGTCCGCGGATCACTTCGATCCGCTCGATGTCCTCGATGAGGGTGTCCTGGACGTTCCAGTAGACCCCGGAGAAGAGCGGGGTGTAGACGCTCCGGCCGTCGATGAGGACCAGCATCTTGTTGGCGAAGTAATCGTTGAACCCCCGGGCGCTGATGGCCCACCTGGACCCGTCGATCCGGGCCACCGCCATGCCGGGGACCATCCGCAGCGCCTCCGGAAGGAGGTGGATCCCCGCCCGGCGGAGATCCTCTCCGGTGATCACGGAGATGGCCGCGGCGGTATTGAACAGGGGCTCCGACTTTTTGGAGACCGAGGTGATCTCCGTTGTGACCAGCTCTTCGATGGAAAGGCCTTTGAGATAGGAGAGGGTCTCCCCTTCACCGGAAAGGGGCGTTTGCGCCCGGACGGGGAGGACCAGGCACACGGGGGTGAGCAGTGCGAAAAGAAAGAGTGCGGCAGCCGCGGCTTTTGACAAAGGTTTTTTCACACCTTCCGTCGGTCGACCCGAAATGGGCGCCATCGAGAATCCAAACGGGTTATCTTTGTCGCAAAGGTGGGAATATGGCAGAGCCGGACCGGCGGGTCAAGCCATAAATCGATCCCATGAATCGATCCGGACGCCGTCGACCATCCATTTTTTTTTGTTTTTGGGGTCGTTTTTCGGGGATCGGTCCGGATGGCTCACCAGGGGTCCGGGGACGGGGGGACCTCCCCGCCCGCCACCCGGTGGGCCCGGCGGGTGGTCTCCGGGAGCCGGTACTTGGTGCAGGCCGCCAACACCCAGTGGACCGCGGCCGCATGATCGACCCGGTGGCCGGGGGAGACGAAGACCGGCTTGACCCCGGTCCGGGTCCGGAGGGCGGCGCCGATGATCTCCCCGTTATGGTGAAGGGGGGTCTGTCCGCCTTTCTCCGGGGGCGGTTCTTCGTACGTACCGCAGAGCCGCGACTTGGCGCAGCCGATGGCCGGCAGATCGGCCAGCACCCCGATGTGGCTGGCGATGCCCAGGCGGCGGGGGTGGGCGATCCCCTGGCCGTCGAAGATGAGCAGGTCCGGAGGTCGCGCCAGCCGGTTCAGCGCGTCGAGGATCACCGGCCCCTCCCGGAAGCTCAGCAGACCGGGGACATAGGGAAATTCCACCGGGCGTTCGGCCACGGCCCAGTCGGCCGTCGTGAGGTCCGGCAGCCGGAGGACCACCACCGCGGCACGGGCCATGCCCGCGCCCCGGGGCAGGCCCACGTCGACGCCGGCCACCGTCTCCACCCGCCCCAAACGGTTTTCCAACACCACCCTCCCGGCCAGCGCCTTCTGAAGACGGACGGCTTGCGCGGACGTCAGGTTCCAGGGGTGGATGGGAGGCTTCATGGGGTCGCCTTTGTTTCATCGCTTTTCATGGCTTTCCAGGGGGCGGCCGTCCGGCCGCGGGCTAAAGGGGATGGAGGGGAGCGCTTCGGGGTCCTTGTCATGACGGGCGGGCCTGTGGTATATCGGGTTACCCTCATCGTTTTTGAGGCCAGCGATTCGTTTTCCGTCTCTTTACCGGCCGGAGGCGGAGAAGTCAACCGGAGGGGGTGGGGGCACCCCCTGGACGAGACCATCGATGGAGAGAAATTGATCGCCCAACACAATCTCAACTTTGCCGGCAAGGTCGTCTTCATCTATAAGGCCAATCGGGAGAACGACGTTGCCCTGGAGAACCCCAGGATCGAAATCCACAACGGCAGGACCTTCCTCGTGGGCATCATCCCCGACGGCGGTTCCGCCAACGACTGGATGTCGGGGCTCACCGCCTACGTCGCCTGGGACCAGATCGAGGAGCTGGTGATCTTCGACTCCATCGAGGACTATTTCTCCCGGCTCTCCCAGTCATGGATCGACCAGCAGCTCCAATAGGGGCCGGGCGATTCCCGTTCGGTTCACCCCCGTGACGGCGATATGATTCGGCTCAAGGTCGAACAGGAGACCGCCCGGTTCATCGACCCCTCCGGCCGGCCCGGCAAGGGGCGGATCGAGATCCGGACCTGCCCGGTCACCGGACGGACCGCCCGCATCGCCCACAGCCGGGCCCGGGAGCGGGAGCCCGGCACCGCCGATCCCCCGCCCCGGCCGCCCGAGGCGGAGGACCGGGGAAACTGCCCCTTCTGCCGGCCCCAGGTGATGGAGAAGACCCCGCGCCTGATTCCGGAATTGGCCCCCGGCGGACGGCTGGTCCGCGGAGATTCCCTGCTCTTTCCCAACCTCTTCCCCTACGGCCCCTTTTCGGCGGTCAGCCTTTTCGGGGACGACCACTTCGTTCCCATCGGCACGGCCCGGGCCGATCAGTACGCCGACGGCTTCCGCAACTGCGCCGACTATCTGCGGCGGGTCCTGGCCCATGCCCCGGCCGCCGTCCACCTGGCCGTCACCCAGAACCACCTGCCGTCGGCCGGCGGCTCCCTGGTCCACCCCCACCTCCAGATCCAGGCGGAATCGTTTTGTCCCAACCACCACCGCTTCCTGGCGGGTCGGGCCGCGGAACACCGGCGGCGCGCCGGAGGCCGTCTGTTCTCCGACCTGCTGGCGGCGGAGAGGGCCTCCGGCCGGCGGTACATCGGCGCCACCGGCCCCTGGGAGTGGACCGCCGCCTTCGCCCCCGAGGGCTTCTACGAGATCTGGGGCATCCTTCCGGACGCCGTCTCCATCCCCGCCGTCTCCGACGAGGCATGGGGCGATCTGGCCCAAGGGGTCCTCAACGCCCAGCGGTTCTACCGGAGCCTCAACCGGAACGGGTACAACCTGGGCCTGCTCTCGGTGGAGGCGGGCGACGGCGATCTGGAACTCCGGGCCGTGCTCCGGGTCCGGCCCAACTACGCGCCGTGGACCCGGGGCGACTTCACCGGATTCGACCTGATGCTGGGGGAGATGGCCACCTTCACCGCCCCGGAGCGGACCGCCGAAGCGGCCCGCCCGTTCTGGGCCGATGATCCGGATCAGGCCGGCGGCGCGGGGGCCTGATCCCCGATCTTTTGATCCCCCACATACGGAACGGACCGGCACTCCTCGAAGATCCGGGCGGCGCACCGCCGGCAGATCCGCCGGTCGAGACGCCCGAAGATCGCCTCGATGGCGTTGGCGTCGGTGGAGAAGACCCGGTCCGTTCCGATGATCTCCAGGTGTTCCCCCCGCTGGAGGGACGCGTTGACCTCGTGGTGGAGCCGGCACAGGTAGATGTACTGGCCCCGCTTCCGCCGCCGCTGGACCTCGTGGGTGAGCATCATGGCCCCGGAGACATCGATGAAGTTGATCCCCTCCCCCACGATGAGCACGTGTCGGTCGATCTCCTCCAGGGCCTCGGCCACGTGGTTGACCGCGCCGAAGAAGAGGGACCCCTCGATGCGGATGATCTTGACCTGGGGGCACTCCGGCAGGGGCTTCTCCTCCAGGTCGGTGAGCCGCCGCCGGGGATCGGCCGGGTCCGGGGCGAGGGCCGTGATGTGGGGGTGGGAGGTCCGGCTGAGATAGAGGGCCATGGAGAGGAGGACCCCGGCGTAGATGGCGAACTCCAGCTCGAAGAGCAGGGTGGCCAGGAAGGTCGTCGCCAGCACCACCGTCTCCCCCCGGCTGGTCCGGACGATCTCCCGGATGTGGGCCACGTCGATGAGCTTGAAGGCGACCACCAGGATCACCCCGCCCATGGCCGGCAGGGGCAGGTAGGCGGTCAGGGGGGCCACCAGCAGGAGGATCAGGGCCAGGAAGGCGGCGGCGAAGACCGAGGAGAGGGGGGTCCGGGCCCCGGCCTGGTGGTTGATGCCAGACCGGGTGAAGGAGCCGGACCCGGCGTAGGCGGAGAAGAAACTCCCCGCGATGTTGGAGAGCCCCTGGCCGATGAACTCCTGGTTGCCGTCGATGTGCTGGTTGGAGCCGACGGCGATGGACCGGGCGATGGAGAGGGCCTCGATGAGGCCGAGCATGGCCACCGCCAGGGCCCCGGGCGCCAGGAGGCGGATGGTGTCCGCGGAGAGGTCCGGCCGGGAGAGGGGCGGCAGCCGGGCCGGCAGCTCCCCCAGGAGCCGGATCCCGGCCGCCTCCCCCCCGAAGATCACCCCGAGGAGGCTCCCGGCCACCATGGCCAGGAGGAGGCCGGGCCACCGGGGCCGCCAGGTCTTGAGGACGGCGGCGAAGACCAGGGTCGTCAGGGCCACCGCCGTCTCGTATGGATTGGTGCTGTGGAAGTCCCGGACAAGGATGTGGAGGGTGGAGAGGAACGACGCCCCCCGGGGCACCTCGATCCCCAAAGCGTGCTTGAGCTGTCCCACGGCGATGAGGATCGCGGCGCCGGCGGTGAACCCCACCACCACCGAGTGGGAGACGAAGTTGATGAGCGACCCCAGGCGGGCCAGGCCGAAGACCGTCTGGTAGACCCCGGCCATGAAGGTGAGGGTCAAAGCGAGGCGGATGTAGGTATCGGACCCGGGCTCGGCCAGGGGGCCCAGGGTGGAAAAGACGATGATGGAGATGGCCGTGGTGGGGCCGGAGACCAGGTGGCGGGAGGAGCCGAAGAGGGCGGCCACCACCGGGGTGACGATGGCGGTGTAGAGGCCGTACTGGGGCGGCAGCCCGGCGATCATGGCGAAGGCGACCCCCTGGGGCAGGACGATGAAGGCGCCGGTGAGACCGGCGAAGAGGTCGGCCCGCAAACTCTTCCGGTTTACCAGATGCCACCACCGGAGGAAGGGGAGCAGCCGGGCCGCCGGGTCCGACCGCCGCCTCGCCTTGGCGCCGCCGTGCTTCCGCCTCACCCGTCGCCTCCACCGGGGATGCGATAGATGAAGATGGGATCATGGTGGCGGCCGCCGGCGGGGCGGAGCACCCGTTCCGGGGCCCACCCCGGCAGGGGGAAGTTGCAGGAGACGAGAAGGGCCCCGGGCCGCATCTCCCGGGCCGCCTTTTCGGCCAGGCGGCCCATGACGTCCGGGAAGAGGTAGCAGAAGACCACGTCGGCCCCCGAGAGGTCGGCCCGCCAGAAGTTCCCCCGGCGTACGGCCACCCCCGCGACCCCGAGGCAGAGGAGCTTCGCCTTGGCCAAGGCAAGAAGGTTGAGTTCGTACCCCACGGCCCGGACCCCGTACCGGCGCCTCGCCTCCCGAAGGACCCGGCCGTCGCCGCACCCCAGGTCCACCAGGAGCTGTCCGGGGGCCATGGCCACGGCATCGAGGAACGCCCGGACCCGGACCCGGGTGGTGGAGACGTAGAGGGCCCCCTGGGTGGCCGGCAGGGCCAGGGCCGTTCCCGCCACGTAGGCGATCTTCAGGGCGAAGAGCCCGGCGGAAACGACCAGGACCACCCAGAGGCAGGCGGCCATCTCAACCGGTCCTCCGGTCGGACGGATCGGACTCGTCGGCCCCCCGCCGGTACCGCCCGGCGATGCACAGGGCCGAGAAGGTCTCCACCGCATGGATCAGCTCCGGCAGGGAGATGGGCCGGTTGAATTCCCCCAGGTGCGGTCCCGAGAGGATCGACAGATCCCGTTCCCCCTTGGGGAGGGCGGCGATCGCCTCGTCGTCGTACCCCCGATCGGCCAGAAATTCCCGGAACGCCGCGTCGGACATCGCCTCCTGGTCCGGGGTCCGCACCATCTCCTCCATGTACCGGTCGACCCCCATCTCCTCGGCCATCCGGGACGCCAGGCGCGCCAGGTCCAGGGGCGGGTCGCCGGGAAACCGTCCCCCGCAGAATCCTTCGTGGTAGCTCTGGAAGGCGGCCAGGATCATCCCCCGGAGGGCCTTTGGGTCGAAGAGATTCCGGACATCCACCGGCCGGCCGTCGGCCTCTCGTCCGACCCGGCCCGGAGCCCGGCACCGGAAGTGGGAGCCGATCACCAGAAGCAGGCTCAGCATGTGGTTGCCGATGTGGCGGTAGAGGGGATCGGCCGTCTCCGGGAGGGTGATGAGATGTTCCAGGTCCCGGAGCCCGGAGAGGCCGAGGTTCGGGTAGGCGCAGGAGGCGAGCCACCGGTCGAGGCGCCCGGCCCGGAACCATTCGTACCGGCCCCGGTCCCGCCGGCGGTCCACCTGGACCCGGTTGTGGAACAGCGGGATGGGGGCCTCGTGGATGATTCCCAGGGCGGCCAGCCGGCCCATGAGCCAGGCGTTCCGGGAGATGGCCGCCGTGAAGTCGGCCTGGGCCATGGGGTGTTTTGGGTCGTTGGGGTACCGGAAGTAGTCGGGATGGACCGTGAAGGGGAGGGCGATCCGGCCCGGATGGAGGTCTCCGGGGGCGGAACCCGCCGCCGAAAAGCCCTTGAGCCGGGCCAGATGGGGCGGATCCGGGACAGCCGGCCGGGGCAGGTCGAACCGGACCGGAAACCCGCCGGCGGTCCCCCTCAGACGGTTCATCCACCACGCCTCCCGGGCCAAAGCCTCCGGCGGGTCCCCCCGCCGGGCCATTTTGACGGTCAGGAGCCGGCCGTTTTCCGGAATTTCAAAGACGGCGCTGCGGCCGATCCATCGCGGAAGGCCGGCCGGGTCGATGCCGTGGCGCCGGAGCAGGTCGCCGAGGTGGACGGTCGGGGCCGGGGGGAGCCCCTTCAGCTCCGGCGGCTCCGGGCCGGCGATCCCGTGGGGCAGGGCGCCCAGGGATTCGGCGGTGGCCCGGTGGGCGTGGCCCTCGGTCTTTCCGAGGACCCGCAGAAGGGCGTCTTCGGCCCGCCGGGCCAAACGGCCGTCGCCGTCGGCCAGGCGCACCACGGCGGTCAGGGCCTCCGCCGCCTGGCGGAAGAGAAACAGCCCCTGTCGCTGCCGTCCATATTCACCGCCGGTGAGCAGCCGTTCCAGGGTCTCCACGGTCCGGTCGTCGGCGATCGGGGGATGCTCCTCGATGAGGCTCTTCAAATGGTAGACCGCGTAGTAGGTGGCGGTGAAGTCGTGGGCGCGGCTCTCCACCGCCGCCTCGGCCCGGGCCTTCCGTCCGGCCGGGTCCGTCCGTTTTCGCGACCGTATCGCCGGAATGCGGGCGGCGGGTTCCGTCATGGCTTCCCCTCCCCCCCGCCGGTGTCGACGCCGAGGATCCCGTGGATCTCGGCCACGGCCGCCTCGATCTCGGCCACGGCCTCCCCCTGGACACGGGCGATCCGGGCCACCTCGGCCATGAGGTCGAGCATCTCCCCCACGGTCCCCCGGACCTCGGCGAACGCCTTCCGGGCCTCCCCGGCCAGCCGCTCCCCTTGCCGAACCCCCTCGATGGTCTCGTGGATCCGTTCCTCGGTGGACCGGGCCGCGTCGGACGCCTGGCCCGACAACCGCCGGACCTCGGCGGCCACCACCGTGAATCCCTCGCCCCCCGCGCCGGCCCGGGCCGCCTCCACTGCGGCGTTGAGGGCGAGGAGGTGGGTCTGGAAGGCGATGTCATGGACGGTGCCGATGATCTTCCCCGCCGTCTCCGTGGTCCGGGACATTCCCTCCATGGCGCCGGAGAGGTCCCCGATGGCGACGTCCGCCTCCCGGACCCGGTCCCGGGACCGGCGGATCAGGGCGTCGGCCTCGCCGGCGGCCTCCGCGCTGCGGCCGATCCCCTGGGAGATCGTCACCAGGGTGGTGCGGGTCAGGCGCTCGGTGCGTCCCCGGACCGCGCGGATCACCTCGCCGAGGCGGCCGGAGAGGGCTTCGGACTTTCCCTTGGCGGCGGCGAGATCCGCCATGGCGGCGTTCTGGGCCGCGATCGCCTCCCGCTGGGACCGGAGGGCCGCGCTCAGGCCCCGCTCGGCGAAGAAGATGGTGATCGCCAGGGCCAGGAGGGGACCGACCCAGTTGGCCACCTGGGTCTTGAGGATCTCCGCTTCGGCGAGGGCCAGGGGCGGGGGCAGGATGCCCATGGGGTCGATGCGGTAGAGGACGAGGATCTCCGCCACCATGAAGAGGGCCCAGAAGATGGCGCTGCGGATCCCCACGAAGGTGCCCGCCAGCACCGGCACCACCAGGTTCCAGGCGAGGGCGCTGGAATGGATCCCGCCGGTGAGGCACGGGAGGAGAAGGAAGTGCCAGGCCAGGGCCGCGAAGGCGAGGTTGCCCAGGATCGCGATGGAGCCCACCCGGCGGAAGACGAAGGGGATGGTGATCACCACGGCCATGACCCCCGCCATGCTCGCCGCCAGGATCGTGCTGCCGAAGGCGTACCACTTGATGATATTGGGGATGAAAAAGAGGGGGGAAAGAAGCGCGAAGACGACGAAGTTCCGGGACCTCCGGGCGGTGTCGAGGTCGGCCCGGAGGGCTTCGGGGATAAACCGGTCCACGGACGGGGCGATGGCCATGGCGCTCCCTTTCAGGGGGTCTCCCCGGCCCCGCGTCGGCCCGTTCGGTCTCCTTTTCCGGTCAGCCGCTCCATGCTCGTTCCTCCCTTAGGGGATGCGGATCCGCGCCACGCCCCCGGTTTCGGACGAGAGCATCATAGCCCTTTTTTTGAATTCCGTAAACGAGGGGATGTCCGGGAACCGGAAGAGGTGTGCCGGGCACCGGCAGTCGGAGGCGCCGAACCGGGCCGCGGGGATGGCGGCCCCGTCCATCCGGGCCAGGATCGACGCCCATCGGTGCTCCAGGCGCCGGTTGTGGATGCCGGTCCAGACCTGCCGGACGTCGGCCGCCCGGCGCAGGTAGTCGATGTGCCACCGGAGCCGGCGGCCGGTTTCGAGATGGCGCCCGACCCGGGCCCGGAGTCCGCCGGGACCCAGGGCGCTGCCCACATAAGCGTACGCCCCTTTGGGGAACCGGTGCTCGCCGAGCCGCCCCACTTCGATCCGCCGGGGCCGGGCAAGCGCCAGAATCAAAACGTAGGTGCCGGCGGCGCCCGCGGGAATCGACGAAACAGCGGCGGTTGACGACGGGCTCAGACGGGGCGGCGTCTTTCGATGTACCGCCGGATCCGGTCCCGCTGGTCCGCCTCCATCTGGTGGAAGAAGATGGCGATGCGGCTGGCGCCGTTTTCCGAGGGGTCCGATTCCGACCGGACCACGATCCCCTCGCAGTCCAGCCACTGGGCGGGATCGTCGGCGGCCCCGTCCCCGTCGGGCAGGGCCAGGGTGATCCGGAGACTGGTCATCTCCGGGATTTCGCCGTCGATCTTGCAGTAGGCGCCGTTGCAGCTCAGGTTGATGGTCTCGGCGGAGAGGGCCGCCCCGTCCCGTCGGACCTCGAAGGGCAGCCGCCGCTCGATCCGGTGGAACGCCCTGCGTTCCGCGTCCTGGGGTTCACTGATCATCGTCTTTCGCTCCGGTCAAAGTCCCTTCAAATAGGCGATCAAGTCGTCCACCTCCGCCTCCGGCATGTCGGGGAAAGCCGGCATGTTCTCGTACGGGCTCCGGATCTGCTCCCGGACCGTCCCGGCCGACACCGGGCGGCCGCTCACGGGCAGCGGCCCGCCGTCGAAGAGGCCGGCAAGCCCCGGCCCGATCTTGGTCTCCGTGGTGTCCGTGTGGTGGCAAGCGGCGCAGTTGGCCTCGAAGATCTCCGCGCCCTTTGCGGCGGCATCGCCGGCGGCGCCCTCCGCGGGCTCGCCGGTCCCCCCGGCCGCTTCGCCCGTGGCCTCGGCCCGGCCGGGCGCCGCTTTTTTCCCGTAGACCATCTCCCCCCCGAAGTATCCCAGGAGGATCACAAGGCCCAGGCAGAAGGTGTAAAAGAGGACCGGGCTCCTGGCCGTCGGGCCGCCCTTCACCCCTTTGACGATCCCCAGGGTGAGAAAGAGGAGCAGAAGCAGGGCCAGGATCAGCTTGGCCACGATGGGGAAGAGGAACGCGCCTTTGTAATAGTGCTGCCAGTCCATGACCCCCAGCAGGATGGTGGGCGGGGCGGCGATGAGGGCCAGAACGGCGCATCGCCGAGCGGTCCGAAGGTATCCCTCGCCGCTGATCAGCCCGATGATTCCGAAGACGAAGGCGCCGATGGTGAGTCCGATGGGCGCGTGGGTGAGGGTGGGGTGGAGGGGATGGTGGTAGCCGAGATTCCCCAGGAACTGGTAGATGGATTCGAACATGGCGGCCCCTTTCAGGCGATTCGATCGGGTCGTGCTGCTGCCGATTCGGATGTCGATGAACTTTATGCTTAGCCCACCCCGTCCCCCCTGTCAATCCCCTTTTGTTATCGATTTCAATTTTTTACGGAAAATTGCTTGCCAAATAAATTCGCTGTTCCGTATACTCTTCTTGGAACGGCAACCTTTTAACGATGTCAAGGAGGGACGATATGAAACACCTGACGACGACGGCCCTGGCGGTTCTCCTGTTGTCCGTGGCCGCGCTCCCCCTCTCCATTGCGGAAGAGGGGATGCCGCCCACGGATCCGGAGAAGTTCTGGAACTACATCAGTGAAAAGAACCCGTATACCGATTGGGATCACTGGCCCGGCTACGACGGCATCTACCCCGGAAAGAGCCCCCACGGGGCCTATCTGAAACTCTACGCCAACGATGTCGCCATCGAGGCGGCCAAGGCCGGAAAGACGGAGATGCCGGAGGGGGCCATCCTGGTCAAGGAGAACTACGGCAAGGACAAAAAGACCCTCATGGCCGTCACCCCCATGTACAAGGTGAAGGGGTACAACCCCGAGGCCGGCGACTGGTTCTGGGGCAAATACGGTCCGGACGGCAAGGTCATGGCCGCCGGCAAGCCCGACGGCTGCATCAAGTGCCATGGCGTGAAACAGGACCAGGACTGGCTTTTCACCGAGCCCAAGTAGGGCCTTTTCGAAAATTCCACCCACCATCCATCCGAAGACGGAAAAGCGGCGGGCCGGGGACCGGGCGGTCCCTGGCCGCCGCTTTTCCGGCGTGATTCCCGCCGGAAACGGCGCGTTGCGCCGGAAGCATCCCCCCTGAAATCCCCGGCTCCGCGGCCGGGGAAAGTCCCCTGAAATATCGAGCGAAATGGGGTCAAAACCGTATGGCGTTTTGACGGCCGTTCCGGTATGCTCTTTTCCCGAGGGAGCGTTGGGCAGGCGAAGCGATGTACGAAAGATAAACCAAAACCCGATAGGACCGAGGGAGAGCCGATGGAATGGATCGAAACCTTTATCAAATCCAATGAGACGCTGATCTGGGGGATGGGCATTTTCTCGCTGGTGATCTTTGTGGTGAGTCTGGTGGCCCTGCCCATGATCCTCATCAACCTGCCGACCGATTACCTGGTCCATCCGGAACGGCCCGAACGCCACGGCCTCGTCAAGAAGATTCTGCCCAACGACACCCTCTATCGGGTGGTCAAGAATCTCCTCGCCGCGGTGCTTCTACTGGGGGGGCTGGCGATGCTGGTGCTCCCCGGCCAGGGGATCCTGACCATCGCGGTGGCCCTTGCCCTGTTCGATTTTCCCGGCAAGCCCGATATGATCCGCCGGATCGTCTGCCATAAGCGGGTGCTCGACTCCGCCAACTGGGTCCGGGGCAAGGCGGACAAGCCGCCGCTGACCCCGCCGGAAGAATCCGGGGCCTGCTGAAATCCGGAAAGGGTTCCCCCCTTTTCCAAAAACCGTCCGGTTTGCCTGAAACGGGATGCCGGCTGCATCACCGCGAAACCGAGAGGAGATCATGTCCTGGATCGACATCCTGGGATTTGTGGCGGGGTTTCTGACCACCTTCAGCGCATTTCCCCAGCTATACTACTCCTACACCACCAAGGACGTGGCGAGCATCGACCTGAAATTCATGCTGATGCTGGTCTCCGGGCTCACCACCTGGGGAATCTACGGCATCATCATCGATTCGCTGCCCATCATCTGCTTCAACTTCCTGGGCGTGGCCCTGTGGCTGCCCATCGTGGGGATGAAGATCCAGGATTTACGGCGGAAAAAAGAAGGCGGCGGGGCCAAATGAAAAGGGTGGCCTCGGCCAAGGCCACCCTAAACAAAGGAGGGAAACGAAAATGGAGAAACAGATGAAACCCGCCATTAGATATAGCAAGGGGTGTGCCAAGATGGTCAATGAAGCATTAAATTGTTACATTGCAACGGGTTACATCCATATTCGATGATGGGGTCTTTCGCCGGTCCGCCCGCCGACTATAAAAAAAATTTATAAAAAACCCTTGGAATGTGTCAAAGATTTAACACCTCCCGCCGGCGGCCCACCGCTCGACCCATACAGGGGAGCCGAAACGCCGGCCCGACGGTGCAAAAGGCCCTCTACCGGGATTTTTGCCTTATGCGGCCGATTCTCCGGTAGATGGTCTCCAGGGGGAGATCGCAGTCGAGGTGGTCCAGAAACACCGTCTCCTCCGGATCGGTCTTCTCCTCCAGCTCCCAACGGCCCTGGTCGTTTTGGTAGAAATGCTCCACGTGGAAGACGTATTGGCTCACCAACAGATAATGCTTCAGGGTTTCAATGTTTCGATAGGAGGCGAATTTGTCCCCCCGGTCGAAATTCCGGGTCGAGGTCGATAGAACCTCCGCAATCAGCAGCGGGTTCAAAAGGGTGGTTCTCTTCTCGGCGTCGAGGAACTCGGGCTCGCCGCAGACCACCAGGACATCCGGATAGGTATCGTGCTTCCGCGCTTCCACCTGAACGCGCATGCTACCGCCCACGGTGTAGCAGGATTCGGGCAGCACCCGGTTGAAGTGAGCCCCGATGTTGGTGCAGATCTGATTGTGTTCGAAGCTGGCCCCGACCATGGCAAAGATTTCCCCGTGGAAGAACGTGAGCCGCTCCTCCGATTCATCGTCCAATCGAAAATACGCTTCCTCGGTGAAGCTCGTCCGGTCGGCTTGGGGTTCGGCCATCTAATTGTTCTCTCCTGTTCCCGTCGGTCCCGCGCCCGTGCCGTCCAGGGCCCGGCGAATCACCCTTGACAGCTCATCTCTTCCCATGGGTTTGAGGAGAAATTCCCGGATCCCCAGACCGGCGGCGGTTTCCGCCGAGATCCGCTCGCTGAAGCCGGTGCACAGGATCACGGGGATATCGGGTCTAAGGGCCATGATCTCCCCGGCGAGCCGATCGCCCCGGAGGTGGGGCATGGCCATGTCCGTGAGGACCAGATCGAAGGCGTCGGGGGCCTGGCGGAAGCGCTCCAGGGCTTCCGGGCTGCTGGTGAAGGTGGTCGGCCGATAGCCGAGTTGGGCGAGCATCTTTTCCGCCACCTCGGCGATGGGGGCCTCGTCGTCCACCACCAGGATCCGCTCTCCGCGGCCCGGGGTGGGGGAATGATCGGCCTCCGCCTCCAGGGGGAGGGCCATCCCCCGGAGCCGGGGCAGGAAGATCCGGAAGGTGGTGCCCCTGCCCGGTTCACTCGATACCCGGATGTTTCCCCGGTAGCTCCGGACGATGCCGTGGACCACCGAGAGCCCCAGGCCGACGCCCTTTCCCTGGGTCTTGGTGGTGAAGTACGGCTCGAAGACCCGGTCGATCACCCCTTCCGCCATGCCGGTGCCGGTATCGGCCACCGTTAGCCGCACATAGGGGCCCGGGGGGAGATCCAGCCGCTCCGCCGCCTCCTCGGACAGCGCCGTCTCCCGGAGGCTCACCCGGAGCCGGCCTCCCTCCTCCCGCATGGCGTGGCCGGCGTTGGTGCACAGGTTCATCACGATGGAGTGGATCTGGGAGGGATCGCCCAGGATCGGCCCGCACCCGTCGTCGATCTCCTGTTCCATCTCGATGTAGGAGGGAAGGGAGGAGCGCATCAGCTTGAGGACCTCCTTGACCACCAGCTGGCAGCGAAGGGGCTGGAGTTCCGTCTCGCTCCTCCGGCTGAAGGTCAGGATCTGCCGAACCAGGTCCCTGGCCCGGCCCGCGGCTTTCAACGCCTCCACCTGGTAGCTCCGGACGGGGTGATCTCCGGGAAGCTGGTCCAGCGACATTTCGATATAGCCGATGACGGGAAAGAGGATGTTGTTGAAGTCGTGGGCGATCCCCCCCGCCAGGACCCCCAGGGACTCCAGTTTCTGGGATTGCTGCACCAGCCGCTGGAGGTTTCTCCGCTCCTCCTGGTACCGGTGGCGGTGGAGGGCCAGGGCGTACATGCCGCCGAGCTGTTCGACGGCCTCCAGGTCCTTGTCGGTGTAATCGCGCGACGGATTGGCCAGGGCGATCTGCCCGCCGGGCTTGCCCTCGATCAGGACCGGCACCGAAAGAAACCGGTTCAGGCGGATGTGCCCCTCGGGTAGGCCCGTGGAGGCCGGATGGGCGGTCGGGTCATTGGTGAAAAAGGGCTCCCGTGTGTTGAACGAATGTCCCCAGAGGGTCGGATAGAAGCCGTTTTCGCCCACGGGAAAGATGATTCCGCCGTCCTTTACGCCGCATTGGCCGTCTTCCATCATGGCGGTCAGGGTGAGACTGACGTTGTTGCCGGTCTCCGGATCGATGATGGAGACATAGCCGTGGAGGCTGTCCGTGATCTGTCGGGCGTAGGCGAGAATGATCCGGGTGATGGTCTCCAGGTTTTCGCCGGCCGAGAGGATGGCCCGGGCCAGATCCACCGAGGCCTTGTTGACGGTCGATTCCCACCGGAGCGCCTCCTCGGCTTCCGTGAGTTCCGTGATGTTGGTGGCGATGGCGCAGACCCCCGTGGGATTTCCCCGCTCGTCGCGGAGGGGGAACTTGGTCTTGATCCAGTAGTTCCGTTTCTCGCCGTAGCCGATCTGCCTATCCTTCCGAAGCGGCTTTCCCGTCCGAAGGACTTCCCGGTCCTCGGCCGCGTACATCTTTGCCATGGGTTCGGAAAAGAGCTGGTGGTCCGTCCGCCCGATGATTTCGTCTTGGGTGTACCCGGAGGCGGTCTCGAACTTGTCGTTGGCGAACAGAAAGCGGCCGGAGAGGTCCTTGGCGTAGATGGCCGAGGGGCAGTGCTTCAGAATCCCCCGGAGGAGCGCCGCCGCGTCGTCGTCGCGGGAGGCGTTCCGCCGCAGGGCCTCGTTTTCGGCCTCGAGGGCTTTGATCCGTCGCCGCAGGGCTTCGGTGGAGGTCTTTCGATCCATTTTCCGTTCTCCCCCCTGGTTCCCTGCGGTAGAGCGGTTGTGGCGCCGGCCGGGTCCTGGGATGTGAAAAATGAGCGGTAAGGCTAAGCGGCCCCCGTCGGAGCGGCCACCGTTACCGATTATGCCCGAGTTCCGCCGGGAGATCAAGATTTCGGGATGGGAAATCGGAAAAAAATTCCAAAAACTGGCCTTCACCGGCCGGAAACGGCCCCTCCACCCCATTTCCGAATTGCGTGAACCCGTTGTTTTCGATATAGGAAACAAGAGCGGAGCAGGGCGTTTTCGCCTCGGGTGCCCGACATCGGGCGGTATCCGCGACCGCTGGTCCCGAGCGGTCCCGAGGGAGATGGCACCCGGTAGGCATCAGGCTCCGCGTCGTCCGCGCAACCCATGCTGGTCCTCACACATCGCACCGGTTTCCGATCCCAAGGACCGGTGAAGCAGCCCCGCCTCCGCGCCGGGAAAGGAGTGCCTTCGATGACATATCTCTTGTTTCTTCGACCCCTTGCCCCTTCTGTTCCTAAAGTCCGCCGGGGTGGTCAAAACCCCGGCGGATCGGATTTAAGATCGAAAACCGCCGATCCGGATCGGGTCCGTCCCGGGCCGGGAGCCCCCGACGGGAAAAGGAAAGCAGAATGAGCGCGGACGCGAACATCATTATTGTCGACGACAACCGGGACCTGGCGCGGAATCTCTGGGAGCTTCTCCACAGGAGCGGGTATGCCGCGTGGGTCGCTTTCGACGGCAAGAGCGCCATGGACCTCTTCCGGGAACTCTCCTTTGATGTGGCCCTGGTCGATTTCAAGCTTCCCGACACTGATGGGCTAAGGCTCCAGCAGCAGGCCGCGGCCCATACCGATGCCGACTTCATCATCATTACGGGCCATGCCTCCGTCGAGAGCGCCGCGGAGGCGGTGAGCCGGAAGCGGATCATCGGCTACGAGACCAAGCCGCTGGACATGGACCGCCTCCTTGCCTTTCTCCGGCAGGTGGTCGACCGGCGTCGGGCGGAAAAGGCCGCCAAACAGCACGCCCGGGAGACGGAGGCCCTCCTGGAAGCCTCCAGGGGGGTCCTCGAGTTCCGCGACCTGGAGGAATCGGCAAGGCGGATTTTCGATATCTGCGCCAAGATCATCGGGGCCCCCGCCGGGTATGTGGCCCTGTTGAACGAGGAGGGTTCCGAAAATGAAATCCTCTTTTTGGAGAGCGGCGGGCGGGAGTGTACCGTCGATCCGGACCTGCCCATGCCCCTACGGGGCCTCCGGAACGAGGCCTACCGGACCGGCGCGGCGGTCTATGACAACAATTTCGCCGAGAGTCCATGGATGGTCTACATGCCGGCGGGGCATGTCCGGCTGGACAACGTCCTGTTCGTCCCCCTGAAAATCCGGGGCCGGGTGGCGGGGGTGATGGGGCTGGCCAACAAGCCGGAACCCTTTACGGACGCGGACGCGCGGTTGGCCGAAGGGTTCGGCGAGTTCGCGTCCCTGTCCCTGCGGAACGCGACGATCCTGCGGTCCCTGGAGAACGCCAAGGAATCCGCCGAGGTCGCGGCCCGGGCCAAGACCGAGTTTCTCACCAACATGAGCCATGAGGTCCGATCCCCCCTGGGGGCGATCCTGGGAGGGGCGCGGTTGTTGCGGCGGTCCCCCCTCGATGGGGAGCAGAAAGCCCACGTGGAGGCGATCCTCGCTTCGTCGGATGTGCTCCTTTCCGTCGTCAACGACATTCTCGATTTTGCCAAGATCGAGGCCGGAAGGATCGAGTTGGAGGCGGTCGACTTCACCCCGGAGAAGGTCGTCCGGGACGTGGAGAACATCCTCGCCCTCAAGGCCCGGGAGAAGCGGATCGGGCTGCGCCATGAGATCGACCCCTCGGCGGTGCGGACCTTCTCCGGCGACATGGGGCGCCTCCGTCAGGTCCTGTTGAACCTGGCGAGCAATGCGGTGAAGTTCACGGACCAGGGGGAGGTGGTCATCTCCCTGTGCGGGGTCCGGGAGACCGATGCCGAGGCCACGCTCCGCTTCGCGGTCCGGGACACCGGCATCGGGGTCCCGCCGGGCCGCATGGAGGCCCTGTTCGAGCCGTTTTCCCAAGGGGACGTCTCCATCAACCGGCGGTACGGCGGAACCGGCCTGGGACTGACCATCTCGAAGCGGATCGTCGAGATGATGGGCGGCGAGATCGGGGTCCGGAGCGAACTGGGGGGCGGCAGCACCTTCTGGTTCACCGCCGTGCTCAAAAAAGGGGTGGACCGTTGTCCATCGGCCGATGCCCCGCCGGCGGCGTCACAGCCGTCCCCTTGGAAAGACGACCGGCCCCTGCGGATCCTTTTGGCGGAGGACAATGTCTTCAACCAGAAGATCATCCAGATCATCCTGAACAACCTGGGGATCGCCTCGGATCTCGCCACGGACGGCGCGGAAGCGGTCCGGATGGTGGAAGAAAACCGGTACGACCTGGTCCTCATGGACATTCAGATGCCGGTGATGGACGGCATCGAGGCCGCGACGGCCATCCGGGAATCGGAATCCCGGTTCAGGGACATCCCCATCATCGCCCTCACGGCCCACGCCATGCCGGAGGACCGGCAGGGCTGGACACGGGCGGGGATGGACGGCTACCTGATCAAGCCGGTGGAACCGGCCAAGCTTCGGGAAATCATTCATCGGCTGCTTCGTCAATCCGAGGGTTCGGGATGATGGACGGAAAAGCATCGAAAAGTGGTCGGTTCACCTTCACCGTTGCGGAGAGACGTTGATCCATCGATTCAGGGGGCGACGATGACCGAACAAGAGAAGCGGACCGGTTCGGCGCCGGGCGAAGATCTCCCCGCCGAGGAGATCGAAGGTCGGGCGATTGCAAAAAATGATCTACAGTTTCATGCCCTTATGCTGGATGCGGTGGGCCAGGCCGTGATCGCGACCGATCTGGAGGGCGTCATCATCTACGCCAATCGGGCCGCCGAAGTCGAATACGGATGGCCGGCGGGTGAACTGAAAGGCCGGAAGGTGACGGATGTGATCGTCTCCCCTTTCAGTCGGGCCCAGGCCCAGGAGATAATGTCCCGCCTGCGGCGCGGGGAGATGTGGTCCGGGGAGTTCCCCGTTCAACGCCGGGATGGGACCGTTTTTCCGGCCCATGTGACGGATGCCCCCGTCATGGATGAAAGGGGCGAACTGAAGGCGATCATCGGCGTAACAACGAATATTTCCGAACTCAAGCGGGCGGAGAAAGCCTTGCGGAAGAGCCGTCAGGGCCTTTTACAATTGATCGAAAATATTCAGGCGGGCATCGTCGTCCACGGGAAGGACACCCGAATTCTCGACTGCAACTCCATGGCCACAAGGTTGCTGGGACGGCCCCGCGAGCAGCTCCTGGGCGTGGACGCGATGAGCGGACACTGGCATTTTATCCGCGAGGACGGCTCCGTGATGCCGAAAGAGGAGTTTCCGGTGATGCGGGTGATCGCCGAGAAACGGGTGCTCCGGGACTGCCTGTTGGGTGTTCCGCGACCCGATCGGGAAGACGTCTACTGGTTTCTGGTCTCGGGGATCCCCGAATTCGATGAAAACGGGGATATCTTTCGGATCTTCATCACCTTCATGGACATTACGCCGCGGAAACGGATCACCGAGGCATTGCGCAAGAGCGAGGAACGGTATCGGATGGTGTCCGAGATGGTTTCCGACTACGCCTATGCCTTTCGGGTGGCGCCGGACGGAGGTCTGGTCGGGGAGTGGGTGACGGACGCATTCGAGCGGGTCACCGGATACCGGCCCGGGGAGCTTACGGACGAGAAGGACTGGGCCAAACTGTACCATCCGGAGGACCTCCCGATCATCGGCCGGCACATCGAAACGGTTCTGGGGGGGGAAGAGGATATTCGGGAGTTCCGGTTCCTCGGGAAAGACGGCCGGACCCGATGGGTGCGGTCCTACGTCCGTCCGGTCCGGGATGAGGGGCAGGGGCGCGTCGTCCGGGTGTATGGCGCCGTCCAGGACATCAGCGAACGCAAGGAGGCCGAACGGCGGCTCCGGGTCTATTCGGAGAATCTGGAAAAGATGGTGGAGGCCCGGACCCGGGAGCTGAAGCGCGCCCAGGAGGAACTGCTGGTCAAGGAACGCCTGGCCGTTCTGGGCCATTTTGCCGGGAGCGTCGCCCATGAAATCCGCAATCCGCTCGCCGTGATCGACAGCTCGATCTACCTGCTGAAAAGGATTCTCGACAGAACCGATGGCAGCGTCGGAAGACACCTGGGCCGAATCGGCGCGAATGTCCGGAAATGTGCCGCCATCGTCCAGAGCCTCCTCAATCTCTCCCGGATGGAGAAGCCGGAGACCCGGCCGACGGATCTGACTGATTTCCTGGCAAAGGTCCTGGGAGAGGACTGGATTCCGAAGACCGTCGATGTTCGGTTCGATGGGCCGGAGGAGCCGGTCCGGGTCGATATCGACGCCGAACAGATTCGCATGGCCTTGAAGAATATCCTCAACAACGCGATCCAGGCCATGGATGGACCGGGGATGCTGACCATCACCGTTCGGCCCTCCGGTCCCGGAAAGGTCGACATTTCGGTGACAGACACCGGACCGGGCATCGCTGCCGAACACCTCGACAAGGTGTTCGAGCCGCTGTTCTCCACCAAGACCCACGGCATCGGGTTCGGGCTGTCCATCACCAGGATGATCGTGGACAACCACGGGGGGACGCTCCGGGCGGAATCGCCGCCGGACGGCGGTGCCCGTTTTGTGATGACGTTTCCGACGAAAGACGGATCCCCCGGATTCTAAAAATCTCGCTGGCCCGCGAAAGAGGGCCCGTTCGGGGGGCATCGCAATTTGGGAAAACAGCGGCGTTGGTCATCAAAAAGTCTTACCACGTATCGGGAGACTGCGAATATGGATGTTCGGTCCAAAAATTCGGCGGCGTCACCCAACCGGAGTCCGCGGGTGGTGTCGGCGATATTGTTTGTGGCGGTCTTGTCATTCCCCGTTCTCGCCTTTTCGGAAACCATTCGCGTGGGGTATTTTGAACATCCGCCAAGTTGCTTCACGGGCCCCGACGGCCGGCCCGCCGGCGTTTTCGTCGAGATCCTGGACGTGATCGCCGCCAGGGAAGGCTGGCGCCTCGAATACCAGGCCGGCACATGGGATTGGTGCCTTTGGAAGCTGAACAACGCGGAGATCGACATTCTGCCGAGCATGGTGATCTCCAGTCGGCGCGCAAAACAATACCGCTTCAGCGCGGTGACCATCGTCAACAACTGGGCCCAGATTTACGTTCCCGACGGATCGAGGATTCAATCCCTGCTCGATCTGAAAGGAAAACGGGTCGCCACCTTGAAACGCGGCTTCCATACCGACGGCCCCAACGGGATCCGTGTTCTCAATCAAAAATTTCAACTGGGCTGCCGGCTGATTCTGGAAGATGATTTTGCCGGTGTCGTGCTTGCCGTGAAGGAGGGTCGTGCGGACGCCGCCGTGTTGAACCGTCTGGTGATGCGGGAACTGGCCGGAGATTTCCCCATCAAGAAGACCGGCATCGTATTCGCGGCCACCGACTCCCGGTTCGTGATGCCGCGCGATGGATCGAAAACACCGGAGCTGGCCCAAACCCTTGATCGTCATCTGCTGGCTATGCAAAAGGACAGTCAATCGGCGATGTATCGCATTCTAGAGCGGTACATGGGGGGAAAACAGCGGACCGTCGAGGTTTTTCAGACCTGGATGATCAACGCCATGGCCGCTTTGGCCGCGGGAGCAATCCTGTTTCTCGCGGTGGCGATACTGTTTCGGCGGCGGTTGAACCTGATGACCCACGACCTCCGGGAAAGTGAGCGCCGTCTCAAGCGCCTCATCGAAAAGATCCAGGTCGGGATTGTCGTCCACGGAAAAGACCGCCGCATTCTGGAATGCAACGCCACCGCCGAACATTTGTTGGGACTGAGCCGTGACCGGCTTGTGGGAATCGACCTCGCCGCCGGCCATTTGAGGCTGGTCCGGGAAGACGGGACCGACATGCCCGCCTCCGACCTTCCGGTGATGCGCGTTCTTTCCGATAAAAGATCGGTGCTGAATGTGACGATGGGAGTCGACAGGCCGGATTTTGGCGGCATCGTTTGGCTGCTCGTTTCAAGCATGCCGGATTTGGACGAACACGGTGAGATTCAAGGAATTGTCAACACGTTCATGGACATCACCGAGCGGAAGAGGGCCGAGGAAGCTCTGCAAGACACGAGTGAAAAGCTGTCCGCCCTGTTTGAGGCCTCTCCGCTAGCAATCATCGCCCTCGACCCTGATGGGAATGTGACACTCTGGAACCCGGCCGCCGAGCATCTCTTCGGATGGGAGGCAAAGGAAGTGTTGGGTCGTTTTCTACCCCTCGTCCCGGAGGAAAAAAGAGAGGAGCACAAGTCCCTTCGCGAACGAGTGCTGCGTGGAGAAGGATTCTATTCGGTTGAAGCGTGCAGGCGCAAAAAGGACGGCACGAAAATCCATATCAGCATTTCCACGGCCCCCCTCAGGAACGTCAAGGGTGAAACCAACGGCATTATGAGCGTCAGCGTCGATATCACGGAGCGCAAACGCATGGAGACGGCGTTGCGCGCAAGCGAGGAACGGTATCGTCTGATGGTGGAAACCGCCATGGAAGGGATCTGGTCTATCGATTTGCGGGGAAATACCCTATTCGTCAACCAGCAGATGGCGGACATGCTTGGATCTTCGATCGAGGAAATGCAGTCCCTTTCCGTTTTTGACTTTCTCGACCCCCCACAGCGACAGGAGGTTTGCAGATCTCTGGAAAACCGGCGACGCGGCGTCGGGGAAGCCGTGGAACGGTGTTTCTTAAAAAAGGACGGATCTCGACTCTGGGTCATCGCTTCCACAACGCCGATCCGGGATCGTGAAGGAAAGGTTGTCGGATCGCTTGGAATGATCACGGACATTACCGCACGCAAGCGGGTCGAAGAACAGCTTCAGGCCAGCCTTGTCGACCTGGAATTGGCCCAGCGGATCGCCCACATCGGCAATTGGTTCCTGGACCCGGACGCGGGCGTCCCGGTCTGGTCCGACGAGGTCTATCGGATATACGAGCGGGATCGCGCACTGGGGCCTCCGGCTCTCGAGGAGTATAAGAAAATGTACACGCCCGACCAATACGCGATATTCCATGGCGCGATTCAGCGTGCGCTCACGGAGGGAAAACCCTATGACATCCATCTGAATTTGAGGCTGCCCGGCGGGAAGAAGAAGTGGGTTCACGCCCTTTGTCAGCCCGATCCGATCGCCGGACCGGCCGGCCATTTCCTGCGGGGCACCATCCAGGACATCACCGACATGAAGCGGGCGGAGGAAAAGCTGCAAGAGTATTCGGAGCGGCTGGAGGAGATGGTGGAGGAAAGGACGCGAGAGCTGAAAAAAGCACAAAAGGAGCTGCTCCAAAAGGAGCGCCTCGCGGTGCTTGGCCATTTTGCCGGAAGCGTCTCCCATGAACTCCGGAACCCGCTAGCCGCCATTGACAGCGCCGTCTATT
>CAYSLC010000033.1:30141-33378 GCA_964431545.1 uncultured Desulfobacteraceae bacterium | reverse complement strand
TCCTGGCCGCGGATCGGCAACGGAAGCCGGCCGAACCGCCGCCCCCGCTGACGGAAGGATCTGTCCATGATCCGTCCGGACCCGGACGGGCCGGCACGGGACGCCGCCGGGCGACATCGCCTTCACAAGCGAGATCCGGGCAAATGCGACCCCGGGTTCAGGACATAGAAATGCCACGGGCCGGCCCATCCGCCCCCGCCGGTATCGCCGACCCGCTGGACCCTGAATCCCTGGCGGACCGGATCAATGATGTGCTCGCCGAAGAGGCCCGGCGCCACGGAGTGGAGGTGCCATGAACGTGAGACCGGTGCTGGGCGACTGGGAGATCCCCCGGATCGCGGCCATCGAGGCCCAGGAGGATCGGCGTTTTGTGGAACTGCCGGTCCCCGGCCGCGTCGGCAGCCTCTACCAGGACCTAAACCGGCAGCCCCTCCGGGTCGCCCTCAGCGGCAGCCTGTACGGCGATGAGCCCCGGAATGAATTCCTGACAGCCCTCCGGGAAAAATTCCATGCCGGAGATCCGGTCACGTTCGTGGCCGACATCCTCACCGCCACCGAGGTGCAATATGTGATCATCGACACCCTGGAGGTGGCGGAAAGCGGCCGCCGGCCGGATGAAACGACGTATCGGATCATCCTCCGGGAGAGCCCCCCGCCCCCGCCGCCCCCCGATCCCCTGGGCGGTATCGACGACGGGCTGCTGGACGGGGCCGGCGATCTTTTGGACAGCGTTACCGGGGCCCTGGACGCCCTGGAGATGCTGGGGTCGATCCCCAACATCGACGATCCCACCCCGCCCCTGCGCGACACCCTGACCGGCGTGGCCTCGGCCCTGGAGGGGTTGTCCGGTCTGGCGGGGAGCCTCACAGACCTTTTCGGGGAGGGCGAGTAACCCATGCCGACCCTGTTCCAGGATCTCGATACCGCTTTCGAGGGCAGCGCCCTGTCGGACGCCCTTCCCCGGCAGGTGAGCGCGCTGTCCGACGCGGCGAATACGGTGGCCGGCCTCATCGCCGACCCGCCGGACAGCCTTGGCGATTTCGTCCAGGTGATGAACGAGCTGGAGCTGCCCGACCTGTTGGGCGACGATTTCGGCGGTTTCATCGAGGGGCTGGGCGCGGCCGTGCCCGCGGAAATCGGGGAGGTGACCGGCGACCTCACCGCCGGACTCTTCGACCTTCAGTCGGATGTCAGCGGCCGGCTGGCCGATGCCCTGGAAAACGGTCTGGCGGCCCTCAAGGCGATCCATCGCTTGACCCGGATGGATTTCAGCTGTTTCACGGACAGCACCGGCGGGGCGCCGTCGGCCGGCGGTGAAGGGCCGCCCCCCGAAGAAGGCGGGGAAGGCGAACCGGGACCGGAAGGGGAGAGTGAACCCAGCGCCATCTCCCAGGCCAACGCCCAGCTCGATGCCGTCAACGGGGTCCTGGACAACCTGCCGACCCCCTTCAACGCCGCCGGATTCATCGACTGGTTGCGCCAGGTGGCCGCCATGCGCCACGGCGTGGAGATCCTGGCCGGGACGATCCCGCTGATCGACGACGTCATCGACCCCCTGAACACCCTCACCACCTGGCACGGGGCCACCAGTGCCGACATCCGGGACCATATGGTCCAGACCGTCACCGACCTGACGGCCGTTGTCGCCGGCACCGCCGCCGGCCGGCTCGACCGACTGGGGACGGACATGGCCGCGGTCCGGCCCGCCGTGGATACCGCGGAACTCGGAACCATCGCCCAGACCCTCACCGACGGACTGACGCAACTGGCCGCTGCCGTCGGGGATGGAGATCTGAACGGCACCGCCGCCATCACCGCGGAAATGGGGAGCCGGCTCGACGCCTACGATGCGCTGAGGTCCGCCATGGCCGGCGACCCGATGGCGGATCTGGCCGGCCTGAGCAATCGTCTGGAAACCCTGGGGGACGACCTGTCCGATGAAATGGGCCATCTGGTGTCGGTCCTGCGCCCCAATCCCGACATGGGGGCATTGGCCGGGGCCATCCCGCCGGCCCGGCCCGACCCCGACATCGCCGCCGCGATCGGGGCCGGGTTCCAGCCGCTCCGGGACTGGCTCGACGCCCTGCTGACCGCCCTCGATATCGGGGGAATCCAGGAACCCATCGAATCCGTGGCCGACACGGTCCAGGAAGGCGTGGATGGACTGGAAGGGGGATTGACCCAGGTCACGATCCAGGTCCGGTCGATCTTCGGCGAACTGGAAGCCCTCCTGGACGGTTTCGACACCGCCGCCATGACGGCCGGGGTGGAAACGGCCATCGCCGATTTCGAAACCCAGGTCACCGGAAGGATCACCGATCTCTTCGGCCCGGTCCGGGACGCCGTTTCCGCCATCATTGGCGAGATCGACGGCCAGGTGGACCAATTCGACCCGGCGGCCCTGGTGACGGCCCTGGAGGAGATGATCGGCGAAATCCAGGGGGTGCTGTCGGCCGCCGAAACGGCGGTGGGGACGGTCCGCGAGGCCCTGGAGACGGTCCGGAACGAAATCGAGGCCCTCTCCTTTGCGCCCATCACCGACGGGGTGGTCTCCGGTCTCGAATCCATCGAGGACGCCCTGGCGGCCATCGACCCCTCGCTGCTCAACGCCGCCCTGACCACCGCCCTCCAGGCGGCCCTGTCGGTGCTCCCCGACGACCTCCAGCCCCTCACCGACCCGCTCATCGACGAGTTCGGGGACCTGGTGGAGAGCGGCCCCGTCCCGCTGCTGGAGACGGTGAAGGCCCAGCCCCAAAAGTTGCTGGACAAGGTCCGGGCCTTCGACCCCGCGTCCCTGGTGGGGGAGGCGCTGACGGAACCCTTCGAAACCCTCCTGGAGCACATGGAGGCCTTCCGGCCCAGCGGCATCCTCGAACCGGTCACCGGGGAGATCGACCGCCTCAAGGGCCGTCTCAAAGACGAGGCCAGCCCCGGACAACTGCTGGGCGCCCTGGAAGGCCCCTTCGAGGACCTCCTGGCCCGGTTCGACGCCCTCGATCCCACGGCGATGGTCGCCCCCCTGAACGAGGCCATCTCCGATGCCGTGGACGAGATCCTCGATGCCCTGCCGGTGGAGGCAGTGCTGGACGGGGTGGACACGGCCCTGGACGCCGTCCAGGAGGTGTCCGGGTTCGGGCAGCGGCTGGAGGGGACCCTCCAGCGGATGGGCGGCCTCCTGGCCGATCTGTCCGACGCGGAATCCCAGGTGACCGCCTGGGTGACCGAGATTCTGGACAA
>CAYSLC010000033.1:14374-30041 GCA_964431545.1 uncultured Desulfobacteraceae bacterium | reverse complement strand
ATCTGTCCGACGCGGAATCCCAGGTGACCGCCTGGGTGACCGAGATTCTGGACAAAGTGGCGGCCATGCCGGACATCGGCCCCCTCCAGGACCGGTTCGACGCCCTGACGGCGGCCATCGACGCCACCCGGGCCCCGGCCCTCCAGTCCGCCTTCGACGCCGCCGCGGCCGGCATGGAAGCCGACCTGGAGGCCCTGGACCCCGAAGCCCGCCACACCGCCCTGGTCCAGGCCCACGGCCGGTTCCCCCGGGCCGGCCTCGACGCCCTTCCCGCCTCCCCCGAAAAGGACGCCATCCAGGCGGTCCTGGACCGCTTCGACCCCCTGGACCCCGATTTCGGGGGCCCCTTTCAGGCATTGCGCCGGTGCCGGCAGGTCCTGGCCGACGCCCGCAGCGGATTGACGGCCGCCTTCACCGACTGGGACGACCGGTACCACGGCCCGGCATCCACCCTGTCGGGGTTCCGGATCCCGGCCGCCACCCCCGAAGGGGTCCGCGACTGGCTGGCGGCGGAAATCGAGCGCTCCTTTCTCCCGCCATTGACGCGGCTGCTGACCCATCTGGGCGCCGTCGCAGTCCCCGTGAATGCGGTTTTCGGGGAGATCCAGGCCATGGTGGCCGCCGTGCAGGCAAAAATCGACGAACTCCTCCTGGGACCGGCGGCCCTGCACTCCATCACCGATGCCCTGGACGGAGTGGTCCAGCGACTCCGGGACGTCAACGTCGACTTTCTCGCCGACCGTCTCACGGCCCTTTTCGGAGAGGTGCGGGAAAAGATCGAGGCGGTGCATCCGAAACACTTTAAAGCGGCCCTGGACAGCTCCTTCGAGGCCATGCTCGACCGGATCGGCCTCGATTTGATCATCGACCCCGCCGACCTCCAGGCCCTGGACGACCGTTTCACCGCGGTGGTGGAAAAGCTGCGGACCCTGAGCCCCGACGCCCTGCTGACGGCCACCGTGCAGCCCCTGTACGACGAAACGATTGTGCCCATGATCGATGCCTTTGATATCACGCCGATCCTGGCGGCGATCATCCACCGGCTGCAGGGATTGGACGAGGAACTCAAGAGCGAAATGGCGCGGGTGAACGCCGCCTTCCGCGATCTGAAACGGGCCGTACCGGGCGGCGCCGGGTCCGCGGCCGCCAGCATCGCCGCATGATGAGGAGGATGGACGCCGTGATGACCCCTTACGAAAGAATGACAAAATGACCATCGGCGCTGTCCTGATCCAGCCCCAGCGGATTCGCCGTACCGCGCCGGCCGTCAGCGACGCGGCCCTGGCGGAGGACCTGCTGCGGGCCGCCACGCGGCTGGCCCTGGACCCGGACGAGGCCCGCCACATGGGCGCGGTCATGGGCGACGCCATCGCGGCCACGGCCCAGCGCTTCAAGGACCGGGTGACCGGCCGCCTGACCGGGGCCTACGCCCGCCTGGAAACGCTGGTGTCGCCGGTGCGCGACTTCGTTCAGTCCGTTTCCGACACCCCGACCGACGGGTCCCCCGAGGCCGGGATGCAACTGGCCGAAACCGCCCTCGTGGGGTTGCGGGATGCGGCTGGGGCCCTGGACCTGGACCGGCTGCGGGCCCTGATCACGGAGCTGTTCGACATCCTGGAGACCGAACTGGGGGTGGACGGGAGCTTTGTAGAGGTCGAAACCTGGGGATTTGTGGACGCCGTTATCGTGCGCCTGGAAGCCATACCGCCCGAGACGCCGCCGGAACGGCGGGAGAACCGGCTGGAGGTCGCCGCCCTCCTGGGCCGGGCCAAGCGCCGAATGCAGCGGGAATTCTCTTTTCCGGCGTTTGACGCCGACGCCCTGGCCCGGGTGATCCTGGCGCAGGTCCGCCGGAGCGGGTTCGCCGAGGTCGCGGACCGGGCCGCCTGCGCCGGCGATGTCCTGGACGAGACCGCCGAACTCGCGGCCCGGGTCAACGCGCTGGTGCGGGAGATCCAGTTCGGTTCCGCCGGCGCCGCGGCCGCCGACGGCGGGTCCGACGGCCCGCCGTACAGCTGGTACGCCACCTGGCTCCTCCAGTACAAATACCGGGACCTGCCCCTGTTCACCCCCGGGGACCTCACAGACGCCCGGTCCCTGGCCGGCAAACTCAAAACCCCGCCCGCCGGGGATACCGTGGCCGCCTGGCTTCGGGAAGCGCTCACCGATGCGGAACGGGCCGCCGTGGACGGGTTCGACGCGTCCGCCGATCCCGACGATGCCCTCCGGAAGGCGATGGTCGCCGCCCTCAACCGGGTCATTCAGACGACCGTCCTGGAAAACGAGGCCGCGTTCGACGGCGTCGATATGGCGTCGGAGACCCGGGACGTGGGCGAGGACTGTGAGGAGGACCGGACCACCTTCCAGTACAACCGGATGATCCTGGAGGACGCCCTGCCGGACGAACTCGAACGGATGCCCCGGAGCCTTTGGGACCGATTCTGGGCATGGACCTGGGAGGCGATCCGGTCCGGGGTGGGATGGCCCGGAGAGCAGGTCCACTTTTCCGAAGACGGAAAATACGTCTTTCTGGACGAAAAGATCCTCCACAGCGGCACGGACGTCCAATGGCACGAGGCGCCCCTCTTCGATCCCCCCGGCCCGGTTCGGGGCCACCCCTACTACCGGTTCCGGCACATCAGCCCCGAATTCATGGAAGGATGGGCCTGGCACAGCGCCTGGGCCAACGACGCGGTCCGGACGGTCTGGCACCTGCTCAACATCCGCAAGACCGGGAGGGCCCATCTCGTCCCGAGCCTTCTCAACGGCATCTACGACGTCACCCACGGCCTCACCGCCGGCATCGCCCGGCGGCCCTTTTCCGGTTTCACCTTTTTCTCCCATAAATACCTGGAATGGCTCATCGGCGCCCCGCTGGCCCTGACCACGGCAGGGTCGGCCCAGGGGGCCCACACCGAGGCCAGCTTCCTCAACCGGCTCGCCTTCTGGTTCACGGTCTATGCCGGCGACATCATGAACCTGGCCGGTCCGGTCACGGCCACCAACACCCTGCGCAACCTGACCCTGGGCTTCATGACGAACCTCAACTTCCGGGGCCCCCGGGACGGCCCGTCGTCGGTCTCCCGCAACAGCGCCCTCAACTACAAGGAAGTGGACGCCATCGTGGACGCCGTGGCCACCGGCTACACGTACTGGCTGGCCTCCTGCGTCCGGCGGGAGGAGTACGTCCACCCCTTCTTTCCGGCGGACGTTCCCGGCCGGGTCTGGGCCCTCTGGCTGGCGGGGGGGCTGGGCATGGGCATCTTTGCCGGTTTCACCGGGGCCCTGATCTCCGCCATCACCGCCTGGGCCGAGGACTGGGAACTCCTGGGCTGGACCCTGCTCAAATCCATGCCCAAGGTGATCCTCCCCTTCTGGGTCATCCTCTACAGCCTCCGGGAGGGAGACACCGACGACGGCCGGTTCAATCCCCTGGGCGGCGCCGACTTTGCGGGCTACCCGAAAAAGCGGACCGACGGGGCCGACACCCCGTCCCCTTACCGGCTTCCCTATGCCGCCGGCCGGATGATCAACGTGGGCCAGGGCAACCAGGGGGTCTTCAGCCACAACCCCATCGCCAACGGCATCAACCAGCCGCCGGGGAATCAGGCCACCATGCAGACCTATGCCTACGACTTTGCCCACGACCAGGCCGAGGAGGTGCTGGCGGCCCGGCCCGGCACGGTCCACAGCCTGTTCGAGGGCACCGCGAACGATACCACCGGCGACTGGAACTTCATCATCATCCGGCACGATGTGGACGATGACGGCAACCCCATAACACCGGACCCGCTCCACGACCGGACTGTGGGCGGGACCGTCACCCGGACCTTCGCCGTCTACGGCCACGGCCGTCAGAACGGGGTGACGGACGCCTTCGCTCAATGGGACACCCCGCCGGCCGCCATCGTGGGCACCCGGGTCAAACGGGGCCAGCCCATCATGCTGGCGGGAGACACCGGCACGAGTTTCTACAACCATCTCCACATGCACGTCCTGCCGGGGGACTCCGGACCCGGGTCCGCGGATCCGGACGACAGCGTGGCGATCCCCTTCATCTTCCAGGACGTGGCGGGAGACGGGGTGTGCCAGGCCATGCACTGGTACGAATCCACCAACGAACGGCGGACCGCATGACCGGGCTCCCCTCTTTCGATGCCCCGGCCCCGCCCGCGGTGCGCCGGCCGGTCTTCACCCTCCGGTTCGGCGGGGGATCGGGCGGGAGCGGCCTCATGGGGGCCGTGGCCTCGGCGGCCGGCTCCGGCGGCGGGACGGACCCCTGGGCCGACCACCTCCTCTCCGTGTCCCTGGATCTGGGGCTGGCCCCCCGGGCCGATACTGCGGTGGTGGTGATGGCGTCCGGGGGCGAGGCCCCGGAGGCGGCCCTGGAAGACGAGGGGACCATCGCCATCGGCTACGCGGACAGTGAGGCCATTCCGGTCTTCACCGGCCGCATCGCGTCTATCCGCCGCGGCCTGGCCGGCGCCGCCACCCTCACGGCGATCAACGGCGGCGGGATCCTGAGCCGCCGGCGCGTCAACAGCGCCTACGAAAAACAGAGCGCCGGGGCCATCGTCCGGGACCTGGCCGGTGCCGCCGACGTGGCGACCGGCACGGTGGAAGACGGCCTCGATTTCCCGTTCTATGTGATCGACGACCGCCAGACCGTCCTCGGCCACATGGCCGACCTGGCCCGAAAATGCGGCCACGAAACCTGGTTTTCGCCGGAGGGAACCCTCCATTTCGCCCCCCTGCCCGGCGGCGAACCGGTCCGGACGTTTCGGTATGGCGCCGACATCCTGGCCCTGCAATGCCGGGAGGGGCCGGCCCCGGCGGGCCTCACCCTCGTCGGCGAGGGGGCCGCCGGCAGCCAGGGGGAGGATGCCTGGCCCTGGATCGTCCAGGACCCCGCCGGCCTCACGGCCGAGGCCGGGGACCCGGATGGCGGGCGGATCGATGGGGACGGGTCTCTCCGGAGCGCCGACGCATCGCGAAAGGCGGCGGAAAGCCGTCTGGCGGCAACGGGCCGGACCGCCCTCCTGGGCCGGATCCAGGTCCCCGGCGCCCCCGAGGTCCTCGTGGGGAGCGCCATCGCCATCGCCGACGCCCCGGAGGAGGTTCTCAACGGCGAGGGGATCGTGCTCCGGGTCCGCCACCGGTTCTCCAAAACCGGGGGGTTCACGACCCTCATCGACTTCAGCCAGCCGGGGAACGGCGGGGGCGGATTCTTATGAGCGGGTCGCTCTTTGACACCATCCGCCGGATCGTCCGGGAGGAAATGCGCCAGATCCGGACGGCGGAACTGGGGATCGTCCAGGAGACCCACCCCCACGCCGACGAAGGGGACACCGACAACTACGCCTGCACCGTGGTGCTCCGCAATTCGGGGATCGTGCTGAAACGGGTGCCGACGGCCACCCCCCGGATCGGGGCCGCCGCCATCCCCGACCCCGGGGACCTGGTGCTGGTGCAGTTCATCGATGGCGACCGCCATGCGCCGGTGATCGTCGGTCGCCTCTACACCGACGAGGCCCGCCCCCCCGTCAACGCCGAAGGCCGGTCCGTCCTCCATCTGCCCCTGGGGGCCGGGGACAGCGACGCGGTCCACATCGAACTTTTGAGCGGAGACGGGCGGGAACTGTCGGTGCAACTGGGGGACGGCCTCTCCCTGGTCCTTCGGGACGACGACCCGGTGGCGGAGCTGACCGTCAACGGCGGCAAGGCCCGCCTCACAATCGACCGGGACGGGGCCGTCACCCTGGAGAGCAAGGGCGACCTGACCATTAACGGCAATGCCGTGACCCTGGAGGCCAACGGCGAATTGACGCTCAAAGGGGCCACCATCAACCTCAACTGATCCGGAAAGGATCCACCGTCAAAGGGTCGGGGGGACCCACCATGGGCCAACCGGGAGCGAAAAAAGGAGATTCGATCATGGCCACGGACACCCACATCGTGATGGTCCCCTCGCCCGGCGGTCCGGTGCCCACCCCCCTGCCCCATCCGTTCACCGGTCAGATCGACAACGGACTGAGCGGGGACGTCAACATCGAGGGGCAGCCGGCGGCCACCAAAGACAGTACGGCCACCAACACGCCGTCCCACGTGCCCCAGGGCGGGCCGTTCCAGACCCCGCCGGGCAACAAGGCGACGGTGTTCATGGGCAGCGCCACCGTTTTCATCAATGGAAAACCCGCGGCCCGTAACGGCGACACGGCCCTCACCTGCAACGATCCGGCGGACCTGCCCGTGGGCACGGTGACGGCGGCCGGGACCGTCCGGATCGGGGGATGACGCCATGAACACCGACCCGCAACTGCTCTCCGACATCCGGTTGACGGTCCATCACCGGGATTTCCGGCCCGTCTACCGGGTGGCCGACGACCGGCGGCCGGCCCCCGGCGGCCGCCGCACCCGCCTGGACATGGCGCTCGTCGAGGGACGGGACAATCTGGCCCAGGCGGTGATCCTCCGGCTCCTCACCCCCCGGGGAGAACTGGCCGGCCTCGGCCATCCGGAATACGGGTCCCGCCTCCATGAGCTGGTGGGCCGGGTCAACACCGAGACGACCCGGAACCTGGCCCGGCTCTACATCCTGGAAAGCCTCCGGCGGGAGCCGCGCATCGAGACGGTCACGGCCCTCTCCGTCGACCCCGCGCCCCACCGGCGGTCCAGCATCGCCGTCACCCTGGCCGTGAAGCCCGTGGGCCGTTCCGCGACCATCGCCATCGGCCCCATAACCCTGGAGTTCGGACCATGAGCTTTCGAAGACGCCCCTATACCGAAGTGCTGGACAACCTGCTCACCGGGATTCTGGGCGGCGTAACCGCCGAAACCCACCCCTTCCCGCCCCCCGGCGACGGCGGGCCGCCCTACGGCGTTTCCCTGGAAAAAACCCCGGTGGCCCGGGTGGTGTCGGTCTATGGCAGCCGCAACGACCGGACCACGGTCTTCAAACCCGACGCCGACTACGTGTTGGCCCCGGACGCCGGGACGCTGGAATGGAAGGAAGGGGGGCAGTTCCCCGATCCCGGCACCCTCTTCCACGTCAATTACCTGCCGGCTTCCGCCGGGAGTCCGATCACCGACGTGGTGGTGGGCAGTGTCACCCGGACCCTGGCCGAATCCATCGGCCTGGAGATCGCCCGCCTCTACGCCCAGTTGGAAGCGGTCTACAATGCCGGTTTCATCGACACCGCCACGGGGCGGGCCCTGGACAACGTGGTGGCCCTGCTGGGCATCGAGCGGGTGAAGGCGGGCCGGTTCAGCGGCGACGTGGTCTTCACCCGGGCCGACGGGAGCCGCGGGGCCGTTTTCATCCCCGCCGGGACCCGGCTGGTGACCGCCGACGGTGAGGTGGAATACGCCACCGTCGTCCCGGTCACCCTGGCCGACGGCCAGAAGACCGCCCGGGTGGCGGCCCGGGACCTGGAACCCAACCCCGAAGGGGTGCCGGCGGACGCCCTCACCGTGCTGGTCAAGCCCATCGCGGGCATTCGATCCGTGACGAATCCCTCCCCCACCGGCATGACCGGGGCCGATGAGACCGACGCCCAACTGCGGGACCGGGCCAAGCATTTCCTCCACGGCAGTGAGCGGGCCACCATCGGGGCGCTGGCGGAGGCGGTTTCCCGCCAGGGGGTCCCGGCGGACGTGACCGAGGCGACGGACGGGGGCCGCCAGACCGGGGAGGTCATCGTCTCCCCCCATGCCGAGTCCCTCCCGCCGGAACTTCGCCAGCGGATCCTCACCGCCATCCACGACGCCCGGCCGGCCGGGGTCTACGTGCATCTGAGCGAGGGACTGACGGCACCGGTCAAGGTCCACCTGACCCTCCGGATCACCACCGCCGCGGACCTCCTGACCGCCGACCTGCGGCGGGCCCAGGCAGACGTGGGGGAGAAGATCGCCGATTATTTCGCCCGGCTTGCCGTAGCAGACCCCGGCAGCGCCAACCGCCTCATCGGCCTCATCCTGAGTGTCCCCGAGATCCAGGATGTGACCCTCCTTTCCATCGCCACCGACGAGGGCCCCGCCGGGACGAGCCTCCCCGATCTCACGGGCAAGGCGGCCGCGCTGGGCGACCTGACCATCATCGACCCCAACCTGCCCACCCGTCTGCAACTCCTGATCCGATACCCGGACGGGGCCCCGCCGCCCGACAAACCCGGCATTCAGTCCCTCCTGGGACGGTTCCTGGACAAGGTCAACAGCCACAACGCGGCCGAAACGGTCTCCGATGCCGCCGTCCGGTCCCTGACCCACGGCAAGCTGCTCTATATCGTCCGCATGGCCGGCGACCCATCCACGGCGGAAATGTCGGCGGAAGAGATCGATGCCGAATGCCAGGGGGTGCTGGACGGGTCCACCGGCCCGATGCCGGACCCGGCGGCCCTGGCACCCTACACGGTCCGGTTCACCCTCACCATGGAAAGCGGGCGGACCCGGATCATGGGGCCGTCCGACCCGGTCGATGCGGGACACGACCTCACTCCCTTTGAACGGGTGTCCCTGGCCGAGATCAACATCGAGGAAGATGCGACCGATGGCGAATAAGGCCGACGCGATCCGGAACCACCTGCCCAGCCTCTACCGGCCGGAACCCGCCGACCCGGGGACCCTGCCCGATTTCATCCGGGCGGTGGGCGAGATCCTGGACGGCGTGGACCTGGATCTCACCGCGGTGATGCAGGCCCACTGGTTTCCCTACGCCGATGCGGCCCGGTTCGACCCTTACTTCCTGTCCCGGCGCGCGGCCCAGGGGATGGGGCCGCCGGACCCGGCCGTCCCCGAAGACCGGCTGGCCGTGGCGACCTTTCCCTATCTCCACGACCTGGCCCGGATCGGCGCCCTGCTCCACCTGCCCCCCTGGCGGGAGCCCCCCGACCTGCGGGAGACCGTGGAAGCCTACCGGTCCCGCCTCGCCCGGTTCGTTGCCCTCTACCGCAACGGCCTCGGCACCGTCAGGGCCCTGCGCGCCGCCGTGGAAGCGACCCTGCCCCCGGACCCGGCCCAGCCGCCCGAGGCGGTGGACCGTTCTTTTTCGGTGGAGGAGTTCGCCCCGGTGGCCGGCGCCTTCCGACAGGCCCGGAGCCTCGGGCCGCCCACAGACCGCCTCGGCCCCCTCATGCGGTGGCGGTGGACCAATCACGGCATGACCGGGGCCCGGCCCACCGTCATCATCCGGGGAGAAGCGGATTCCGGCGCCGAGCGCCCCATGATCGAACGGTTCCGGGCCGCCCCGGACTGGCAAGGGGGGGTGGGAATCGGATGGACCGGGACCCTGGGCAAGGGCCAGGCCCTCCGGCTGCGGCCGGCCTTCGGGTCCTGGCTCGGCCGGGCCGACGGCCTCCACGGGGCCCTGTCGGCGCCCGATGAAGACGGCGCGCCGGACCCAACCGCCGCCGGCCCCTGGACCCCGGTGGCCGGTCCGCCGGCCGGCCCGGTGACCGCCCTCTGCCAGACCGAAGACGGGGTCCTCTGGATCAGCGTCAAGGACGGCGGCGAGCCCCAACTCTGGCGGTACGACGGCGCCGCCTGGACCCGGGTCCTGGAAGGGACGGTCCTCGCCGCAATCCATGCGCTCCAGGGCCGAAGGGGGACCCTTTTCATCGGCACGGCCGACGGGTTGCGGGCCATGGACCTCTATCCAGAGGAGGGGACGCCCTTTTCCGCCGATTCCGTCCCGCCGTTTTCCGGTGCCGCCGTCCATGCCCTGATGGCGGACGGGGACGACCTCCTGGCGGGGACCGACAACGGGGCCTTCCGGTGGTCCGACAGCGTGGGGCTCACCCCGCTGGCCGTCCAGGGAACCCCGGTGCGCGCCCTGGCCCGGGACAGGGACGGCGTCCTCTATTTCGGCGGCGAACGGGGCGTCTTCCAGTATCAGCCGGGCCTCGATCACCTGTATGCGTACCGGGGCCGGGGCGCCGCCGACGAGACCGCCGACTGGAAGGCGCTGGCGCCCGGAGAACTGCCCGAGCCCGCAGACGTCTTTCTGCCCCCGGTCCGGGGCCTGGCGGTGGGACCGGACAGCGCCCTGTGGATCGGTACCGACCGCGGGTTCGCCCGGTACATCGCCCGTCCGGCGGAGGGGTTGACCTACACCACCCTCCTGGAGGCCTTTCCCGACCTCGTGGACGGACCGGTCCACGGGGTGACCGTTGATCCCCGGGGCCGGGTCCTCCTGGGCACCGACCGGGGCCTGTTCCGCTTCGACGGGCGGGACCTGGCCCAATACATCGGGGCCGATCAGCGCTGGGTGCCCCGGGGCAAGGCCGCCCGGCTGTATCCACCGGACGGGCCGCCCGAGGACCGGGGGGCGTGGCGGTTCAACCGGGCCCTGTCCGGCGGGCGCTGGCAACGGGCCGGGGCCGGCGGCGGCGACTGGACCCTGTTTGAGCCCACCCTGCGCAGCAGTGACGAGCCGGCGGTCCGGTGCCTGGCCTGGACCGACGGCGTGGTCGCCGACCTCGGGACCTGGGCGCCGGGCGACGAGGTTTTTACCCCGTCGGCCCCCGTCGATCCGTCGGAACTGGTCCTTCGGGTCAAACCGACCGAGGACCGGATCGTGGCGGGGGGCATCCCCGCGTTGCCACGCATGCCGGTGGGCCCCTCGGACTGGCGCTACCTGTCCCTGGAACCCCCGGGGGTGACGCCGCCGACGGACGGCCCGGCGTGGTCCCCCGAGGGCCGGTTGATGGTGTCGCCGTCGGAAGTGGTGGCGCCCTATCCCGGCCGGTTCCGGAACCCGCCACCGGAAAAGCGGCCGGAAAGCGCCTTCGACCGGGTCGTCTTCGCGTATCCGCCGGCGGCCTCGGTCTGGTTTCAGTGGCACGTGCGGCAGCCCTATTCCGTTATCGTCCGCCTCCAGCGCCGGCACGCCGAAGAATCCATCCATCCGGCCATTTTGGACCGGGTCCGGGGGGCCGTGGACCGGGTGCGTCCGGCCGGGGTGCAGGTCCTGCTGGCCGTGGACAACGACACTGTGTGAGGAGAACCATCATGAACGTGGAGGAAGCCATCACCGCCCTGGAAGGGATCCGGGAAAAAACGGACGGCGAACTGATTCGGTCCGGAGACTGGCGGACCCTGGTGGGCGGCGTCATCGCCATCGGCGACGCGCTCCAGAAACAGGTCACGGCGATCCAGGAAGCGGTCATCGCGCTCCAGGCCACTACCGACCAGCACGCGTCGGACCTCTCAGACCTCCAGGACCGGGTCACGGCCCTGGAAACGAGCGACGAAAGCCAGGAGACGACCCTGACCCGGCTCGCGCCCCTGGGCGATCTCTACCGGATCACCCTGGAAACCCAGCAGGTCCATTACGCCCTGGGCCAATCCGCCGAGATCACGGCCACGGTCCGGACCCTGGAGGGCGCGGTGCCCGACCCCCTGCCCTGGGTCGACCTGTTCTGCTCCTGGGGCCGCCTCCAGTCCGTGGGTGGCTTCAACGTCCGCGCGGGGGCCGGGGACCGGGCCCTCTCTGTGCAGGTCAACGCCCAGGGCATCGCCCGGGTCCGGGTCCGGGCCGACCATGCCGCGGACCTGTCCGAATCCGAGGACCAGCAGGTGGCCGACATGCTGGACGCCACGGTGGAGGGCGAGGACCGGACCGTGGGCCAGATCATCCTGGAGACCGCCACCCCCGAGGACGCCAGGGCCCGGAAGGCCATGGCCGTGATGACCCATTCCTACGAGCGCTCCGGGGCCCATCCTTTCCGGAAATGGGCCGATGCCTACTACCGCCGGGACGGGATCACCAGGGACCGGCATGGCGTCTACCGCGGCTACTGGCGAAATTACCGGACCACGGTCATCGCCTCGGTCAAAAACGACATCGATCCCCGGACCCCGGATTTCAGCCGGGGGACGGCCTCCATCCAGGTCGATTTCCGGGACTGGATCGGCAGCTGGATCGGTGGATTTCTGGACGACATCGTCGTGGAAGCCGGGGACATCGCAGGCGCCTTCGGGGCCCAGGTGACCGACGACTACGAGGTCTCCATCGGCGGCATCCGGGACGTGGTGGCCGATTGGATGGCGGACAAGGGGATCATCGGCCGCCAGAAAATCTTCTATGCGGCGGAACGGGCCCTGGATCAGGTCCATGTCCCCGATCCGCCCCCCTTCATGGTCAAAATGACCGACGCCGTCAAAGGGGCCGTCGCCACCCAGCGGAAGATGGACGTGCTGGAGTTCGCCGGCGGACGGGAAGAGCCCGTCCGGGGCGGGGTCGCGCTCAACGTGCTGGTGGGGCAGTCGGCCGAAGTGGGCGGCATGTCCGGGAAGGTCGACGCCGCGGAATCCGGCGTCATGGCCGTGACCGCCGACGTGGCGGGGGTCAAGGAATCGGTCACCACCCTGGGGCTGGAGATGGAAAACACCCGGCAGGTGGGGCAGGCCATCCAGGTGTCCCTCAGCGACATCGAGAACAAGGTGGTGGCCATCGACCCCCTCAACCAGGACACCCTGCAGGGGACCCTGGCCCAGATCAACGCCCATATCGGCGAAATCAAATCCAACGTCGGGAATTTCTAACCGGCGCCTCGGCGTCCCGTTGCCCCCATGGCTGAACGCTATTTCACCCCCCAGGAGATCGGCGAAGCGGATGCGCGGAAGGTCCTCGATTTTCTCAACCGGGCCGGCAGCGCCCGGGAGATCGCCGAGACCATCGAGATCCCCGGCGAGCTGGACGTGGGCGTCGGGGTCGGACAGCGGATCCTCGACCGCCGCGCGGCCCTGGGCGGGGCCTTCGAGACCCTGGCGCAGGTGTACGACGTCCCCCTGGTGGGGCCGGAGCGGTTCACGGAGATCGTCCGGGTCCTGACCGGGCGGGTGGCCCGTACCGGACCGACGGGATTGGCGGAGGCGAATGCGCTCCGGGCCGAAATCCGGGAACTCCGGGCCGCGGTATCGGCGCTCCAGGCCGCCGGCCGGGCCGGGTGGCGGGTCGTCCTCCGACCCGTGCAGGACGCCGGCTATCTGGGCCAGCCCCTGGACCTCCTCATCGAGGTCTTTGACGGGGTCTCGGGCCGGCCCAAGGCCAATGCTGATCTGACCCTGGCCACCACCTGGGGAAACCTCCAGACCTTTGTCGGTTTCGGCATGGTGGCCGGTCCCGTGCTCCCCCTCCGCACCGATGGGACTGGCAAATGCCGGGCGACCCTCCGATCCCCCTTTGCCGAGCAGCTCTCCCGGGCGCAACAGGCGGCCCTGGAGACCGCCCTGGCGCGCCTCGATCCGGCGGCCGCCGCCCCCATCGACATCCTGACCTCCCTCCGAAACATGGCGACGGCATACGGCCGGGAACGGAATTCCGACCTGCGGGGGGCCGTGGACGTCCATTACCGGATCTGGCGGTCCCGCACCGCGGACCTCGCCGTTCCCCGGGCCCAACTCAATCACTGGCATTTCCACACCGCCCTCATCACCGCCCTGGTCCATCCGCCGGGCGACCCGTCCGCCGTTGCGGCCGCGGCCGCCCGGCGCGTGCGGCTCAAGGACTGGGTGGGCCCCTGGCTCCAGGCCTACGAAGCGGTCCTCCGGGACGAAGACCGGCTGGGCGCCGCCCTCCGGAACGCCGGCGGGGAAGAGACGGACAAGGATGTGCTCCTGGACCGGATGCTCGCCCGCACCCACGGCTACGTGGCCGACCAGCGGGGCCGGGCCGGCGAGGTCATCGCCCAGAAAGTGGCGGAACGGGCCATCCGGCATTACATGGCCACCGATCTCCAGACCCTGCCCCTGAACATCCGGCTCACCCTCCTGCCCACCCTGGACATCGCCCACCGGACGGTCCGCGCCGGCGGCATGGGCACCCTGGCCACCGTGACCCGGGTCCATACCGATTTGAAAAAGAGGGTGGACGACCGGATCGGCCAGTTGACGGTCACCGGCGACCTGGCCGACCGGCTCACCGGCATCGAAGACCGGCTGGCCGCCGCCGAAATCGACTCCACGCAGTTCCAGCAGGACTACGCCCAGTTCAACGCGACGTATGAGACCTTCACCGGCCAGTACGCCGATTTTTCCGGCCGCTACACGACCTTCAGCACCCAATATGCCGACTTCAACCAGCGGTATACCGAGTTTGCCGCCGATTACAACGCCTTTGCCCGGGAGTACACCGATTTCAGCCAGAAATACAGCCAGTTTACCCAGGAGGCGGCCGCGATCGAAACCACCACCCAAGCCGCGCACCAGGAAATGGAACACTTCCGGACCCGATACGACCAGTTCGCCAGCGATTTCCAGACCTTTGCCACCCAATACAACCAGTTCCGCCAGGACTACAGCGTCGTGGCGGCGGACATTCAACGATTCGAGAACGATTTTCAGCGATTCAGCAACGACTTTGCCACTTTCAAGGTGGACTACAACCGGTTCCGGACCGATATTGTGCGCTGATCCATGGAAATTTCCATCCAAGACATCGCCGGCGGCACCTCCCGGCGGGAAATCAGGGACCCGATCGACGGCCCCGGCGGTCCCGTCTATCGCCGGATAATCCATCTGGACGTCAGGACCGGGGGGCAGCCGGACCGGATCCGGGTGGACGGCACGGCCACGCAATTCAGCGCCGTTTTCAGTTCAGCGACCTGGGACGTCCTGTCGGCGGAGAGTCCCGTTTCCGCCGACCTGGACCCGGACATTGATCTGGAAAACGGCGTGCGGGTGCGGCTGGGCCGGCCCTGGAAAATCCACCGGATCGCAGCGGGTGAACCGACGGGCGGGGGACGCTGGAAGCATCGGACCGCCGCAGAAAAACGGAAACCGGCCATCGGGTCGGTGGGAGCGCAGGCCGCCGCCGAACCGTTCGGTGAGATACCGGCGTCGGACCCTTCGGTGGGCGCCGTTGCGTCCAAAGCGGAGGGGGTGGGCGACTTTCCGGGGGCCATCGCCTTGTTCCGAATGGACGGCGACGCTGTCGCACCGGAACCGACCGTTATCGCCGACAATGGCAGCGTGCTGTACGAGGAATTCATCAGCGCCGATTTCGCCGTCCAGTGGCGATCATCGGACGGCACCATCAACGCGCTGACCGTCGACGACCTGTCGCACCTCCAGGTGACCGGGTTCCCCACCGGCCCGCGCATCGGACTGACCCGGCCGTACCGCCCGGACGATACCGGCCCCGGCGGCGCGGCATCGTTCTTCTGGCAACTGCCCGGCGAAATCCGGGACCCCTCGGCGGCCGCCGAGGTGAACGCCACAGCCGGTGAGCGCCTGGCCGACGCCCTCCAGGCCCGGTTCGACGCCCACCTGGACGCCATCCGGGAGGTGGCCCAAAACACCGACGCCGCGCCCGTTATCCCCGATACCCTCCGGGTGGGGCTGGTGGCCGAATCGGATGCCCCCTGCCGCCTGGACCTCGATTTCCGTATCGCCTACGGCCTGGTCCGGGAAACCCTGTCAAGCCGGCCGGCCGGCCCGTTCGTTCCGGAAAAACAGCGGCTCCGGTTCCCCGGGGGGACACCGGAGAAACGGCCGATCTATCTGCGCCTTCCCGACGGCGGGACCGTGGAGGCGGTCTCCCTGAAAGCGGCCCCCGCCTTCGGCCCCCACCCGCCGCGTCCCATCGGTGGAACTGCCGGAGGCCCCGGCCTTCCGGCCACATCCCTGGGAGCGGCCCTGACCCCGGCGCACCGGACCGCCTTCCGGGTCC
>CAYSLC010000033.1:0-14274 GCA_964431545.1 uncultured Desulfobacteraceae bacterium | reverse complement strand
GCCACATCCCTGGGAGCGGCCCTGACCCCGGCGCACCGGACCGCCTTCCGGGTCCACCCCCCTGCCCCCCTGACAGTCACGGCCCTCTCCCTGGGCCTGATGGCCCATCAGCCCGACACACAACTCGACATCGCCATCCAGGAAGACTGGAACGGCACGCCCTCGGGAAAGCATCTGGCCTCGGCGGCCATCCACATCCCCACGGCCGGCAGGGCCGCGTTCCATCAGGTGGGCCTCGGGACCCGTCTGGCCCTGTTCGCCCAACCCTACTGGATACGGGTATCCGTCGCCAAAGGGGCCGGGGTCTGGCTGGGGACCGCCGGCGACGGCGGCGTGATCCGGCGGCTGCCCCCGACGGGCCGGCCCGGCAGCGCGTCGGTCCTCAAGGGCATGGACCTGTACTACCGATTCCACGCCCCCCCTTACGGTGGGGCCGACGAAACCGGAGAAGGCCCCATCGCCGCTCCGGACCTGCCGTTCCACCTCCTTGCCGGCGACCTTCCCATCTCCCCCACATCCGTCGAAGACGACACCGTCACATTCGCCGGCGACGCGTTGAGGGACCACCTGAACGGTCAATTGACGGGCGCCGTGTCCCCGTCCCCTGCTGACCCCGTCTCCGTCATTCTTCATTTCGTCGCGACCCTGCCCGGCGGGATAACGGTCTATCCGCCCCGCATCATCTATTCCCTTCCCTGACCCCGCCATCCATCGCTGTTGCCCGCCGGGTGACCCGGCGGATGAACCGGGACTTGCCCTGGGTATAGGCGATCCGATCCTGGGGATGGGCGGCCGCGAGCCGGTACTTCAACCGGCCATAGGCGGCGGCGATCTTCGGGTGTTCCATCAGAAAATCCCGAAACCGCAACCGGTCCCAGTGCGGGAAATCGCGTTCTACCATGTGGATGTGATGGGTGCGGCGGCCGGCGCTGTCGCGCTTGATGAACCACGCATAGAAGGGCGGCCCGTCGTCCCCCCACGTGGGACGCCAGAAATAGTCGTAGCCCAATGCTTCCAGGACCGGGGCGACCTCCCGCCGGGTCCGCTCCAGGCAGGCCACTGCCACCAGCATATCGACAATGGGCTTGGCCGCCAGACCCGGGACCGCGGTGCTGCCGAAGTGCTCGATCCGGCGGATGAGGTCGCCGGGCAGGCATGCGCGGAGATGGTCCCGTTCCTGCCTGAACCATCCCGGCCAGCCGGGATTGCAGGGCGCGATATTGATCGGGTCTTTCAGCACCCGACGGATCTTCTCTTCCAGTGTCTCCATTCCCGTTTCCGTTATCGATGTCCCCTTTCCCACCCGCCTGAAGCCCCGGCAATAGATGGCCGGGCATGCGCGCATGATTCACCCGTCCCGATCGGCGGGATGGCGCCGCTCAGTGAGATCGGGCCGGAACCACCGTATACAAAAAGCCCCGCCCCCGCAACACGGGAACAGGGCTTTTCCGTCAGCCGGCACGCCGTCTTTGTCGGAGCCGAAATTGGCCCTGCCGACCGCCGGCGTTTCCCATCCGTAAAGATTCAGATTTCCGTCAGGGGAAAATGACAGGCCACCCCACCGCCGTCCCCGGTCTCTTCGAGGTCGGGGGACCGGGTCCGGCAACGGTCCTGCGCATACTGGCACCGGTTGGCGAAAACGCATCCCCCGGGCAGGTTGAACGGGGTGGGCACTTCGCCTTCTATTTTCGGGGGCTGCGCTTTTACATGGGGATCGGCCGTGAACAAGCTGTCCATCAGCACCTTGGTGTAGGGATGACGCGGGCGCCTACCGGATAATTTTCCCGGCGTGATTTCCATGATCCGGCCGAGATACATCACGATAATCCGCCTGCAGAAATAATCGACCAGCGCAAGGTCGTGGGAAATGAACAGGTAGCTCATGTTGAACTCCTGGCCGAGCTGACGGAGCAGGAGGATGATCTGGGCCTGCACCGAAACGTCCAGCGCCGCCGTGGGTTCGTCCAGGATGACGAAGTCCGGATTCATGGAAAGGGCCCGGGCAATGACGGCGCGCTGCTTCTGCCCGCCGGAGAGCTGATGGGGATACGCACGGCAGTGTTCCGCCTTGAGCCCCACCATTTCAAGCAGTTCGAATATCCGCTCGTTTTTTTGCTGCCGGCCCAACGCCACCTTCTGGATTTGGAAGACCTCTTCGAGACTTCTGAAAATGGAGTTGCGGGGGTCGAGGGCGGAATGGGGGTCCTGAAACACCATCTGCATGCGGCGGCGGAGATTGCGGAGGGCGGGTTTGCTCAGGCGGGTGATCTCTTGTCCGTCGAACACGATTTGTCCGCTGCTGGGCGCGATCAATCCCAGCACCAGGCGGGCCAGGGTGGACTTGCCGCAGCCCGATTCCCCGACCACCCCCAGAGATTCCCCCTTCTCGATGTCGAAGGAAATGTCGTTGACCGCCTGGACCACCCCGATTCTTCTTTGGAGCAGCCCGCCGGTGACCGGAAAGAATTTGGATAGATGACGGATTTCCACCAGAGGCGTCACGGTGCGGTCTCCCATCGGTCCGAGTACATGTGGCACCTGATCTGCCGGCCCGGCGCGGGGTTCAGCAGTCCGGGCGCCGTTTCGGCGCAGAAATCCGCCGCCGTGCCGCATCGGGGATGGTAGCGGCACCCGGAGGGAAAGGTGCGGACGCTCGGGACGTTGCCGGGGATGGCTTTCAGCGAATCCGGCGTCATGCCGAGTTTCGGAATGCAGTCCAGCAGCGACCGGGTGTACGGATGCAGCGGATTTGAAAAAACCGAGGCCACGTCGCCGATTTCCGCCAGCGCGCCTGCGTACATGACCGCCACTTTGTCGCACAGATGGGCGATGACGCCGAGATCGTGGGTGATCATGATCAGGCCGATGTTCCGCTCCCGCACCGTCTGGCGGAACAGTTCGACGATCTGGGCCTGAACGGTCACATCGAGGGCGGTGGTGGGTTCGTCCGCGATGAGCAGCTTCGGCTCGGCGCACAGGCCCATGGCGATGACGATCCGCTGTTTCAAGCCGCCGGAGAGCTGGTGGGGGTATTGCTGGAACACCTTTCCCGCGTTGGGGATGCCGAGGGAACTCATCACTTCAACGGCGCGCTCCGCCGCCGCCGGTTTCGACAACCGGGTGTGCAGCAGCACCCCTTCGACGATCTGGTCGCCCACGGTGTAGACCGGATCCAGGGAGGTCATGGGGTTCTGGGAAATCATGGAAATCCGGTTGCCGCGGAGGGACTGGTACTCGGCCTCGGACAGGGCGAGCAAGTCCCGCCCCATGAACCGGATGCCGCCGCCGGACACCCGGCCTTCCAGAAACGGCAGCAGCCCCATGATCGCCTGGGCCGTCACCGATTTGCCCGAGCCGGTCTCCCCCACGAGCCCGAGGATTTCACCGGCTTCGAGATCGAAGCCCACCCCGTTCAGGGGCTGCACCACGCCGTCCCGCGTGCGGAATTCGACCTCCAGATCCGTTATTTCCAGGAGGGTCATCTCAGGGTGTCTTCCCGGATGTCCATGGTATCCACCAGCGCGTCCCCGAACAGGTTGAATCCGATGACCGTCAGCATCATGGCGAGCCCGGGAAAAATGATCACCCAGGGGGAGATGAACAGGTAGGCGGTGCCGTTGCTCATCATGGCCCCCCAGCTCGGCAGCGGGGGCTGGGCACCCATGCCCAGAAATCCCATGGTGGCTTCGAGGACGATGGCCTGACCGATCCCGATGGTCGCGGCCACGATGACCGGCGCGATGGCGTTGGGAAACAGGTGTTTGAACAGGATGTTGAAATCCGTGGCGCCCAGGGACCGGGTGGCCTCCACGTAGGTTTCGTTCTTGAGCATGAGGATCTGCCCCCGGATAAGACGGGCGTACTGGGCCCAGTAGGTGAGGGCGATGGCGATGATCACGCACTCGAGCCCCGCGCCCACGATGGCGACCAGGAGAAGGGCCACCAGAATCTCCGGCAGGGACCAGGTGAGGTCGGTGACCAGGGAAATGACCCGGTCCAGCCATCCCCCGTAATACCCGGCCAGCGATCCGAGAATCACCCCGATCAGCACGGAAAGCCCCACGGAGATGACGCCGACGTAAACCGATATCCGGGACCCGTGAATGATGCGGCTGAATACGTCCCGGCCGAACTCGTCCGTTCCCATGAGGTGGTCCCGGGACGGCGGACTGTTCATGATGCTCAGATCCTGGTCCCTGTAGGAATAGGGCGCGATCAGGTCCGCCGACAGGGCCACCAGCAGCAGACCGAGAATCAGCATCGCCCCCAGAAGGCCGAATTTGTTGGCGGTGAGCTTTTTCAGCCGCCGTTTCCAGCGTTTGGTCGGCGGGGCTTCGAGTTGCCGGTCAATCATATGCGGCATCCGTCAACTGTGCTGATCCCGGACCCGGGGGTCGGTCACGGCGTAGAGTACATCCGCCAGAAAACTGCCCATCATGATGCCCATGGCCAGCAGCAGAATGGCCCCCTGGATGACGGGATAATCCCTCCGGAACAGGCCCGTGATCAAGAGCTGCCCGAGGCCCGGCCTGCCGAAGACGATTTCAACGGTCACCGCGCCCCCCAGGACCCAGCCGATTCTGAGGCCCAGGATGGTGATGACCGGAATCAGGGCGTTTCTCAAAATGTGTTTCAGCAAAACCGCCTTTTTGCCGACCCCCTTGGCGTGGAGCATGACAATGAAATCCTTCGAGGCCACTTCGAGCATCGACACCCGCGTCACGCGGGCGATGAGCCCCGCGCCGCCGAGACCCACGGTCACGGCGGGCAGCACCAGGGCGGAAAAACTGCCCGATCCGGAGACCGGAAACCAGGGGAGCCACACGGCGAAAAAAAGGATGAAAATCAGGCCCAGCCAGAAAGAAGGGATGGTCACGCCGAACAGGGCGACGAGCATGGCCAGATGATCGAAAATCGTGTTTTTGGATGCCGCCGATATGATCCCCATGGTGACCCCGATCACGAACGAAAGCGCGATGGCCGCAAGGCCGAGGGCGAGAGAGTAAGGCAGGTGGTGCATCAGCAGTTCCGTCACCGGCCGCTTTTCGATGATGGAGCGCCCCAGGTCCCCTTTGAACAGGTTTTTCAGCCAGATCAGGTACTGCACCGGAAGCGGTTTGTCCAAATGGAATTTTTCGATGAGACGTTGCTCATGTTCCTTGGTCATGCCCGGGCCCATCAGGTTGTCGATGGGGTTGCCGGGGACGATATGGATCAGGGAAAAAATGATGATGGATACCACGAAAAAAATGGGGATCATCAACAAGGAACGGCGAAGTATGAACATCCACATGGGAAAAAGGCTCCGGAAAGGCCGGATGGGCGGGGACGGCAGGCCGGCCCCCGCCCATCCGACGGGAATGGCTTATTTGAGATCCCAGTCCAGAACGCCCATTCCCACGAAATTCCGGTCCAGGCCGTCTTCGGGGAATACGGCCCGCTTGCCGACGGCGAATACCGTATCCGGCAAGTAGAACGGGGCCCAGACATATTGTTTCAGCAGGTATTCATGATACGCCTTGAAATTGGCGATCCGTTCCTCTTCGGTCCGGGAGTGTGCCATGGCTTTCTGCATGAGATAGTCGGACTCGTTGTCGTGCCACATGGCAGCATTGGGGTAGCCCATCCGCTTGGAATTGAGAAACCATTCCAGAATATCGGCATTCTCCCACTGGTAGGACCGGACGGCCAGCTGGTGTTCGCCTTTTTTATAGAACGCGCGGATGGAGCTGGGGTCCATCAGGGTGATCTCGGTTTCAATCCCGACCTGGGCCAGTTGGTCCTGGATGACTTCCGCCGACCGGCGGTAGGAGGATTCGTTTTTGGCCAGCAACTTCAGCGTCAGTTTGTTGCCGTCCTTATCCACCCGGACGCCGTCGGGGCCCATTTTCCAACCGGCCTCGTCCAGGGCCGCTTTGGCTTCTTCGGGCGCGTAATGGATTTCCGTTTCCGGATCGACCTTGCTCGCCGGCAATGAACTGATCAAATAGGTGTAAGCGGGTTTTCCGGCGCCGGCGAAGACGTTTTTGGTGATGCTTTCCTGATTCACCGCCAGGGCGATGCCCTTCCGGACCAACAGGTTGTCGAGGGGCGGCGACTGGGTGTTCATGATCATGTGATACAGGACGTCCCCGGGTAGTTTTTTAATTCTGAGGTTGCTGTCGCTTTCGATTTTTTCGATGAACATGGTGGGCACGGAAAAGACCACATCCAGCTTGCCGGTTTTCAGTTCCAGAAAGCGGGTGGACTCTTCCTTGATATCCCGGTAAACGATCTTGTCGATGACCGCCGGGCCCTTGTTTTTTATATGGCCCGGCCCCCAGGTGTATGCCTCGTTTTTGACCAGGACCAGCTCGTTGCCGGGGGACCAGGACTCGAACTTGTACGGCCCCGAACCCACCACATGCTTGATGCCGAAATCCTCGCCGTATTTTTTGCTGGCTTCCATGCTGGGCACGGCCATGAAGGTCTGGGAGTAGTTGAAAAGCATGTTGGGGTCCGGGTGCTTCATGTGGATGATGACGGAATGGGGCCCGGTGATTTCCACCGAATCGATGGCCCCCACCATGTAGGCGGAGGGTCCGTTGCCCATCTCCTTCAGGAACCATTTGACGAGTTCGGCATTGAACGGCGACCCGTCATGGAATGTGACGCCTTTCTTCAACTGCATGGTCCAGGTCATGCCGTCTTCGCTCACAGTCCAGGATTCCGCCAGGCCCGGATAAAATTTACCGTCCAACCCCCATTCGATCAGCCGGTCGTAAATCAGGTACATGGCCTCGTGGCTCAATTCCACTTTGAGGGGATTGAAGGTGGTCACCCCGAGTTCATTGGGATCGCCGGCGGCATAAAGGACTTTTTCCGCCTCGGCCCGGACGGGCGTCAGAACAGTAAGCATGGCGAGGGTGACGATGCAAAGGACAGCGGTTCGTTTTTTCATTTCTTGCTCCTTTGTTTGGGTTGCCGGTTTAGTGGACCTCCTGTTTTCGGGTCTTGTACAACCGTTTTCCCGGCCTCCGGCCGGTATGCCCGCCGTTCATGACGACGGCCTGTCCGTTGACGAACACATGGGCGATGCCTTCCGGGAACTGGTGGGGAGCGGTGAAATCGGCCTTGTCGCGGACGGCGGCGGGATCGAAGACAACCAGATCGGCCGCCATGCCCTCCCGTATCAGTCCCCGGTCCTTCAACCCCAGTTTCCCGGCCGGCAGGCCGGTCATTTTATGCACGGCCTGTTCAAAGGGGATGACGTTTCTGTCCCGGACATACCGGGACAGCACCCGCGGAAACGTGCCGTAGTACCGGGGATGGACGGGAATGCCGCCGGCAGCCCCTCCGGGCGTCATGGAACACCCGTCGGAGCCGATCATCCCCAGGGGATGGCGCATGATGGCTTCCAGGTCCGGTTCGGACATGGCGAAGACGATCATCACCAGGCCCCCCTGTTCTTCGCTGAAGATCCGGAAAATCGCCTCGATGGGATCGCAATCCAGTGCATCGGCGATCTCGTGCATCCGCATGCCGTTTAAGTGAAGGTTTTCCTCCCGGGTGAAGCCGGCGACCTTGACGACCTCCCAGTTGAGCCCGTCCATGGGGTTGTCCCAGTCTTCGGGCGGATGCCGCATCTCTTCGGCGATGCGCTCGCGCGTCGCCGGGTCGCCGAGCCGTCCGATCAGTTTCGTGGCCCCTTCCGCCTTGGACCAGGGCGGGAAGATTTCGATGAGCCCGGTGCTGTATGCGGTATAGGGATACTGGTCGAAATGAACGTTCACCCCCGCTTGGCGCGCCGCATCGATTTTCTCCAGCAGCCGGCCGCTCATGCCCCATCTGGCCGGGGTTTCGCATTTCAGGTGGGAAATCTGGAGGGAGGCGCCGGATTTCCGGGCCACGGCGATCGCCTCGTCCACGGCCTCGAACAAGAATTTTCCCTCGCTGCGCATGTGGGTGGCATAGATCCCGTCATATTCCGGCAGGACGGCGGTCAGGGCCGAAAGCTCATCCGCCCGGGAGAAGGCGCCGGGATGATAGATCAGGCCGGACGACAGCCCGAAGGCCCCTTTCTCCAGCTCATCCCGCAACAGCCCCTGCATCTGTTTCATTTCCGCCGCGTCCGGGGGCCGGTTCGCGTATCCCATCACATTGGCCCGCAGGGTGGAATGGCCGACGAGGGGCGCGACATTGAGCGCCGTGCCTTTGTGAAACAGCTTTTCGTAAAACTCGTCCAGGTATTCCCAGCACCACTCCCGGTCGGAGAGCGCCCGTTTGTAATACTTGCCCAGGTCGGTCATGTATTCCATGAACGCGTCCCGGTGGGGGCCCCGGATGGGTCCCGGCGAGCCGCCGCAGTTTCCCGTGACTTCCGTGGTCACGCCCTGGTGGATTCGCGACTCCGCGCCGGGGCAGAGGTACAGCGTGAAGTCGGAATGGGTGTGCATGTCGATGAAACCTGGGCTGACGGCCATATGAGCGCCGTCGATGACCTGTTGGCCGTCCGGGTCCAGGTGCGGCGCCAGATGGGAAATTCTATCCCCCGTAACCCCGATATCCGATGCAAATGCCGGGGCGCCGCTGCCGTCGATCACGCGGGCATTTTTAATGATGATGTCAGGCATGGGCTTCTCCGGCCGGTTGTCTGCGCACCGTGTCCGGCAGTTGATCATGGCGCTTCATGAAATCTTCGAGGACAGGGAGGATGCGGTCCATCCCCCCCGGCGCCGCATCCAGGGGGAGAATGGCCGGGACGCCGATATTCGCTTCCAGTTTCCGCCCAAGCGCCGTCAGGTCCTCCCGGCTGCCCCCTTCGCCGTTCAATGTAACGGCGATCACCCGCGAACCATACATTTCGATCAGTTTGATTTCGGATTCGATATCCGGCAGAAGGCATCCGATCGCGTCGGTGCCGTCAAAACAGCGCCGGAACGGGGTGTGCTGAAGCACCACGCCTTTGATATTGCCGGAAAGGATCATTTCAGACCCGCAGGGGCCCGATGGGTTCCGCAGCGACGACTGGCCCTCGACGATGATCAGGTCGGGATGCGCCTCCCGCCCGCATTGGACGATGGCCGCTTCGATCTCGCCGCTGACGAAGTCGTTCAGCGTGGCGTCCAGGATGAACCCGTAGCGGCTTCCCTGGAGCCACCCGGTCTGGCCCGTGTAGATCATCTCCGCATGAATGCCGCGCCTGGCGCAAACGGCCATCATCAGTTGGGAGGTGGTCCGTTTGCCTGCGGCGCAATCGGTTCCCAGCACCGCGATGCGCGGAATGTTCATCCCGTAGATCGCGCCCGACCAGAAGTGCAATTCTTCGAAGGGCTTGGATTTCCGGATATCGAGGATCCGGGCGCCGCTCCCGGCAGCGGCCTGGCTGAACCGGGGAATCTCGCTCAGATGCATGTGAAGGCCGTTCACAATGGAGATGCCGCGCTTCAGGGCGTCCATGGCGATCTCTTGCCACTCGGCGTCCAGCTTTCCGCCGCACAGCGCCACCCCGATAATGGCGAAATCGGGCGGCTCCCCATGCGCCGCGGTGTAGGCATCCAAATCCGCGTAAATTGGAATGTTCCGGCGCACGCCGTCGAGCACTTCCCCGGCGTCGCCGCCCGCGTGCCGGAAATCGATTACCGCTTTGATATCGAAGCGTCGGGTTCCCCGGATCAATCCGTGGGCGGTTTTTCCATCCACATGATCGAGACCGCCGTTGGTCAAAATCACGGCGGCGCCCATCATGGGCGTGCGCGGGTCATCGCTCATCCGATCCTGTGTACGCCGAGTCCGGGTTGATCCAAGGTTCTCAAAAGGCCGTTTTCGAGAACAAATCCGCCTTCGGCCACGTCCCTGGCCAGATCCAGGCTGCCGTCCAGGTCCAGGTACCGGGTGGCGGGTGAGGCGAGGGCCGCGTGAAGGGCGGCGCTGATGCCGACGGCGCTTTCATCCATGCAGCCCCACATCAGGTCGATGCCGGCATGTTCCGCCATGCGGGCGATATCCATGCCCGGACCGATGCCGCCGCATTTCATGAGTTTGATGTTGAAAATGCCGAAAGGACGGGGCCCTTGAATCAGTCCGGGAACGTCGGCGGGGGTGAGAAGGCTTTCATCGGCGGCCGCCGACCGCCGCAGGGCCGGGTCGAGGGATTGCATCCGGCCGTTCTGGTCCGCTTTCAGGGGCTGCTCCGAAAACTCCACCGAATCCCCGACAGCCCCGACAAACCGGCGATAGTCGTCCACTGAATATCCCTGGTTCGCATCCACCCGGATGGAAATGGACGGGCCGAAGGTCTCCCGGACCTTTGCAACGCGTGCGATATCTTCCTCCACATCCAGGCCGGTCTTGATTTTGAGGATGGTAAAGCCATTTTGAACATGCTCACCGGCTTCTTCCAGGGTTTCGTCCACCGACTTGATGCCGATGGTGACGGATGTGGGCAAAGCGTCATGGGCCCGCCCCAGGAGATCGACCAGGGGGCGGCCGAGGAGTTTTCCGGCCAGGTCGTGGAGCGCGATATCCGCCGCGGCCATGGCGGCCGGATGTCCGGCCAATCGGGATTGAAGGTTTCTCAGCAGCAGTCGAAGGTGGCGGATGTCCTGACCCGTCAGGACATCGTCCAGGTTTTCAAGGGCGGCCATGCTCATGGCCATGCTTTCGCCCGTCACATCCTCCGCCGGCGACCCGGCGCCGATCCCGGTAAGACCGTTTTCCGTTTCGATCAGGACAAACAGATTTTCAACGCGGTCTACGGTCTCATAGGCGATGGCGTAGGGCCGCGTCAGTTCGAGATTTTCCTGCCAGGTGGTGATTTTTTTTATGATCATTTCGTTGGATCTTGTCCGGGAACCCGGCATGAGCGGATCGAACGCCTCGCCCATTCTGCCGTCGTCGTTTACACGGATGGCGATGATGCGGCGAGTGTCCCGTTGATGTTACAGTTATCTCGCACAGGAACTCGCTTGTTGTCAACGATAATGCAACGAGGCTCCCCAAAAGGTCTTGGGCATGGAAGCCCGAAGCGTCGACGAAAGCGCCATCCGGAAGAAAGCAGCCGTCGGTGACGGCAGCGGGCAGGTGCGGGTGGTTATGTTGTAAAACCTCCGCTTGAAAAAAGCCCCGCCCCCGCAACACGGGAACAGGGCTTTTCCGTCAAACCGATATCTGAAACAAACACAAACTACATGGCCGTCTCCGGGTGGAAGACCCAGACGTCCTTGAGGTCGTCATGGAGGTACTCCCGTTCGTTGGGGCCGAGGATGCCAAGGGACAGGGCCAGGATCGTCCAGAAGTGGATGACCCCGTAGTGGCCGCCGTAGTGCTCGCTCAGTTCATGGATCTGGGCGTGGCAGTTGTGGCAGCCGGCGACGATATAGTCGGCGCCGGTGGCCTTGACCTGATCGTCCTTGACCTTGCCGTAGGCGAGCCGGGCGTCTTTATACCCGGACTGGAGGAATCCGCCGCCGCCGCCGCAACAGAAGTTGTTCGACTTGTTGGGCGTAATGTCGACGAAGTTCTCCTCGCCCACCACCGCCTTGATCGCGTAGCGGAGATCCTCGGCAATGGAATCGCCGAAGGTCTTGCGGACGATCTGGCAGGGGTCCTGGACCGTGAACTTGATCTTGAGGTCCTTGTTCCATTCCGTGGAGGGCTTCAGCTTGCCCTCGCGGATCCATTTGGCGTAATATTCGTAAATGTTCTTGATCTCGATGTCGTGCTCGATGTTGAATTTTTTCAGTCCTACCAGGACTGCGAAGGTGACGTGCCCTCATTCGGTGTTGAGGAACGTCTTGCACCCCAATTCCTCCGCTTTTTCAACGGTCTTGCGGGTGATGTGCTCCCACCCTTCGTCGTCGGCCATGAACAGGCAGTAGTTTTCAGCCGCCCATCCGGTGGAGCCGTAGGTCCAGTCGACCCCGGCCTTGTGAAGGATCTTCCACAGCGGCACCATCTCGTCGGGTTCCGTGACCGGTTCCCGGGAGTTCTGGTTGAGGAAGAACTCCGCGCCCTGCTTGTCAATGGGGGCTTCCATATCGGCGAATTCGGGCTGAGACTCGCGATACTCCTCCAGGACGTCCTCGACGACGAACTGGAAGTCTTCGGCGCTGGCGCCCATGGCGCTCAACGTATCGACCTTCAGCGCCATGTCGCAGGAGCCGAGGATGCCCTTGGGCCGTTCTTCCCTCGGCCAGCTCTGCCGGGTATAGAAGGTAAGCTGGGGGATGTTGATCTTCATGGGGCAGGCGTACACGCAGCGCTGACACATGGTGCACATCCAGGCCCATTCGGTTTTCTGGATCTCTTCGTCCATGCCCAGGGCCGCCATACGGAGGAATTTGCGCGGATCCATTCCTTCCAGGCCGGTGGCCGGGCACCCGGACGCACAGAGCCCGCACGTCAGGCACAGGTTGAGGTTGCCGCCCTCGGGCAGCAGCTCCGCCACCTTGTCCTTGAAGGTGCTCTTTCTGCCAGGTTCTATTTTAATCACTTCTTCTGCCGACATGTTCCCTCCCTTAAACCATTTTGACCTATCGGCGCCCGCTTCAAACCGCTGCTGCGTGGGCGCGTCGCTTGTGCCGGTAGAGTCCTACGTTAGCACATTTTTTTCCAGATGCAAAAACTTTTAATTTTGCTCATAATCTTTCAATTTCCGCCGCAAAGTGTTCAAACCGATTCCCAGAATCCGCGCTGTTTGGGATTTGTTCTTTCCGGTCGCCGCATACATTTTTAATATGTGCCGCTTCTCCACCTCGGCCAGGGGGATCATCTCCGCGTCCCGGCCCCGGTTTCGGCAGTCTGCAGCGACGGCGCGTTTCTTGAGGTCGCCGGGCAGGTGCTCCTGGGCGATGGGCGCGTCCTGGGCCAGGTTGACGGCCGATTGCAAAATGGCGGCCAGTTCCCGGATATTGCCCGGATAGTCGTATTCCATGAGGATACAGGCGGCGGTTTCGCCGATGGAGACAGCCCCGGTCCGCCGGCCGTAGGTTTTCAGGAAATGATCGATCAGCAGGGGGATGTCGTCCCGACGTTCCCGCAGTGGGGGCAGGTGGAGCCAGCCGCCCCGGATCCGGTAATACAGGTCCTTCCGGAAGGACTTCCGGGCCAGCAAAACGTCCACATCCTGATTGGTGGCCGCGATGATCCGGACATCCGATTTGTGCTGCCGGCTGGCCCCGAGCTTCATGTATTCCCCGTCCTGGAGTACCCGCAGGAGTTTGCCCTGCATCTCGAAGGGCATGTCGGCGATTTCGTCCAGAAAGAGCGTCCCCCTGTCCGTGTGCTCCAAATGCCCGGCCCGGTCCGCCGCCGCGCCGGTGAAGGCCCCCTTGGTGTGGCCGAAGAATTCGGCTTCGAAGAGACCGGCCGTGAGGGACGCCATATTGACCGGAGTAAAAGGAAACCGGCTTCTGGGGCTGGCCGCGTGAATGGCCCGGGCCAGCAGCTCCTTTCCGGTGCCGCTTTCCCCGGTGATGAGCAGGGGCACGTCGCTGGCCGCATGGAGTTCCGCCTCCTTGAGCACCTTCATCACGTTCCGGGACCGGGTGATAATGGGCGAGAAGGGCTCGGGCCGGTCGAGCCGCGGCAGGGACGCGCTTTTTTCGATGTCCAGGATGTCGAGCAGCCGTTTTTTCTCCAAAGCCCGGTTGATGGACAGCACCAGGTCTTCCGGCTGCACGGGCTTGAGGATGTAGTCGTAGGCCCCCTTCTTGAGGCAGTCCACGGCGACCCGGGCCTCGTTTACGGCGGTGACCATGATGCACTCCGTTCTCGGGCTCTGGGCCTTAATGATGTCCAGCAGCGCCATGCCGTCCATCTCGGGCATGGTCATGTCGATGAGGGCGATATCGAAGGCCCCGCCGTTTTCGAACAAGGCCGCCGCCCGCTCCGGATTGTCTTCAGCCCGGACGTCCCGGAACCCCGATGCGGCGAGGTGCCCTTTCAACAAATCGAGAAAGTCCCGGTCATCGTCCACTAAGATGAATGAATGGCTCATTGGTCCCCCAAAACAGCCTATGCCATTTTGGCGCGGTTGCTCCCCACGCCTCATTCCACAAGCCTTTCCTCTACCACATAGGCCAAAATGGCACAATCCCCGAATGCTCTCCATGCCCGGCTTCGGCCCGATCCGCTGCTGTTGTATGCGATTTTTTCACTCTTTTTCAGATAGTTGACAACATCCCTTCTTCTTTGGAACGATCCTTGCTAAGGGTACCGGCAGAAGACGTCACATTAACCCGACGCACCGCTATTCGGATAGACCCGGAGGAAACCATGCAATTGAAGCGAAAA
>CAYSLC010000032.1:0-34495 GCA_964431545.1 uncultured Desulfobacteraceae bacterium | reverse complement strand
AAAACCCCGAAGGGGTGGCACATACCAGACCAGGGCAGCGCCCTGGGATCGACGTCCCCCATCCGTCAAAGCCCTGTAAGGGCGTCACATATTCGCTCGGGTCATCGCAAAATCATGTTCCGGCATCCGCGGGGGATTGTCAAGGGGCCGGATCTTTACGGATATTTACATTACATTTACATTTATATTGACATTATGGCCCACGCCCCGATATAATCGCCTCCAGGATCGATTGGAAAGACCGAACCACGGGAGCCCTTTTTCATGCCCAGGAAACCGACCGACAAACAGCAGCGGGTCCTCGATTATCTCCGGCGGGAGATCGCCCGGCGGGGGCGGGCCCCCAGCCTCCGGGAGGCGGCCCGGGCCCTGGGGATCAGCCACACCGCCGTGGCCCAGACCCTGGAGGTCCTGGCGGAGAAGGGGTGCCTCCGGCGGGAGGAGCGGTACAGCCGGACCATCCACCTGCTCGACGGCGGGCGAAAGAGCGCCGGGGCCCACCGGTGGCGGGAGATCCCCGTCATCGGCCGGGTGACGGCGGGGCTGCCCATGTACGCCCAGCAGGAGTGGGACGGGGCCCTGGTGGTGGACGCCGGGGTCTATTCCGGGGAGAACCTCTTCGCCCTGACCGTCCGGGGCGACTCCATGCGGGACGCCGGGATCCTGGACGGGGACCTGGCCGTCTGCGAACCCCGGCAGTACGCCCGGAACGGGGAGATCGTGGTGGCCCTGATCCGGAACGAGGAGGCGACGGTCAAGCGGTTCTTCCTCCGGGGGGACCGGATCGAACTCCGGCCGGAAAACCCCCGGTATTCGGCCATGGACTATGACTTCGGGGAGATCCTGATCCAGGGAAAGGTCGTCGGCATCCACCGGGGGCCCGACGGGATCGACCACCGGACCGGGTGATGCCGGGCCGCGCCCTTTCTGGGGCGCGGATCACGGCGATCTCCTCCCGACATCAGCACTGCTCCCCTCCGGGAGCGCGGAAAAAGGCCCGTCACATGCCCCTTGCGGAGAACGCCATGCCCCCAGACCCCTCCCATACCCCCCATCCGGCGTGCCGGCTGCGGGTCGGCACCAGCGGCTACTCCTACGCCGAATGGGCCGAGGCCGGCTTCTATCCCGCCGGGACCCCCTCGGGCCGCATGCTCCCCATATATGCCGGGACCTTCTCCGCCGTGGAACTCAACTTCACCTGGTACCAGATGCCCAAGGCCGAGTCCCTGGAGCGGATGCGGGCCAACGTGCCCGACACCTTCCGGTTCGCCGCCAAGCTCACCCGGACCCTCACCCACGAGGTGGACCCCGACGGGTGGCGGGGCCAGGCGTCCCAATACCGGGAGGGGATCGCCCCCCTGCGCCTCTCCGGGCAGCTCGCGGCGATCCTGATCCAGCTCCCCCCCGGCTTCCGCCGGACCCCGGAGAACCGCCGATACCTGGCCCGGCTCCTGGACGAACTCCAGGGGCTGCCCCTGGCCGTGGAGTTCCGCCACGCCTCCTGGGCCCACGACCGGGTCTATGCCGAGCTGGAGCGGCGGGGGGTCGCCCTGGCGGCGGTGGACGTCCCCGATCTGCCCGGCCTCTTTCCCCCTTCGGACGTGGTCACCACCCCCGATCTCTTCTACGTCCGGTTCCACGGCCGGAACGCCCGGGGGTGGCGGTCGGGCAACATGCAGCGTCAGTTCGACTACCATTACAGCGATGCGGAGCTGCGGGAGTGGATCGACGGCCGGATCCTCCCCATGGCCGGCCGGGCCCGGAACGGACTCCTCTTTTTCAACAACCACGTCCGGGCCCAGGCCGCGGAGAACGCCCGGACCCTGGCCGGGATGCTCGAAGGGGCCGGGCTCATGGAGGGGGCGCCGTGGAACGGGCCGTCATCCACCTGAACGTGGCCGACTTCCCGGTGGCGGTGGAGCGGGCCCTCGACCCCCGGCTCCGGGACCGGCCGGTGATCGTCGCCCCCGAGGGGGCGGCCCGGGCCGCGGTCTTCGACATGAGCGAGGAGGCGTACCGGTCCGGGGTCCGCAAGGGGATGGCCCTGCCGGCGGCCCTGGGCCGGTGCCGGGACGCCTATGTGCTCCCCCCCCGGCCGGCCCGGTACGAGCAGGCCATGGGGGCCCTGGTCCGGGCGGCGCTCCCCTATTCGCCCCGGGTCGAGCCGGGGGAGGGGGACGGCCACCTCTTCCTGGACATGACCGGGGCCGGGCGCCTCTTCGGGCCGCCCATGGACGTGGCCTGGCGCCTGCGCAAGGCGGCCCGGGCCGACCTGAACCTCGACCCCATCTGGTCGGTGGCCCCCAACAAGCTGGTGGCCAAGGTGGCCACCCGGCTGGTGAAGCCGGCCGGCGAGTACATCGTGGGGGCGGGGGAGGAGGCCCCCTTCCTCGCCCCCCTGCCCCTGGCCCTCCTGCCCGGGGTGGCGCCGGCGGACCTGGCCCGGCTGCGGGACTTCAACCTCACCCGGGTCCGGGAGGCGGCGGCCCTGACCCGGGACCAGCTGGAGACGGCGGTGGGCAAGCGGGCCGGGTTCCTCCACGACACGGTGCGGGGGATCGACCCCTCGCCGGTGCGGCGGGCCGGGGAGGGGCCGCCCACGGTAATCCTCGACCACGCCTTCGCCGAGGAGACCAACCACGGCCCGGCCCTGGAGGCCGGCCTCCACCGGCTCGCCGAGACGGCGGGTGCGGAACTCCGGCGGCGGCGCCTGGCGGCCCGGAACGTCGCCGTGGCCCTCGACCACGCCGACGGGGTCCGCCGGGTCCGCCGGCGGGCCGCGAGCCCGGCCACGGCCGACGACTTCATCCTCTTCGACCGGGCCCGGTCGGCCCTCCACCTCGCCTGGCACCGGCGGGTCCGGGTCCGCCGCCTGCGGCTGATCTGCGACCGGCTGGTCCATCCGCCCCCCCAGATGGCCCTCTTCCCCGAACTGGAGCGGCCGGAGGAACGGCGGGCCGACCTCCTGGCGGCCATGGACCGGATCCGGGCCCGGTTCGGCCGGGACGCCGTCACCTTCGGCCGCCTCCTGGCGACGCCGGCCTGACCCGGCGCCGGACCCCCTCCGGGCCCTCCAGATGGTCCCCCTCATCGTCCGGTCCCACTACTCCCTGATGCGGGGCACCGCCTCGCCCGGGGACCTCTGCCGGGCGGCCCGGGCCATGGGGTACACCCGCCTGGCCCTCACCGACACCGACAACCTCTACGGCCTGGGCCCGTTTCTGGCCGCCTGCCGGCGGGAGGGGATCGCCCCCATGGTGGGGGCCGAGGTGACCGACCCCCAAAAGAGGGCTCGGGCGGTCTGTCTGGTGGAGGAGGCCGGCGGCTACGCCAACCTCTGCCGCCTCCTGACCCGGCGCCACCGGGACCCGGCCTTCGACCTGGGATCGGCCCTGCCCGGTTTCGCCGCCGGGCTGACGGTCCTCACCGACCACCCCGGTCTTTTGGCCGCCTGGCGCGACGCCGGGGTCCGGACCGCCGGGATCATGGGCCGTCGCCCCCTGCCGCCGGGCCATCCCCTCACCCGGACCGCCCGGCGGCTCGGGGTGCCGATGGCCGCCGCGCCGGACAGCTTTTTCGTGGCACCGGAGGAACACGCCGTCCATTGCCTCCTCCGGGCCATCGACCGGAACACCGTCCTCTCCCGCCTGCCCCCCGGCGACGTGGCGCCGGCGGATGCCCGGCTGGCTCCGACATCGGTCTACGCCCGCCGGTTCGCCCCCTGCCCCGGGGCCCTGGACGCGGCCCGGGAGATCGCCGACCGGCTCGCCTTCACCGGGCCCGACTTCGGAGTGGTGATGCCGCCGTGGCCGGAGAACGGCGACGGCGCCGGTACGGGGGACGCGGACCAGGCCCTCCGGCGGGCCGCCTACCGGGGGGCCCGGCGCCGGTACGGGGACGAACTTCCCGAGCCGACGGTGGAGCGGCTGGAGCGGGAGCTTCGGACCATCGCCGAAATGGGGTTTTCCGCCTACTTCCTGGTGGTCCGGGAGATCATCCGGCCCAGCCCCCGGATCTGCGGCCGGGGCTCGGGGGCCGCCTCCCTGGTGGCCTACTGCCTGGGGATCACCAACGTCTGCCCCCTTGCGCACAACCTCTACTTCGAGCGGTTCCTCAACCCGGGCCGTACGGACCCGCCGGACATCGACGTCGACTTCGCCTGGGACGAGCGGGACGGGGTCCTGGCCACGGTCCTTTCCCGCCACCGGGGCCGCTGCGCCATGGTGGCCAACCACGTCCTGTTCCAGCCCCGGATGGCGGTGCGGGAGACGGCCAAGGTCTTCGGCATGACCGACGCGGAGATCGGCCGGGTGGCCCGGTGCCTGCCCTGGCACGTCCGGGGGGAGGGGAGGGGGGCGGACCTGCCGGAGATCCTGGCCGCCCGGCCCCAGGCCCGGAACCTCGACCTGCCGCCCCCCTGGCCGGAGATCCTGGCCCTGGCCGGCCGGATCATCGGAACGCCGCGGTACCTCTCCGTCCACCCCGGCGGGGTGGTGATCACCCCCGGCCCCATCGACGCCTACGTGCCGGTGGAGGACGCCCCCAAGGGGGTGCCGGTGATCCAGTGGGAGAAGGACGCCGCCGAGGACTTCGGCCTGGTGAAGATCGACCTGCTGGGCAACCGGAGCCTGGGGGTGATCCGGGACGCCGTGGCCGGCATCCGGAAAAACGGGGTCCCCTTCGCGGAGGAGGGCTGGGCCCCCGAGGCCGACCCCGAGACCCAGGAGGCCCTGGGCCAGGGGCGGACCATGGGGTGCTTCTACATCGAGAGCCCGGCCATGCGGCTCCTCCAGCAGAAGACCGGGGTGGGGGACTTCGACCATCTGGTGATCCACAGCAGCATCATCCGGCCGGCGGCCAACGACGTCATCCAGGAGTACATCCGCCGCCTCCACGGGGGGGCCTGGGATCCGCTCCATCCCTTGCTGGCCGACGTCCTGGACGAGACCTTCGGCCTCATGGTCTACCAGGAGGATGTCTCCCGGGCCGCCGTCTCCCTGGCCGGCTTCTCCCACGCCGAGGCGGACGGGCTGCGGAAGATCCTCTCCAAGAAGGACCGGGAGCACGCCCTGCGGGACTGCCGGGAGCGGTTCGAGGCCGGGGCGTGGGCCCGGGGGGTGCCGGCGGAGACGATAGCAAGGGTGTGGGAGATGATCATGAGCTTCAACGGCTACTCGTTCTGCAAGCCCCACAGCGCCTCCTACGCCCGGGTCTCCTTCCAGGCCGCCTACCTCAAGGTCCACCATCCGGCGGAGTTCATGGCGGCGGTGATCAGCAACGGCGGGGGGTTCTACGCCACCTTCGCCTACGTCTCCGAGGCGAAACGGATGGGGCTTTCGGTGGCGCCGCCGGACGTGAACATCAGCGGGGTCCGCTGGCGGGGCGGAGGGAAGGTCCTCCGGGTCGGCCTCATGGCCGTCAAGGGGCTCGGGACCGGGACCCGGGAGCGGATCCTCTCCGGACGTCAAGAGGGGGAATTCCGGGGGCTCCGGGACTTCCTCGACCGGACGGGGCCCGACGAGGACGAGGCCCGGGCCCTGATCCGGTGCGGGGCCCTGGACGCCTTTTCCCGGGACGGGAACCGGGCCGGGCTCCTCTGGGGGCTGGCCCGATGGGTCCGGTCCCGGCGGAAGGGGCCGGCCCAGGGGCGGCTCTTCGCCCCGGCGGAGGAGACGCCCCCCCCGCTGCCCCCCGAGGACCCCGTGGAGCGCCTCCGGCGGGAGTTCGCCGTGCTGGGATTCCTCTGCGACCGCCACCCCATGGAACTCTTCGGGGACCGGCTCCGGTCCCTGGGCACGGTCAAGGTGGCCCGGCTGGGGGATCACCTGGACCGGCCCGTCCGGATCGGGGCCTGGCTCGTCACCGGTAAGACCGTCCGCACCAAGAAGGGGGACCCCATGACGTTTCTCACCTTCGAGGACGAGACCGGGATCATGGAGACCACCTTCTTCCCCCGGACTTACCGCCGCTGCTCCCATCTCCTCGCCGGCCCGGGCCCCTTCCTGCTCCGGGGGAGGCCGGAGCGGGACTGGGGGGCGGTGACCTTCACCGTGGAGGGGGCCGTCCGGCTTTGAGGTTTTCAGGCGGCGCGGCGGCCTATTTCAGCTTGAGGTTCTTGAGGACCGCGAAGGGGTTGTCGAAGTCCTGCCGTTCACAGCCGCAGGCGGTTCGGTTGCGGTCGGCCCCGCAGACGGGGCAGAGCCCCTGGCATTCCTCCCCGCACAGGGGCCACGGGGGCAGGGCCACGGTCACCTGCTCCTGGATCACCTCGGTGAGATCGATCTCATCACCCTCGAAGGGGACCAGGCCGATGACGTCGGCGCTCACCTCCACGCCGTCCTCGGTGGCCGGGGCGTCCAGCTCCGGAAGCGTTCGCGTAAAATAGAGGCTCACCCGCTGTCTCAGGGGAGCGGTGAACCGGGCCAGGCACCGGCCGCACCGGAGGCGGACCGTCGTCTCCACGATCCCCTTCACCTCCACCATGTCCCGCACCCAGCCGACCGCAAGACGGATCGAGACGGGCCCTTGGAATCCGACCTCCCCGGTCCGGTGGATCTCGGCCAGGACCGGAAAGGCGTCCACATCTTCGACGAACTCGAGGCAGAGCCCCTCGACGGGAATCTTCTCCACGCGTATCTTCAAAACAACCTCCTTCGTCCGGCTTCTCTCCGGGCGCTTTCCCTCGGAAACAAGCACGCCCGGGGCCGTCGTCCGCCCGTAAATATGGGAGCGGAGCCGCTTTCTGTCAAACCTGCGGCCGGGATTTCCGGGGCCTCCGGACACCGGCGGCCCCGCCCTCCTGTTGGAAATGGCAAGTGCTCAACTTTACAATCAATCGATCCGCATTATATTGTGTTCGTACCGATATGAGACACCCGGCTGAAAATCCTCCCGCACGAGAGTTTCCGATCCTCTCCGCTTCCCACCCTGGGGACCGTCCCGGCGGGGGATTGCGTTGGGACTTTCCGGGAGGGCGTTTCAGCCGTTGAACCCATCGATCAATTCCAATTCGGAAAGGGTGTAAACGATAATGGATAACGAAAAAAAGCAACCGAACGAGACCCAGGAACAAGAACAGGAAAAGAAAAAGGCCTCCCGGACAAAGATCCCCGAGGAGCTGCCCGTCCTGCCGCTCCGGAATACCGTCGGATATCCCCATACCGTGATCCCGCTCTCCGTGGGGATCCCCCGCTCCGTGATGCTGGTGGAGGAGGCGATGAAGGGGAACCGGCTCATCGGACTGGTGAGCATGAAGAACCCGGCCATCGAGGAGCCGAAGCCGGGGCAGGTCCATGAGATCGGAACCGTGGCCCGGATCGAACGGGTGGTCCGCTCCGAGGACGAGTCCCTCCAGGTCATCGTCCAGGGGCTGGAACGGTTCCAGGTCGACTACTGGCTGGCGGAAACGCCCTACCTCCAGGCCCGGATCTCCCCGCATCCCGAGACCGTGGAGCCGGACGTGGAACTCGACGCCCTGAAGCGCAGCCTTCGGGACCTGGCCAAGGAGGTGGTCACCCTCTCCCCCCAGCTGCCCAAGGAGGCGGTCAACATCCTGAACCAGGTGAAGGATCCGCGGTTCCTCGTCTATATGGTGGCCAGCAACGCGGGCCTCGACGTGCCCAAGGGGCAGGCGCTCCTGGAGCTGGACGATATCCGGGAGAAGATGCGGACCCTCATCTCCCATCTCTCCCATGAAAAGGAGGTCCTCTCCCTGGGCCAGAAGATCCAGACCGAAGCCCGGGAGGAGATGGACAAGGCCCAGCGGGAGTTCTTCCTGCGCCAGCAGCTCAAGGCGATCCAGAAGGAGCTGGGGGAGACGGAGGAGACGCAGCCCGAGCCGGAGGAGTACGCCGAAAAGGTGGCGGAAAAGGAGCTGCCGGAGGAGGCCCGGAAGGAGGCGGAGCGGGAACTCAAGCGGTTCCGCGGCATGTCCCCCCACGCGCCGGAATACGCCCTCATCAAGACCTATCTCGACTGGATCCTCGACCTGCCGTGGTACGAGGCGAGCGAGGACCAGATGGAGATCGAGAACGCCCGCAAGGTCCTCGACGAGGACCACTACGACCTGGACGAGGTCAAAGAAAGGATCATCGAGTACCTGGCGGTGCGGAAGCTGGTCCAGGAGCGGGGCATGGCCAAACGGAACGAGGGCGAGGCGGGCCCCCCGGACGCCATGGGCGCCATCCTCTGCTTCGCCGGCCCTCCGGGGGTGGGCAAGACGAGCCTCGGCCAGTCCATCGCCCGGGCCCTGGGCCGGAAGTTCACCCGGATGAGCCTCGGCGGCATGCGGGACGAGGCCGAGATCCGGGGCCATCGCCGGACCTATATCGGCGCCATGCCCGGACGGATCATCCAGGCCGTCAAACGGGCCGGGACCCGGAACCCCGTCTTCATGCTCGACGAGGTGGACAAGGTGGGCTCCGACTGGCGGGGGGATCCCAGCAGCGCCCTGCTGGAGGTCCTCGATCCGGCCCAGAACCACGCCTTCCGGGACCATTACCTGGACGTGGACTACGACCTGAGCGACGTGATCTTCATCACCACGGCGAACCAGCTGGAGACGATTCCGGCCCCCCTGCGGGACCGGATGGAGATCATCAACCTGGACGGCTACACCGAGTTCGAGAAGATCCGCATCGCCGAGCGCCACCTGGTCCCCCGGCAGCTGCGGGCCAACGGGCTCCGGGAGGACGAGATCGCCTTTCCCGAGGAGGCCCTGCGCAAGATCATCCAGGACTACACCCGGGAGGCGGGGGTCCGGAACCTCGAACGGCAGATCGGCGCGGTCTGCCGGAAGAGCGCCGTGCGCATCGTGGGCAGGGAGCTGCCCCAGGTGGAGATCACCCCGGAGCAGGTCCGGACCTATCTTAAAAAGGAGAAGTTTGAGTCGGAACTCTCCGAGAACATCGAAATCCCCGGCATCGCCACGGGCCTGGCGGTGACCGCCACCGGCGGGGATATCCTCTTCATCGAGGCGAGCCGGATGAAGGGGAAGGGGGGGCTGACCCTCACCGGACAGCTGGGCGACGTCATGCGGGAGAGCGCCCAGATCGCCCACAGCTACGTCCGGTCCAAGGCGGGCGGGCTGAAGGTCGATCCCGACGCCTTCGAGCACACCGATGTCCACCTCCACGTGCCGGCCGGGGCGATCCCCAAGGACGGCCCCTCCGCCGGCATCGCCATGGTCCTGGCCATGGCCAGCCTCTTCAGCGACCGGCCGGTCCGGGGGGACCTGGGCATGACCGGCGAGGTGACCCTCCGGGGCCGGGTCCTGCCCGTGGGCGGCATCAAGATGAAGGTGCTGGCGGCCCACCGGGCCGGCATGACCAAGGTCATCCTGCCCAAACGGAACGAAAAGGACCTGGACGAGCTGCCGGAGGAGGTCCGGGAGGCCCTGACCTTCGTCCTGGTGGACCGCATCGATGAGGCGCTTCCGGTCGCCTTTCTCTCCGATGATGAAGCGGAGGCCGACCTGCCTCGGGCGGCCAACGAATAAAACCGCAGCCCCACCGCCTTTCCGCCGCCGGTCCGCCGGGGGCGGAAAGGCCCTTTCCCGCCGCCGCGCCGCTCGGCCTCCGGCCGTGTCTCCTTCGATCGTTTTTCAGCACCCCGTTAAATCATGGGTTGTCCTCTTCTCCAGATTGATTTATAAAAGAACGGCTTACCGTTGCTTTCCGGAAAGAATGGAGACCCTCTCATGTCCAAGACCCTCTATTGGCTTCAATGCGGCGGCTGCGGCGGCGACACCTGGTCGATGTTCAATGCCGAGGCCCCCGATATCCAGGGATTTTTTGATTTGCTGGAGATCGAACTCCTCTGGCACCCCTCCGTCTCCGCCATGGAGTTCGAGCGGCAGCGGGCTCTCAACAACGATTTGATCGAAGGGAGGGCGCCGCTGGACATCCTCTGCGTCGAGGGGTCGGTGATCCGCGGCCCCGGCGGCACCGGCATGTACGACCAGGCCCATGAGGGGCCGAAGAAGGATCTCCTGGCGGCCCTGGCCAAACGGGCCGACGTCCTTTTGGCCGTCGGAACCTGCGCCAGTTACGGCGGCATCGGGGCCGACGGGGAGATCGAGGCCACCGGCCTCCAGTTCCACAAGTGGAACCGGGGGGGATTTCTCGGGGAAGATTTCCGGTCCGGAGCCGGCCTGCCGGTGATCAACCTCCCCGGGTGCCCCTGCCACTGCGACGTGGTCAAAGGGGTTCTCTCCCTGATTCTGTCGGGTTCCGAAATAGAACTCTCCGACCTCCAGACGCCGTTGGAGTGGTACGGCATGATGGTTCACCAGGGGTGTACCCGCAACGAGTACCACGAGTACCGGGTGGAGGAGAAACGGTTCGGCGAGAAGGGATGCATGTTCTTCTACCTGGGGTGCCACGGCCCCCTGGTCCACGGGCCGTGCAACAAGATCCTCTGGAACCGGCGGTCCTCGAAGACCCGGGTGGGGGTCCCCTGTTTCGGCTGCACCCGGCCGGACTTCCCCCAGCATTATCCCTTTTTCCAGACCCGGAACGTCGAGGGGATCCCCATCGAACTTCCGGACGGTGTGAGCCGCGCCCACTACCTCGCCTACAAGGGGATGGCGGCGGCGGCGGCCCCGCAGCGTTTGAAACAGCGCAAGACGAGCATCTGAGGTGCCCATGGCCAAACGCCGGATCCAAATCGTGCCCATGAACCGGGTGGAAGGCGATCTCAAGATCCGCCTCGACCTGGAGGAGGGCGTTGTGGTGGACGCCCGCAGCGCGGGCACCATGTACCGGGGGTTCGAAAACATCCTCAAGGGGAGGGGGCCCCTGGACGGGCTGGTGATCACGCCCCGGGTCTGCGGCATCTGCAGCACCTCCCATCTGAAGGCGGCGGCCAAGGCCCTGGACGGCGTCTATCAGGCCCGGGTGCCCGACAACGCCCGGCGGATCCGGAACGCCGCCCTCATGGTGGAGATCCTCCAGAACGACATCCGCCACTCTCTGATGCTCTTCATGGCCGATTTCACCAACCCCAGGTTCAAGGGCCACTCCCTGTTCGAAGAGGCGGTGCGCCGGTATACCCCGCTCAAGGGGGAGAGCGTGATCGCCGGGATCCGGGAGACCCGCCGGATCCTGGAGATCGTCGCCATCCTCGGGGGCCAGTGGCCCCACTCCTCGTTCATGGTCCCCGGCGGGGTGGTCTCCATCCCCAGCCCCAACGACGTCAACCAGTGCCGATACCTGCTCAACGACTTCCGGAAATACTTCGAGCGTCGGATCCTCGGGTGCCGCCTGGAGCGGTGGGCCGAGGTCACCGGCCCGTCGGAACTGGATCGATGGCTGGGGGAATCCGAAGCCCACCGGGAGAGCGACCTCGGCTTCTTCATCCGGTACGCCAGGGAAGGGGGGCTCCACAAGATCGGGCGGGGAACCGGCTGCTTTTTGAGCTTCGGGGCCTTTGAACTGCCCTCGGAGACGGCCGTGGCGCCCCTCCTCCAGGGGGACCGACGGTTTCTGCCGGCGGGCTTCCATGACGGGACGCATCGGCGGGAGTTCCGCCAGGACCGGATCACGGAGGCCGTGGACCACTCCTGGTTCACCGGCTACTCCGGGGGGGTCCACCCCTACGAAGGGATGACCAAGCCGTACGCCAGCGGCAGCGAGGGGAAACGGTACAGCTGGGCCAAGGCCCCCCGGTACGAGGGCATGGCGGCGGAGACCGGCCCCCTGGCCCAGATGATCGTGGGGGATCATCCGTTGATCACCCGGCTGGTGGCCGAGAATCGGCCCAACGTCTTTGTCCGGCAGTTGGCGCGCCTCATCCGCCCGGCCGTGCTGATCCCCGCCCTGCGGCAATGGCTGGAGGAGATCGGCGGGGACCGGGGGAAGTTCTTCGAAGAATACGGCGTCACCGACTTCGGCAACGGCCACGGCCTCACCGAGGCCCCCCGGGGGGCCCTGGGCCACTGGGTCCGGATCGACGGCGGGAAGATCGACAACTACCAGATCATCACCCCCACCAGCTGGAACGCCTCCCCCAGGGATGAGACCGGGGCGCCGGGCCCCATGGAATCGGCCCTGATGGGGGCCCGTGTCCGGGACGCAGGCAATCCGGTGGAGGCGGGGATCATCCTCCGCTCCTTCGATCCCTGCCTGGTCTGCACGGTCCACGCGGTCCGCCTGGAAGAGGGGGAATGATGTTCGCCGAACTCGATGCGGGGATGTGGGACCCCTCGCTGTCCGACGACCTGGTCCGGCGGTACGCGGGGCGGATCCGGAAACTGATCGAGGAGAACCGCCTCCTGCGGGAGGAGATCCGGGTGGCCCGGCAGGCGGCGGACATCACCGCCGATCTGGTGGTCAAGCAGTTCGAGGAGACGGAGCGGGTCCTCCATCGGTTCCAGACGGCCAACGCCCTGCGCAAGGCGGTGCTCAACTCGGCCTCCCAGATCTCCATCGTGGCCACCGACATCGACGGCACCATCACCGTCCTCAACACAGGGGCTGAAAACCTCCTGGGGTACCGGGCCGAGGAACTCATCGGAAAGCAGTCCCCGGAACTCTTCCTCTCCGAAACCGAACTCATCGGCCGGAGCAGCCGCCTGACCGCCCACCGCGGCCGGACGGTCACCCCCTCCCGGCTCCTGTTCGAGTACGCCTTCCTCGGTATGTCGGAACAGAGCGAGTGGACCTACATCAAACGGGACGGAACCCCCTTTCCGGTCAACATGACCGTCAATGCCCTGCGGGATTCCGACGGCGCCGTCAGCGGGATCCTCTGCATCGCCATGGACATCACCGAGCGGAAGCAGGCCGAGGAGGCCCTCAAGCGCGCCCATGACGAGCTGGAGCGCCGGGTGGCGGAACGGACCCGGGAGCTGGCCCGGGCCAACACGGAACTCCACAGCGAAATCAATGAACGGCGGCTGGTGGAGGAGGCGCTCAAAAAGAGCGAGGAGCAGCTCACCGGCATCATGGACTCCATCACCGACCGGATGAGCATCCTGGACGAGCACCTGAACATCGTCTGGGCCAACGACATCGCCAAGCGGCTCTTCGGGCAGGACCTGGTGGGAAGCAAATGTTACGACCGGTACCGGCGAAGGGACCGGGTCTGCGAAGATTGCATCGCCCTGAAGACCCTCTCGGACGGAAAGATCCACGAACACGAGACCGACGCCGTCGACCTTTCCGGGAACCGCTTGATCCTCTGGTGCACCACCAGCGTCACCGAATGGCACCGGGACGGCCGGCCCAAGCTGATCGTGGAGAACTCCAGGGACATCACCGCGAGGAAACAGGCCGAGGAGGCGCTCCGGGCGTCGGAGGAGAAGTACCGGGGGATCTTCGACAACGCGGCGGAGGGGATCTTCCAGACCACCCCCGAGGGCGGATTCCTCACCGCCAACGCCGCCTTCGTCCGGATCCTCGGGTACGACGACCAGGAGGACCTGATCCGGAACGTCACCGATCTCAAGCGGCAGATGTACGTCAACCCGAAAAAGCGGGATGAACTGAGCCGCCGGATGCGGGAGGACGGGTACGTCAAGGATTTCGAGGCCCGGTTTCACCGGAAGGACGGAAGCGTCATCCAGGTCTCCCTCAACGCCCACGCCGTCCGGGATGAGAACCAGGAGATCAAATACTACGAAGGGATGTTGGAGGACATCACCCAGCGCAAGCAGGCCGAGGAGCTGAAGCTCGCCAAGGAGGCGGCGGAGGCGGCCACCCACGCCAAGAGCGAATTCCTGGCCAACATGAGCCATGAGATCCGGACGCCGTTGAACGCCATCATCGGGCTCACCGACCTGGCCATGGGCACCGTGATGACCGACAAACAGCGGGACTATCTCGGCAAGATCCAGGTCTCCGGGAAATCCCTGCTGGGGATCATCAACGACATCCTCGACTTTTCCAAGATCGAGGCCGGGCGGCTGGAACTGGAGTCGACGCCCTTTACCCTCCGGGAGATCCTGGACGACCTCTCGGACATCTTCTCCGGCAAAGCCGCCGAAAAGGGGATCGAAATGGTCTTCGCGGTGTCCGACGATGTCCCGGAGGATCTGGTGGGCGACCCCCTTCGGCTGATCCAGGTGCTCACCAATCTCACCGGAAACGCCATCAAGTTCACCGACCAGGGGGAAGTGGTGGTCAAGGTCCGGGTCCTCCGGAGGGAGGCGGGCGGCGTCCGGATCGGGTTCGAGGTGACCGACACCGGCATCGGTATCGACCGGAGCATCATCGGAAAACTCTTCACCGCCTTCACCCAGGCCGACGGGTCGACCACGAGGAAATTCGGCGGCACCGGCCTGGGCCTGACCATCAGCAAGCGGCTGGTGGAGATGATGAATGGGGAGATCGGGGTGAGAAACAATCCCGAGCGGGGGTGCGCCTTCCACTTCAGCGCGCGGTTCGGTTTGGGGGAAAAGCCCCGGGAGGCCGATCCGATCCCCCGAAGCTTTTCGGAGAAGCGGGTCCTGGTGGTGGACGACAACCCCACCGCCCTGGAGGTGTCGGCCCAGATGCTCAAATCCTTCGGCATCCGGCCCACCCTGGCCGATTCGGGGGAGAAGGCCCTGGCCTTGCTCCGGGCCGGCACCGGGGAATTTCCGTTCGATCTGGTGATCATGGACTGGATGATGCCGGGAAAGGACGGCATCGACACCATCCGGGAGATCCGGAACAGGCCGGAGATCGCCCGGACGCCGGTGGTGCTGCTGACGGCCTTCGGCCGGGAGGAGGTGATGCGGCAGGCGGACGCCTTGGAGATCCGCGCCTTTCTGGTCAAGCCCATCAAGCACTCGGTCCTGCTCGACACCCTCGCGGACGTGTTCGGCGAAACCGGAAGGGCCGGCCGGAAAAGACGTCCCAAGGGGCCGGAAACCTGGGACATCCGAAAAGGGTGCAAGGTCCTGCTGGTGGAGGACAACCCCATCAACCGGCAGGTGGCCACGGAAATCCTGACAGGGGTCGGCCTCGCGGTGGAGGCCGTGAACGACGGCGCGGCGGCGGTGGAAGCGGTCCAGCACGCCCGATTCGACGCCGTGCTGATGGATATTCAGATGCCGGTCATGGACGGATACCAGGCCGCGAGGTTCATCCGGAACCAGCTCTCCATGGCGGATCTCCCCATCATCGCCCTGACGGCCCACGCCATGAGCGGGGATCGGGAGCGGTGCATCGACGCCCGGATGAACGATTACGTCACCAAGCCCATCAACCGGAAGGAGCTGTTCTCGGTTCTCGAGCGGTGGCTCCCCGACCCCGACTCTCCGGAGACGGCCGTGCGAATGCCGGAGGTCCCGGCGGCCGAAGAGGCGGGTCCCGCTCTTCCCGACCATCTGCCGGGCCTCGACATCCGGTCGGGGGTGGACCGAATCGGCGGAAAGATCCCCCTCTACCTGGACCTTCTGGAGAATTTCGTCCGGCGGTACACCGACGCCCGGGACCGGGTGGCGGAGATGGCGGCGGACGATCGCGGCAGCGAGGCCCTTGGGTTCCTCCACGCCATGAAAGGGGCCGGCGGCAATATCTCGGCCTTCGACCTGATCCGCGCGGTGGAAGCCCTGGAGAAAGGGATCGCCGGCGGAGCGGTGGACCTGGACCAACGGATGGAGACCTTCCAGGGAGAGCTGAAGCGGGTTCTCGCATCGGCGGAACAGCTCTCCCGTCGGTTCGCCGCGGCGCCGAAAACGATCGCGGCGCCCCGCAAGGAGGTCGATGTCGCGGGGCTGGCGTCGAAGCTCCTCCAGCTGGACGATCTCCTGGAGAAGAACGATCTGGAGGCGGAGGAGTTCCTGGAGGCCGTGAAGCCGGAGATCGCCGCGTCGCTGGATGCCGGCGCCCCCCTGGAGGAGCTGGTCGGCCGGGTGGCCGCCCTGGAATTCGACGCGGCCAGGTCCCTCCTGTCGGATATCTTGGCGGGGGTGGGGGCGGCCCCGTCCCAAGGGGCGAAGGGGACGGAGGAGGCGGAGACCGCATGATCCATCCCGAAGGGATCCAGCGGATCCTCATCGTCGACGATGTGCCGGAGAACATCCGGGTTCTCGGCCAGGTGCTCAAGTCCGACTACAAGGTCAGCTTCGCCACCAGTGGCCGGGAGGCCCTGAAACTGGCCCTTTCCGACGAGAAGTGGGATCTGATCCTGCTCGACATCATGATGCCCGACATGGACGGGTACGAGGTCTGCCGGAAGCTGAAGGCGAGCGCGAAGTCCCGCAACATCCCCATCATCTTCATCACCGCCATGAGCAACGAGGAGGACGAGACCCGGGGGCTGGAGCTGGGGGCCGTCGATTATGTCACCAAGCCCTTCAGCCAGGCCATCGTCAAGGCACGGGTCAAGACCCACCTGGAACTGAAGCGACACCGCGATTTCCTGGAGAATCTCTCCTCCATGGACGGACTCACCGGGATCCCCAACCGGCGGCGGTTCGACGAGGTCATCGGGGTGGAATGGCGCAATGCCGTCCGCGAAGGGAACTCCCTGGCGCTGATCATGGTGGACATCGATTACTTCGGCGCCTACAACAACACCTACAACCACCTGGCGGGCGACGATTGTCTCAAACAGGTGGCCAGAACCCTGGCGGCGGCCGTCCATCGGCCCACCGATTTCGTAGCCCGGTACGGGGGGGAGGAGTTCGCCGCCGTGCTGCCCAGAACCGATCTCACCGGAGCCGACCACATGGCCGAGCAGATGCGGCGGGCGGTGGTCGACCTCAAGATCCCGCACGATTACTCGCCGGTATCGGACTGGGTCACCATCAGTCTGGGGGTTGCCGCCATCTATCCGTCCGCCGAGGAGCCCCATACCACCTTGATCCGTGCCGGCGACGAGGCGCTGTTCGACGCCAAGAAGAAGGGAAGGAATCAGGTCAAGAGCATCCAGGCCTGAACCGGGGGCGCCGTTTCGAGCCGAATTCTACTCGAGGAGCGCTCCGATGCCTTTTCGGTCGATCTTCTCCGTGGGGGTGCTCTGGTATTTCTGAATGAAGGCGTCCACGGCGATCTGCAGGATATCATCCACGGACAGCTCGAATTCGACGGACATCTTCTTGAACTCCTTGAGCTGCCGTTTGTTGAGCGTAATGCTCAATTTACCCGTTTCCGGCGTAACATGAAATTTTGTCCTGGCCAAGCCGATTTCTCCTTTTTTTTGCATTGAATGGGAGAAAACCATCTTTTATTCAATTTATTACCATAATATGGTCGATTTGCCAATTGTGGGGATTATGGGGATTATGGGTTTTTGAATCAGGATGGCCAGGATTTATGAAGGATTTACAGGATGGTGTGGCATGTTGGAGACTGTTGTGCTGTATGGGACGGATTCTCTTCGTTGCTACGGTCGGCGGATTTGGGGTTTTATTTTTCCGCGATATCAAATAGTTGAAGAACAATCATCGACGGTGGAAAATCCGGGAGATCCAAAAACAACCCAATAGGACTCTATTGGGTTGTTTTTTGATTGGCAAATTCGGCTCGATTTGATAGGGTGTTCCACCATGCGTCGGTCCCTGGTCGTGAAAATATGGGGATGCTACTATTGGGCAATTTTTCGACCGGGATGGCCAATCCTGGGGAGGCCCAGGGCTGGTATGTCTCACCCCTAAGGGAGTCACAAGAATTAAAACTACCCGCAAACCGGCTTAATGGTGACGTCAAAATTTCATCATAAACAAAACGGCGGGGACCTTATTTTTTGTGACTCCCGAACACCAAGGAGTGCGAAAATTTCGTTTTTCGCACTAAAAACGGGGATCAGCAGCCCATTCGGGTGCGAAAAATATAATTTTCGCACTCCACAATGCGGCGAGCACCCTGATCAAAAACGAAAAAAGGCGCAAAAATCCACCTATGGACCCAAACTTCACCCCAAAGCGCAATACCACCATTTTTGAGACGATCGAGGACTATTTGAGCGAAAAAGAGGCAATCGGCTCATTAAGTGATACTTCGGTCTATAACCGCAGATATGAGCTGCTTCGGTTCTCCAGGTTCTGTAAAAAACATAAAATCGAAATTCCGCACCAAATTCAAAAAAACACCATCATTTCCTACTTGAAGGAACATAAAATTTCAAAAGGGTCAAAACTGGGAATCATGTACGTTTTGATGGGATTTTTCGATTATATGGTGGACGAGGAACTCGTCCTGGACAATATCGCCTCATCCATCGAAAAGCCGAGGGTCTACCAACCCAAGACCGATTACCTCACCCATGACGAATTACAGCGGCTGTTCCGATCGGAGGCGGAAAACGGACCCAAAAAAATGGTGAGCCGGAATCTGCTGCTCTTCGGTCTTTTTACCGATATCTGCCTCCGGGTATCGGAGGTGATCAACTTGAAGTGCGAGGATGTTCGGTTGGAACAGAAAGAGGTCTGGGTCACCCGGAAGCGGAGCAAGACCGACAATATCCCCTTGAACGACCATCTCCTGTCGAAATTCTCCGACTGGTTCGCCTCCCGCCCCGCGTTCAAAGGGCACGACTCGCCGTGGGTCTTCCTCTCCAGCCACGGAAAACAACTGAAGCGGCGGCAGGTCCACTACATCGTCAGTCAGGCCCTGAAACGGGCGGGAATCGGCAAACGGAAACAGGGGCCGCACCTTCTGCGCCATTCGGGCGCCAGTCTGAAGGCCCGGTCGGGGGAAAATCTGATCATGATCCAGTACCTCCTGGGACACGAGAACCTGAACACCACCCGGAGGTACCTCCATTTCAATTGGGAGGATCTCCAGGCGATGGTGGAGCGGAGTCCCCGGTTGACGGATTGACCGGCTCTGGAACGCTCCGGGTCGCGCCTTCGGCCGGCGCGTCGTTTGCGCCCGCTTCGGCGGCGGGATCGGCGGCCTTCCGGGTGATGGTGATGGGCCCGGTTCGGATCGATGCCTCGAACTCCTTCAGTTGGTCGCTCATCAACTGAACCTCCTCGATTTTCAGGGAGGTCTTTTCCACCGGTTCCTTCAGCGTCGGGGACGCCCGGAACGAGAGGACCAGGATGCCAAAATCCTTCCCCTTGATGCCCCGTGCCCCGGCCATGACCACGATCAGTCTCCCCGGGGTCTTGTCGTTGACGATGTGCATCAACGGACTCGTATGCCGGGTCTTTTCGGCTTCCGTGAAGGTGAGCAGCTCTTTGTCGTAGGCGAGAACGATCTTGACGCCGGCCAGGTTGTCCACCTGGTCGAGCTTGATGGGGACCGCCACCGCTTCGCCGGCGACCACGGTCAGCTCCGGGGTGAAAATCTCCGTGGCGGAGACCTGTCCGATGTCCATCCACAGGGCCATGAGGAGCGCCGCCGCGACCACGCCGATATCGAACCTCCGTCGCCCCTGTCTTCGTCCGATTTCTTCCATCTCCATCCCCCCTTGGGTCCATTGCCGTGTTTCAGGCAGGTCACTGCTCGCCGGCGAGGCGCACGATTCCGGTGGCCCATTGAAAGCCGGTGGTTCCGACATCCGAATCCACCCCGGTTGATACCCGATTTGGGCGGTTTCGTCAATTGACACCCAATGAGTTATTCCTTATAATTTTAGATTTGTTGAACCTTTTGATTCTGGAGATCCATGGGTGCGCGTCGGCTCGGGATATGATGTCCATCGGCTGGTACAAGGGAGGCGGCTCGTCCTGGGCGGCGTTCCGATTCCCCATGACAAAGGCCTGGAGGGCCACTCGGACGCCGACGTGCTCCTCCATGCGGTCTGCGACGCGCTGCTGGGCGCCGCGGGGCTTGAGGATATCGGCCGCCACTTCCCGGACACGGACGGACGGTTCAAGGACATCTCCAGCCTTCTGCTCCTCGCCCGAACCTACGACATGGTCCGTCGGGACGGATTTACCCTGGTCAACCTGGACGCCACCATCTTCGCCCAGAAACCGAGGATGTCCCCCCATCGGGCGGCGATGCGGGAGCGGATCTCCGAAACCCTCAACGTGACACCATCATCCATCAATATCAAGGCGACCACCACCGAGGGCCTCGGATTCATCGGACGGGGAGAGGGCATCGGGGCCATGTGCGTGGCGCTGATTCAATGACCGATCCTCCAGCCCGATCCCTATACCGGAGGAATAAAACCCATATGACCCTTCGCGTTTACAACACCCTTTCCCGCAAAAAAGAGGTCTTCGAACCCGTGGAGCCCGGAAAGGTGCGCATGTACGTCTGCGGGCCCACGGTCTACGACTCCTGCCACATCGGCCACGCCCGGTCCGTGGTGGTCTTCGACGTCATCGTCCGGTACCTCCGGGCCATCGGCCTGGAGGTGACCTATATCCGGAACTTCACCGACGTGGACGACAAGATCATCGACCGGGCCCACCGATTGAAGACCGACCCCATGACGGTGGCCCGGAAGTACATCGACGAGTTCTACACCGACATGGATGCCCTCAATGTCCTGCGGCCCGACTCGGAACCGAGGGTCACCCAGTTCATCGGTCCGATCACGATGCTGGTTCAGCGGCTCATCGACCGGGGGATGGCCTATGAAGCGGACGGGGACGTCTACTTCTCGGTGGAGGCCTTCGAGGGGTACGGAAAGCTGTCCGGGAGAAAGCTCGAGGATATGGAGGCCGGGGCCCGGGTGGACGTGGACCGGAAAAAGCGGAACCCCCACGACTTCGTCCTCTGGAAGGCCGCCAAGACCGGAGAACCCTCGTGGGAGAGCCCCTGGGGGATGGGCCGCCCGGGCTGGCATATCGAGTGTTCGGCCATGAGCTGGAAACACCTGGGGGAGACCTTCGACATCCACGGCGGCGGAAAGGACCTCATCTTTCCCCATCACGAGAACGAGATCGCCCAGTCCGAGGGGGCGTTCGACAAACCCTTCGCCCGGTATTGGATCCACAACGGCTTCGTCAACATCAACCAGGAGAAGATGTCCAAGTCCCTGGGCAACTTCCTGGTGATCAAGGATGTGCTGACCCGGTACCATCCCGAGGTGGTCCGGCTCTTCCTTCTCTCCAACCACTACCGCAGCCCCATCGACTTCACCGACAAGGCCATGGACGAGGCCCGGACCGGCCTGGACCGCATCTATACGCTGCTGGACCGCGCCGGCGGGTTGGAACGGAGCGGCATGTCCGACGGCGGGGCCCACTGGGAGCGGTTCCTGGAGGTCATGGCGGATGATTTCAACACCGCCCAGGGCATCGGGGTCCTCTTCGAGGCGGTCCGCCAGACCAACGCCCTTTTGGATGAGGACCCGGCGGACGCCGCCGTGGCCGAAAACCTCTCGGACATCCGGAGGATCGGCGGCATCCTGGGAATCCTGACGGACGTGCCCGAAGACTATTTCCGGAAGAGACGGTCCACCCACATGGCCGGTACGGAGATCGATCCGGAGAAGATCGAGGGAATGATCGAGGAGCGGGCCCAGGCCCGGAAGACCAAGGACTGGGGGCGGGCGGACGCGATCCGTCAGGAACTCGAATCGATGAACATTCTCCTGGAAGACCGGCCCGACGGCACGATCTGGAAGGTCAAACAGTAGGGTCGGAAGATGTCGCGTTTCCATCTCGTTTCGGAGTTCACCCCCACCGGGGACCAGCCCAAGGCGATCCGGGAGATCGGCCGCAATCTGGCGTCGGGAAACCGCCACAACATCATGCTCGGGGTGACCGGCTCCGGAAAGACCTTCACCATGGCCCACGTCATCGCCCAGGCCGACCGGGCGAGCCTGGTGATCGCCCCCAACAAGACCCTCGCCGCCCAGCTCTACAGCGAGTTCCGGCGGCTGTTCCCGGAAAACGCGGTGGAGTACTTCGTCAGCTACTACGACTACTACCAGCCCGAGGCCTACATCCCCAGCTCCGACACCTACATCCAAAAGGACTCCTCCATCAACGAAATGATCGACAAGCTGCGCCACTCCGCCACCCGGTCCGTCCTGTCCCGGAAGGATGTCATCGTGGTGGCCAGCGTCTCGTGCATCTTCGGCCTCGGAGCCCCGGAGGACTACCTGGGGATGCGGATCTCCCTGGAAAAGGATACGGAACTCCTCCGGGACCGCCTGCTGGCCAAGCTGGTGGAGATCCACTACGAGCGCAACGACGTCGATTTTCACCGGGGCGTCTTTCGGGTCCGGGGGGACCGGGTGGAGATCTTCCCCGCCTACGAGGAGGACAGGGCCATCCGCATCGACTTCTTCGGGGACGAGATCGAGGAGATCGCCGAGATCGATCCGCTCCGGGGAACGGTGCTCCGCCGGCTGTCCGACGTCTCCCTCTTTCCGGCCAGCCACTACGTCACCGAACGGGGGACCCTCCAGCGGGCCGTGGAGACCATCACGGCGGAACTCAAGGATCGGATCGCGTTTTTCCGGGAGGAGAACAAGCTGATCGAGGCCCAGCGGATCGAGGAGCGGACCCACTTCGATCTGGAGATGATCCTGGAACTCGGATACTGCAACGGCATCGAGAACTACTCCCGCCATTTGACCGGACGCCGGCCCGGAGAGCCCCCCCCTACCCTCCTCGACTACTTTCCCGGAGATTTTCTGGTCTTCATCGATGAAAGCCATATCGGCGTCCCCCAGCTCAGGGGGATGTACCACGGGGATCGGTCACGGAAGGAGACGCTGGTGGAATACGGGTTCCGCCTGCCCTCGGCCCTGGACAACCGTCCCCTGAAGTTCGATGAATTCAATGAACGGGTCGGCCAGGTGGTCTACGTCTCCGCCACCCCCGCCGATTACGAGATGGAGAAGGGAAAGGATGCCCTGGTGGAACTCATCGTCCGGCCCACCGGCCTCCTCGATCCGGCCGTGGAGATCCGAAACGCCACCTACCAGGTGGACGATCTCCTGGAGGAGATCCGGCTGCGGGTGGAACGGGACGAACGGGTCCTGGTGACCACGCTGACCAAGCGGATGGCCGAGGATCTCACGGAGTATTACACCGATCTGGGGATCCGGGTGCGGTACCTCCACTCGGACATCACCACCCTGGAGCGGATGGACATCATCCGGGACCTCCGGGTGGGAAAATTCGACGTGCTGGTGGGCATCAACCTGCTCCGGGAGGGGCTGGACCTCCCCGAGGTCTCCCTGGTGGCGGTGCTGGACGCCGACAAGGAGGGCTTCCTCCGCTCCACCCGGTCGCTGATCCAGACCTGCGGCCGGGCGGCCCGGAACGCCGGCGGAAAGGTGATCCTCTACGGCGATACCGTGACCCGCTCCATGCGGCAGACCATGGACGAGACCGGCCGCCGCCGGGAGATTCAGCGGACGTATAACGAGGCCCACCACATCACCCCGGCCACCATCCCCAAAAACGTCGCCCATGTCTTCGACTTCATGAAGCAGGTGGGGGACGAAGAGGCCGCCCCCGCCGACCTTCTCCATGTGGCGGAATCGATGGCCGGCTTCGGCGGAAAGGATCGGGAGGCGGATGTGGCGGCGGTGATCCGGGAGATGGAGGCGGAGATGGAGAAGGCGGCTCGGGAGCTGGCCTTCGAAAGGGCCGCAGACCTCCGGGATCGGATCAAGGCTCTGCGGGAGATGGCCTGAATCTTCCGGGCCTCCCCTACGTCCTCTTCGCCGAAGGGGGATCCGGCAGGTATGACGGCGGCCGCCTCGGGGCGGCCGGAAAGCAAAAAGGGCGGCACGACGCCGCCCTTTTTCCGATGCCTACTTTTCGATCCGGAGACTATTCGCTGTACCCGCTCCCCACGATCAGCCCGCCGTCGGTCTTCTGAACAAAGGAGTGCTTCATCGCGCCCTTCCACATGTAATCGGCCGTCTCCTTGCCCTCGTTTACGGCGGTGATGATCGCCTGGTAGACCACATCCGCCTTCTCCTTCAGGCTCTCTCCCGCCAGGGAGGGATGGACCACCAGCATTCCGTCCTCCTTCAGGATGAAGACGTAGGGATCGTAATCATTGGCGTTGATCTCCTTGGCGTCCTTGCCGCCGTTGATGGCCGCCACGACCTCTTCGACGTTCTTCTTCGCGGCCTCCTTGCCGCCGGCGACGGCGTTGGCCGCCAGGCACAGTCCACAGATCAGTACGAGCGTTACGATGGCGATTCTTTTCATGTCTCTCTCCTTTTTTTTTACTGTTGTTGATTCAGCCATTTCCGAACTCATCCAGGATTAGGGTTCCCTGCCTCCGATCACCTCCTTACCGTTTTCGTCCTCTTCCAATGTTCCGGTATGCGCTTCTTCCCTCCTTACCCAAACGTCCTTCTCCGTTGAATTGTTATCTTAATACCACATCGTCATAATAAAATACAAGAAAGAAAATTAAATGTTGTAAAATTAAAAAATGAATACCATTTTATATACCGGCCGTGCGTCTTTACAGCGGTGGATTCAACCCTATCATTTAGGCCATGTCGACGGAATGGATCGAAAAGCTCGAAGGGGTCTCCTCAAAGCCGGGGGTCTATCTCATGCGGGACGCCGAAGGCACGGTGATCTATGTGGGCAAGGCCGGAAACCTGAAAAAAAGGCTCGCCTCCTACTTCAAACACCCCGAGCATCCGGACCTGAAGACCGGGATCCTGGTGAAGAAGATCGCCGATTTCGATACCCTGATCACCGAAAACGAGACCGAGGCGCTGATCCTGGAGTCGAACCTCATCAAGCGGCACCGGCCGCGGTACAACGTCATTCTCAAGGACGACAAGCGATACCCCTCCCTCCGGATCGACCCGCGCAGGCCCTATCCCACCCTGGAGCGGGTGAGGAAGATCGAAAAGGACGGGGCCTTCTATTTCGGCCCCTATGTCTCCTCCCAGTCCCTCCAGGAGACGGTCCGGACCATCGATAAGACCTTCAAGCTCCGGAAGTGCGGGGATCCGGTCTTCAGGTCCCGCACCCGCCCCTGCCTCAACCATCAGATCGGCCTCTGCCTGGGGCCCTGCTGCCTGCCGGTGGATCCGGCGGAATACGAGGAACTGGTCCGGGAGGTGGTCCTCTTCCTCAAAGGGCGCACCCCCGAACTCCTCCGGAAGCTGAAATCCCGGATGTCGGATGCGGCGGAATCCCGGAACTACGAGGCGGCCGCCGCCTTCCGGGATCGCATGTACGCCGTGGAGCGGACCCTCCAGAAGCAGGTGTCGGTGACCACCGATTTCATGGACCGGGATGTGGTGGCCGTGGCCGGCCGGTCGGGCCTTTCGGTGATCCAGATCCTCTTCGTCCGGGGCGGGTTCCTCCAGGGATCCCGCCACTACACGGTGGAGGAGCCGTTGTCCACCGACGCGGAGACCCTGGGGGCCTTCATTCGCCAGTATTACGAGAAGGGACGGCAGGCGCCCAAGGAGATCCTGGTGCCGGTGGAGATGGAGGACGCCGATCTTTTGAGTGATTGGCTGGCGGGGATCAAGGGGGAAAAGGTCCGGATCCATCGGCCGCAGCGGGGGGAGAAGACCCAGTTGGTGGAGATGGCGGTCCGGAACGCCGAAAAGGAACTGGGCCAGGCCATCGATACAGCCACGTCAAACGCCGAACTCCTGGTGAGGCTCAAAATTCGGCTGGGAATGGAACGGCTGCCGAGGCGCATCGAGTGTTTCGACAATTCGGTGATTTCAGGGACGGATCCGGTGGCCGGCATGGTGGTCTTCGACGACCTCAAGCCCGACAAGGGGGCCTACCGCCGGTACATCATCAAGGATGCGGCGGCCCGGACGGACGATTACGCCTACATGGCGGAGGTGGTCCGGCGCCGGTACGGAAAAGGGGCGGCATCGGAGCCCTTCCCGGACCTGCTCATGGTGGACGGGGGAAAGGGGCAGCTCAACATCGCCCTTTCCGTGCTCGCCGACCTGGGGATCGAGGGACGGATGGCGGTGATCGGCATCGCCAAGAAGGACGAGGCCAAGGGGGAGACGGAGGAGAAGATCTTCACGCCGGGCCGGGCCAACCCCCTCAACTTTCCGGGCAAGGACCGGGACCTGCTCCTCTACCTCCAGCGGATCCGGGACGAGGCCCACCGGTTCGCCGTGGCGTTCCACCGCCGGCGGCGCGGAAAATCCTCGGTCCGATCCGTCCTGGACGGGGTTCCGGGGATCGGAAAGAAACGGAAACGGATGCTCCTGCGCCACTTCGGGGGGATCAAAAAGATCCGGGCGGCCACGCTGGAGGAACTCCGCGCGCTGCCCGGAATGACGCGGCCGGCCGCCGAGGCCCTTCAGGCGCGCCTGAAGGGCCGGGACGGAACCGAGAGCGGGATCAGTAGTCGAGGGTCTTGAGAAGCTGCTTCAGCTCCTCCACGGCGTCGGCCGATTTCTGGAGGGCGGCCTTCTCCTCGTCGGAGAGGGTGATCTCGATGATCTGCTCCACGCCCTTGGTGCCCAGTTTCACCGGCACGCCGATGAAAAGGTCGTTGAACCCGTACTCCCCCTGAAGGTAGGCGGCGCAGGGGAGGACCTTCTTCTTGTCCTTGAGGATCGATTCGGCCATCTCCACCGCGGCGGAGGCGGGGGCGTAGTAGGCGCTGCCGGTCTTGAGCAGGCTGACGATCTCGGCTCCCCCGTTGGCGGTCCGTTTCACCAGGGCGTCGATGCGCTCGGCGCTCATCAGCTCGGTGATGGGGATCCCCGCCACCGTGGAGTACCGGGGCAGCGGCACCATGGTATCCCCGTGGCCCCCCAGGACGAAGGCGTGGGTGTTCTCCACGGAGACGTTCAGCTCCATGGCGATGAAGGCCCGGAACCTCGCGGAATCGAGAACCCCGGCCATGCCGATGACCCGCTCCTTGGGGAACCCGCTGACCTGGTGGGCCACATGGCACATGGCGTCCAGGGGGTTGCTCACCACGATGATGATGGACTCCGGCGCGTATTTCACCACCTGCTCGGTCACCTTCTTGACGATGCCGGCGTTGGTGGAGATCAGGTCGTCCCGGCTCATGCCGGGCTTCCGGGGGATCCCCGCCGTGATGATCACGATGTCGGACCCCTCGACGGGTTCATAACCGTTGGTCCCCGTGAGGTGAGCGTCGTGCTTCTCGATGGGCGCGGCCTCGGTGAGATCGAGGGATTTTCCCTGGGGCACCCCCTCGACGATGTCCACCAGAACGACGTCGCAAAGCTCCTTTTCGGCCAGGCGCTGGGCCGCGGTCGCCCCCACGTTCCCGGCCCCGACTACGGTCACCTTTTTGTCCATGATCTTCTCCTTTGCCCGATGGCGTTTTGGATAAGGGTAACAGTGGCTGATATGCCGTATATTCAGCACATAAAAAAAGAGTTTAGATACCATAAAACGGGATAATGTCAAACGATTTATCAGTTATTGACACCCATGCCATAAAAGAGTAGAAATTTAAAATATTGGTTTATCAATGTATAGCGTCGACGTGCCGCGGAGGGCCGCCGGGCGCTATTCGGGTGGAGAGACATGGATCTGAAAAAAACCATCAAGGACCAACTTCGGCAGGCCGAAACCTATCACACCCACGGCCTTCTCAACGAGGCCAAGGAGACCTACGTCCGTGTCGGCCAGCTGGTGAAGAAACATCAGCACCGGATCAAAAACAAGGATCTGCTCGATGGGATCCTGAAGAAGATCCGGCAGATCAAACTGGAGATCGAGCGGATCGAAAGCAGCCCGGACAAAGTGGAGGTGCCGGAGAACGTCCAGAACATCATCAAGGACAAGTTCGCCTTTGCAAAGGAGGACGACGCCAGGGCCCTGGAAGGGGCCATCGCCCTGGCCAAGTTCGGCCAGTATGAACGGGCCCTGAAGGAATTTCGGGACCTGATCGGGCGAACGTCGGTAAAGGTCGATTCCGCCAAAAACATCATCCGCTGCCACGTGACCCTCGACTCCATGGACCAGGCCGTGGCCCAATATAAAGAATGGTTTTCCGGCGATACCTTCACCCCGGCGCAGTTGGAGAAGCTCCGGATCTTCCTCCAGAGCATCCTCGATAAGAAGGGGTTCAAGGAGAGCCTCCCCAAACCCGAAAAGAAGGCCGCGCCGCGGCCGGAAGCCGCCGCCGAGATCCCCGAAGGGGCCGAGGTCGACGTCTTCGACGGCGAGATCATCGAGCCGGAGGTGGTCGAAGGCGAGATCATGGAGGACGAGATCCAGGAGGACGAGATCATCGACATCAGTTCGGTGGAGATCACCCTGGAGGAAGGGCCGAGAAAGGGCCAGACCGTCCAGTACGACGTCAGCTTCCAGTCCGGACGGGTGATCAATCTGTTGATTTCCAGCAACGACAAGGAGTTGATCGAATCCCTCAAGACCGGGCTGGAACTCAAGCGGATCAACTTCTACTCCCCCATCGCCATGTTCAACGGGCGCGGCGTGGTCTACTCCAAGTCCCGCATCGAATCGGGCCCCAAGCAGGGCGACTACAGCCTGGACATACAGATCAAGAGCATCAGCTGAACGTTGAACCGAAACCGGAAGTGGTATGGGATCTAGATGGCCAAAATCAATCTGAAGCAGAAGGAAGTCGAGTGCAAAATCGTCTACTACGGGCCCGGGCGATGTGGAAAGACCACGAATCTCGAATTCATCTTCAAACATTTCCGTAAGCAGGTCACCGGTGAAATGGTGTCGACGGAGACCGAGGGGGACCGGACCCTCTTTTTCGACTTTCTCCCCATGGGACTCGGAAAGATCAAGGGCTACGAGATCCGCCTTCAGCTGTACACCGTTCCCGGGCAGGTGAAATACAGCGAGACCCGGAAGATGGTCCTCCGGGAGGTGGACGGGGTGGTCTTCGTGGCCGATTCCCTCGCGGTGCGGCGGAAAAAGAACATGCTCTCCCTCAAGGACCTCCACCAGAACCTCAAGGAATACGGCCTGAGCGTCTTCAACATCCCGCTGATCCTGCAGTACAACAAGCGAGACCTGATCAAGCAGGGTCTTCCCGTCATGTCCGTCAAACAGATGGAGAAGGATCTCAACCGGCAGCTCAAGGTCCCGAGCTACGCCGCCAGCGCCATCACGGGGGCCGGCGTCGGAAACACCCTGAAGGCGTGCATCAAGGCCACCCTTCAATCCCTGAAAAAGGATATGGGGTGGTAAGGCGATGACCCCATGAGCAACATCGTTCTGAAGGGCGACCTCGGATTCCTCGCGCTGGGGGACGTGCTCCAGCTGATCGGCTCCAACGGCGCCACGGGCACCCTCCACGTCCGGAGCAAGTATACCACCGATCCGGGGATGGTCCATTTCTCCAAGGGGAACATCATCAACGCCGTGGCGGGCTCGGAAAAAGGGCTCAAGGCCGCCTACGCCCTGTTCGGGTGGATCGACGGCGAGTTCGAGTTCGTGGAGGAGGAGATCGATGTCCCCAAGGTGATCAACGAGACCCGGATGGCCATCATCCTGGACGGGTGCCGGATGGTCGACGACGGCCAGGTGAAGAAGCTGGGGCCGGTCTCCTTCGAGGACCAGCTCGCGGACGCCTCGGACCAGACGACCTCGTACCGGCAGATCCACTATCCGGTCATCAAGGGCCCGCTGGTCGATTACATGTACGTGGTGAGCGAGGACGAGTTCTCCGAAGGGCAGACCATCATCGAGGAGAGCAAGCACGGCTCCTGGAACTGGACCGTCCTCGAGGGCATGGTGGACATCATCAAGGAGACCAAGAGGGGGCCGATCAAGATCTACCGCATCGGGGACGGCGCCTTCCTCGGGAGCATCGACGCCCTGTCGTTCACCGGAAGCGCCCGAAACGCCACGGCGGTGGCGGCCACGGGGGTCCAACTGGGGGTGTTGGACGCCCAGCGGCTCACCGCGGAGTACGCGAGCCTCTCTCCGGAGTTCAAGGGCTTCATCAAGAGCCTGGAACGGCGGCTCCGGGAGGTGACCGACAAGACGGTGGCCATCTACCTCAACAAGAACAACTACAAGTCGCTGCTCAAGGACAGCAAGCTGGTGGTCCGACAGAGCAGCAGCGAGCTGGGACAGTTCTTCACCATCACCGACGGGGAGGCGTATGTGGTCCAGCACACCGATTTCGGGCCGCTGCTGCTGGCCCAGCTCGGGGTGGGGGATTTCGTCGGCAAGCTGCCCTTTCTGGACATCGGGCACGAGCCCATCTCGGCATCGGTGTTCGGTTCCCCGGGATTCAAGGTGACCCGCCCGGAGGTGGGCCGGCTTCGGGACGAGTACAACCAGCTCTCCTCCACATTGAAAAACATGATCGAAAACGTCGCCACCAGCATCATGGTGACCAGCCGCGTGGCCTGGGACTTCAAGAAACGGAGCGCATCGGAGGGTTCCAAGAAATAGACCAACAGACGGGGGGTGGAAAGAACATGACGGCCGAAAAAAGAAGACATATTCGGATCGACTCGAAGAACCTGTCCTATGTGTGCGTGGACGAACAAGGGTCGGTGGTCAACGAGGGGATGGGCCGAACCCTGAACATCTCGGAATCGGGGATCCTCCTGGAGGCCAACTTCTGCGCCGACGTCGACAAGAAGGTCAGCCTGACCCTGGCCCTGGAAGAGGAGCTGGTGGACATCGGCGGGCGCGTGGTCCATTGCCGCTTTGCCGACTCGGACAAGTACGAGACCGGGATTCAGTTCGTGGATATGGATGACAATGCCCTGGCCATGGTCAAGCGTTTCATCGCCCTTTTCCGCCGGAAGAAGGCGGAGGAGGGGGACCAGAAGGCCGGATAGGCGAAAGAAAGGAAAGATCACCGTGGCCGATGTGGTACTCGAAACCGATTTTCCCGACCTGAAACTGGTCAAACGCGGCAAAGTGAGGGATCTCTACGACCTGGGGGACCACCTCCTGATGGTGGCCACCGACCGGATCAGCGCCTTCGACGTGGTCATGGCCGATCCCATCCCGGGCAAGGGGAAGATCCTCAACCAGATCTCCCTGTACTGGTTCGACGTGATGAAGTCCATCGTCGACAATCACGTGGTCACCGGAGATGTGGAGCAGTTTCCGGAGCCATGCCGGCCCCATGCCGAAATCCTGGCGGGCCGGAGCACCCTGGTCCGAAAGGCCGCCCCCCTCGCCATCGAGTGCGTCGTCCGGGGCTACATCACCGGGTCGGGGTGGAAATCCTATTGCGGCGCCGGCGAGGTCTGCGGCATCCCCCTGCCCGCCGGCCTCAAGGAGTCGGACCGGCTCGCCGAACCCCTCTTCACCCCCTCCACGAAGGCGGAACTCGGAGAGCACGATATCAACATCGACCTCGGGGAGGCGGCCCGCCTGGTGGGCGTTTCCACGGCGGAAAAGGCCGGTGCCCTGAGCCTCGAGATCTATCGAAAGGGGGCCGCCATCGCCGAGGAGAAGGGGATCATCATCGCCGACACCAAGTTCGAATTCGGCCTCATCGACGGCGAACTCGTCCTCATCGACGAGGTGCTGACCCCCGACTCCTCCCGGTTCTGGCCCAAGGACCGCTACCGGCCCGGCGGTTCCCAGCCCAGCTTCGACAAGCAGTACCTGAGGGACTATCTCCTCTCGGTCGGCTGGGACAAGACCCCGCCGCCCCCGCCGCTGCCGGCGGAGGTGGTCGAGAACACCCGGGCCCGGTACGAGGAGGCCTTCAGGCGAATCACCGGCGGGAATGGCCCCCTTTGAGACGAGACGGCCGGCCCTCGACCGGATCGATACCCGGCGGACCCCCTACCGGATCACCACCCCCCGGGACCTGACGCCCCTGCGCCGGTCCATCGAGGCCGTGGGGCTGATGTGCCCTCCCCTCCTCCTGGGCGAGGAGACCGCCGGCCCCCCCTGCACCGTCGTCTTCGGCCACCGCAGAATCGCGGCCTGCCGGGAACTGGGGTGGACCCGGATCCCCGCCCGCATGGCACGACCCGCCGAGATGGGAACCCTCGACCGGGTCCGCCTGGCCGTCACCGACAACGCCCTCCAACGGCCCCTCGATCCCCTGGAAACCTCCAGGGCCCTCGCCCTTTTGGCCGCCTGCGTCGAAGACCCCGAGGCGCTGGCGGCCGAGGCGGGCCGCCTGAACCTGCCCGCCGCCCGGGCCGTCATCGACAAGATGACGCCCTTGTGCCGTCTTCCGGAGCCGGTCCGGGAGGCGCTCGTCGGCGGCGTCATCTCCCTGTCCATGGCCGAAGAGCTTCAAGGGTTCCCGGAGCCGGAGGCGTCGGAACTGGTCCGGATCTTCACCGCCCTGGGCATGGGCCTCAACCGGCAGCGGGAGTTCATCGGTCTTGTCAAGGAGATCGCCCCGCGGGCGTCCGTCGATGTCATGGCCGTCCTCGCCTCCCCGGCGGTGGCCGAAGTCCTCGGGGACGCGGACATGGACCGGAACCGAAAAAGCCGGGAGATCCGCCGGCGCCTCCGGCGGTGGCGTTATCCGGCCATCACCCGCGCGGAGGAGCGGTATGCCGAACTTTCCGCCGCCCTCGGCCTGGGAACCGGGGCCCGATTGCTCCCGCCCAGGGATTTCGAGGGGACCGTCTATACCCTTCAGCTCCCCTTCGAGACCCCGGATCAGCTCGAAAACCATCTGAAAAAAATAGAGAATCTCCCAAAAAGCCCCGTCCTGGAAGCGATCCTCCAACGGGACGACCGGTAGCCCGCCCCGGGATTTTCCCGGAAAACCATATCTTTCCAAAGCCTTAATTTATTTACTTTTTTTACTCCACACCGAAAATTCCGTCTTGAAACCTCTAAAAAATGAATTTTTTTTCTTGACTAAATTGAAGGCATATTCCATATTCTCTTTAAACAAATAAATGCTATTCATTAAATTATGGGGATACAGGAGCGAAAAAAGAGAGAACGGGAGAGACGCCGACAACAAATAATGGTTGCCGCAAAACGGGTATTTTCGGACAAGGGCCTGAGCAAGGCGACCATGGAGGATATCGCAAAAGAAGCCGAACTGAGCCCGGGAACCTTATATCTATATTTCAAGAACAAAGACGAACTCTTTTCGTCCCTTTCCCTTCGGATCCTCCAGTACCTCAACATCCGACTGGAGCATATCATCAACCACGAAATGGACCTCAGCCCCGAGGAACGGCTGGAGGCCCTGAAACAGGCCATGTACGATGTCTATGAGTTCGATCCGCTGATGCTCATCAACATGTTCCACCTTCAATCGAGCGACACCCTGAAGAACCTGTCCCCCCAACTTCTGTCGGATATCAAGGCGCTCTCCCGAAACTCCATCCGCACCACGGCGAAGCTTTTCGAGGACGGCATCGACAAGGGGGAGTTCATCGACGCCCACCCCATCGCCCTGGCCGGCATCGTCTGGGCCCTGTTTTCCGGGGTCGTCCTCTGGGAGGAGAGCAAGCGGATCATCAACGAGGACAAAAATTACCTGCGGCAGACCCTCGAGATCGCCTTCCAGATCTTCGAACGGGGAATCCGCGCTCCGCTTTCCCAAGGGGAGTCGGAGAATAAGCCTGTGGCAAATTCGTAACCCCAACCATTTTTTCAAGGAGGTAAAAGCATGTCAGAGAAAGAAACCGTCGAAACTTCCGAAGCTCAAATCGCCGTTCATTGGCAGGAGGAAGGGTTGGTCATGCCCACGGTGAAATTCATCGCCCAGGCCAACATGACCGACGAGACCGTCTACGACCGCTTCAGCCTGGACAAAGTTCCGAATTGTTTCAAGGAGTATGCGGACCTGCTCGACTGGTACGAGTACTGGACCGAGATCGTCGATACCAGCGACGCCCCCTGCTACAAGTGGTTCAAGGGCGGAAAGATCAACGCCTCCTACAACTGCGTCGACCGGCACCTGGAGAAGAACAAGAACAAGGCGGCCCTCCACTTCGTGCCCGAGCTGGAGGAGGAGTTGACCCAGCACATCACCTACCAGGAACTCTACGTCCGGGTCAACGAGATGGCCGCCCTGCTCCAAGACTACTGCGGCCTCAAGGCCGGGGACCGGGTGACCCTCCACCTGCCCATGACGCCGGAACTGCCGATCACCATGCTCGCCTGCGCCCGGCTGGGGGTGATCCACTCCCAGGTGTTCGGCGGCTTCAGCGGCAAGGCCTGCGCCGACCGGATCATCGACTCCGGCAGCACCGTCCTGATCACCATGGACGCCTACTACCGGGGCGGCAAGCTCTTGAGCCACAAGGAGAAGGCGGACGAGGCGGTGGAAGCGGCGGCGGGCGAGGGCCAGAAGGTCGACAAGGTCCTGGTGTGGCAGCGGTACGCCGGCAAATACTCCTCGGAGGTCCCCATGAAGGACGGCCGGGACTTCTTCGTCAACGACCTGTTGAAGGATTACTACGGCGTCCGGGTCGATCCGGTCCCCATGCCGGCCGAGGCCCCCCTCTTCCTCATGTACACCAGCGGCACCACCGGAAAGCCCAAGGGCTGCCAGCACGGCACCGGCGGATACCTGGCCTACACCGCCGGCACCTCCAAGTACGTCCAGGACATCCATCCCGAGGACGTCTACTGGTGCATGGCGGACATCGGCTGGATCACCGGACACTCCTACATCGTCTACGGCCCCCTGGCCATCTGCGCCTCCAGCGTGATCTACGAGGGGGTTCCCAACTATCCCGACGCGGGCCGCTGCTGGCGGATCGCCCAGGATCTGGACGTCAACATCTTCCACACCGCGCCCACCGCCATCCGGGC
>CAYSLC010000031.1:0-34574 GCA_964431545.1 uncultured Desulfobacteraceae bacterium | reverse complement strand
AGAAATGATGGCGGCCCGGCCGGCGTTCATCCTAACAGCTCTTCACTGATTGCTTTTGATGTCTTCGAATCCTCAGCATGGAATTAAGCTTTTCCAGTTGCTCCGCCTGAAGAAAATTGACCACTCTCTGAGGGGTTTGGGTTCTTTCCCTACAAAAATACGCCCACAAATACCCCATCATAAGGAGGAGACTGCCGAGCACATAGGGCTTTTCCCTTATCCGATAAACACATTTCAAGGCGAAGAACAGGGGGTGGTGACCCAAGGAATAGAAATGTCGCCCCTGATATATTCTGCGATCCCAAAGCCCCCAGGAACCCGTTCCCATTTCACGATGATGGTAAACTGTCAGTTTTTCGATCTTTTTGACTTCCCAGCCGTTCATGCGGGCCATGATTTCCGCTGTGGCGTCTTCTCCTCCCAGCCTCATGGGCCAGTACCCCCCGATTTGTTCCCAGCATTCCCGGCGGAAGAACTGGGCGATCCCGCCAACGCTGTCGCTGCTCGAAAGCGTTTTGTGGAGCACGCCGTCAATGACGTCGACGGTGGCTCCTGCAGCGATGCCCAGAAGCTTGTTTCGGCCAAAATGTCGCAGGATCGTTTCATAGTAATCAGGATCGAGAGATGCATCAGCGTCCAGATTCCCAATATACTGGTACTCGATTTCTTCTAATCTGGTCAACCCCAGTTCGATCGCTTTTACTTTCGAGTTGAAATCCCTGGCGCCAGAACTCTCCTTCCGGACAAGATCGATAAACCCATGGCGTTGTTGGTAGATTTCTGCAATGGCCTCAGTGTCGTCGGTCGAGCCGTCGCTGACAATGATCCATTTTGCCGGGCGAACCGTTTGCGCAACAACGCTTTGTATTAACCTTTCAATATGCCGGCCTTCATTCTTGGCCGGTGTGATGAGCACATAGGCGCTGTCCATAATCCATATCCTTTATTGAGGCTGAATGATTTTCACCTTTTTTATCGATATCAAAAGACCATCCATTCGCTTCAGACGGATTCTTCTCCAGGTGGTGATAGTGCTGAAATTCGCGATCCTCCGGCATGACCAGCGCGAATCCACCATATTCATGTTGAAGTAACGTGAGCAAAGCATAAACCAATATGATGAGACCGGCGATTTCCATGGATTCTTCTATTGTCGTTATCGTCACGTAGACCATGTCGAATGTTGTATTGCTGGTTTCAAAATATTTGCCGCCTACCATCTCCAAACCGAGTGCTCCGCTCACGTATACTACCGCAGATAACACAAACCAGAATCTGATCTGTTTTGATAGCCGCCATATGGTCGGCATCACTGTGGCAGCAATCAAAAGGACGGCAATGCCGTAGGGAACCACCCAGACAAAGTAAAAGAATCCAGTGGCATGAAATGTAAGGTTGAGGGCGACGCTTAAATGCTCGTGAACGGAGGAAAGCTCATCGATTGACAGGAATAAAAATACAGCGCAAAGAAACAGCCAGCTACCACTGCTCATTTTGTTTCTGCGACCGGCATTCCATACAGCGGCGAAAAGGGCGGAGTTTACCAGCAGCAAGCATACGGAAAACAACGTCGGAACATTTTTCTCCATATCGAAGTCAAAGAGGGGGACTAAACCCAAAAGATGGTCTTTTTCCAAGGCATAAGTAGAAAACATCGCGGCAATATGGGCGAGCAGCAGAAAAATTGAGATGCCGATCAAAATACGACACGCTTTTCCAGGATAGAAAATCAATGGTTGCGGAGTAATCTTCAATGGTCTTCCTTTCCGTTTATCGGTATTTCTGAAATCTGTCATCGCTGATCCTAAAACGATCGAAATAAAGTTTTGAACGATGCGGTTCGAACAACGGAACGCCCCTGTATGAAAAATTTTTGCTGTCGGAAAATACGGTTCATGTCAAGAAACGGGCTGTAACGAGACAAGCGAGGGTGTAGTCCCTTGGGGCAAAAGCCAGGGAAGCCTTCCCCCCATCACCCACGTCAGCCAGAAAAAAATCGAAACGATAGAATTTCCGCCTGTAATCGAAGTTTCAACCAGATTAAGAACAAGACACATCGATAATGTTGACAGAACCAGGCCTTTGTATTTTCCAGGCGGTAAACCGGCGCATCGCCAGAGGACAACAGCCCATGAACAACACCAGAGGAGGAATGCGATCAATCCGACTTCCACCATGATCGACAGGTACCCTTGATGGAGAGAAGCTTTCGGGCTGCCGCTCCACAGCTGCCATCCTTCCCTGTAAAAACGGGGATCTTCGAATACCTTGCCACCGACTCCGTATCCGTATCCTTTGATCGGATTTTCCGATACCAGAACCAGGACGTTTGTCCAGAATTCCGTGCGGCCGCTCAAACCCGCGATATTTTCATTGCCTTCACGCTCAAACCGGGAAGGCTGAAAAACAATAACTATGGAAAGTGCCAACGGGATGATGAGGAGATAGGCAAACACCTTTTCGTATTTTCTGTTTGCGATCCACCACACAGCGACGCCGCCGATGGCGGCTAAAATCGACGCCCTGGAACCGCTGAGCGCGTGCAGGAAAATGCACATTGCCAGCATCAGAGAAGCCAAATATTTATCGGTTCTTTGAGATTCATTGATCCTCAAAAACAGGATAGGATAGGACAGCATGCACAGACTGCCGAGCGTGTTGGGATGGCTCAGAAATCCTTGAAAACGGCTGGGCATGGTCGGATACCATGCCCGGGACGGAAAAAAGACAAGCGCTACGTAATTGACAATAATAAAAGCGCAAATTGCTGCGAAAAGGGTCCTGAAAAGAAGCTGGAGGTTTTCATTGTTCTTCAAATAGGCGTGACATCCCAAAAGAAAGCATGCCAGGGCGGCAAAGCTGACCGATCGGATCATAGAATAGCGCCGATCAACGGAATACAGCGTTGATAGGATGGAAATGGCGATGAACAACAATAGAAAAATAAAATGAATGGGTACGGATTGAGGATAGGGCAGCTTCTCTTTCAGGATATAACATGCAGACACAATGGCTACCAATCCGAGGATGCCGATTCGGAGATATGATCCTAAAACGGGTTCCGCTTCCAGGCTCTCTGTTTGCGCGTAGCCGGCAAACAGGTTGGAAAAAAAAGGCGATAGCACGATCAGGAAAATGGCAACCCGGAAATTTTTAAAACAGAGCGAACCGATTGCAAGCCCCAGAATCCCGACGTTTCCGGCCAGTAAAAATAAGGACATGGTATCCATTGGAATCAATGCTCAGTTGTTTACAACAGGTTTGTTTCGCATAAATGCGGTCAACCGTTCCATATGCCCCTGAATGGCGGCTTTTTCATCCTCCTGGAAAAAAGGCGTATGATAAAGCAGTACAAGAATGCACAAAGCAACGGATGGCAGCGTCACATAGAATAGAATCGATGATCGATTCCACAGATAGTAGCTGAGCAACATGCAGAAGAAAAAGAGCACACCGGTGAACGCGATCCGAAGCTTCTCCACCGGTACGGGGAAAGTACGATTCCCAAGAATCATCAAAGTGGCGCCGATGGCCAAATTCGATATAGTAAAAATGATGATGACCGCTGTAACGCCCATGACCGGGATGAGAAGGTAGTGTAACAGAATGCTCACCAGAGTGATGATGAGGATGGATCCCCCGGTGACCTGGGTTTTGTTGTTGATATGAAGCAAACTTTGTCCCACCGCTCTGAATCCTGAAAACGCAAACCCCGCGAACATCAAAATCGCAACACGGTGGGCTCCGGCATAAGCTTCCGGAGCGATGAACGGGAAAAGCGGCCGGAACACATACACGATGCCCAGGGACACGAAAATGAAGCTGACCATCAGATACGTCAGCAGCCGGGAGATCGTCTGTTGAATATCCGGGCGGTCTTTATTTGCATACACGAAAGGCTCGTAGGCAAGTTCAAACGGAAGAATCAAGACAATTCCTGTTATGGATGCGATTTTGTACCCCAGGGAATAAATGGCGACATCCTCGAGCCCGTGAAAATAGCTCAGAAAATAGATAGCCGACGTGTCCGTCGCGATATTGCCTGCCATGGCGAATATGAGTGGAAAGCCGAAAATGAACAATTTATAGAGTGTTTGGATCTTCACCGATATGCCCGTTTTCCATGCAATGCATGCGATCACTCCCCCCCACATGCCGCCGTAGGTGATAATCTGGGCGAGCAGGACTCCCGCCACTCCCATTTCAAAAACCACCAGAAAAACCCAGTTGACCATAAACAGCATAATCGCCGCGCTCAGGGCGGCTGTTGCGAATTTCAAGCCTTCATTTCTGGCCCTGAAATATGACAATGTAGCGATAAAAATCGATTGTGAAGCGGCGGCCAGGCAAGTCAGGGATACATATAACCGCACTCCATCCGTGTGAAGGATGTGGCGGAAAAGGGTTTCCGAGAAAAAAATGACCACAGAAGAGATCAAGAGGCAAGTCGAGAGACAAGTGACGACAATACTGCCGATCAACGCGGCCATTTCCTGCCGCTCCTCATATTCCCGGGCAAACCGGACCATGGAAGTAGCGGTTCCCATACCCATCACGATCATCAACACCTGGATGGTCAACAGCAGTGTGGAGAGCAGACCAAAATCGCTCATGGATAAAAAATGGGTATACAACGGTATCATCAGAAAAGAGGAGACCCTCAACCCGATATTGCCCGCGGCGTAAATGAGCGCGTTCTGGCCGATCGATTTCAGTTTCACGATGGATTTCCTTTATCCCGGCAGTGATTCAAGGGGCATTCCGTCTGTCAAATCCGCCGCGCCGATGGGCGCCAGGGCGTCTACGGTCGCCAGATAAGACCGCTTGGCGTGTCTCCATTTCAACTCGGTATCGTACCGTTTGAACGCGTTTTCAGCGAGTTGTTGTCTTTTGGATGGATTTTCGTAAAGGTCCTCGATCGCCCGGATCAAATCATTGGGGTCACCGGGTATGATAAACCGCACGCAATCATCATCGAACGATTCTTCGATGGCGGCAAACCGGGGGATAATGACCGGCGTTTTGAGCGCGACATAATCGAATAATTTAAGGGGTTGACATAACTCCGCAAAGGGAGACGGTTGATGCGATATCACCCCGATATCCGCCCGGGCGATATGCCGCGGAATCTCTGCGTATGGGAGCCAACCGATAAATGTCACTACATCGTTTAAGTCATATTGGTTCACCATGTCGATGAGCCGCGGCTTATTTTTTCCTTCCCCAATGATCACGAGCCGGGCGTCTTTCATTTTATGTCGAAGCATCCGCATGGCTTCCACCAGGGCATCGTGATTGTAGTGCGGTTCGATGGTGCCGTGGGTCATCAGCGTAAATCCGGTTCTGGAGCGGGTCGTATCGGTTTCGACGATGACGGTTTCATCCGGGACATTGGGGGCAAGGCCGATTTTCCAGGCCGGTGCGCCCCTGTCGATAAACCGTTTTCGGATGGTGCGGTTGACCGTCACGACCCGATCGGCGTACCGGATGGCCCATCTTTCAATGGCGATTTGTATGTTGAGGGGCAGGGAATCGGAGGAGCCGAATTTGGTCATCCATAATTCAGGAATGGGTTCCTGCATGTCCAGCAACACTTTGGCGCCCAGGAGCCGGGGAACAAGGGTCGCGAAAACGAGAAAATCCGGCATGGTGACGACTTGAATCATCCGGTACCGGCGGCGTAAATGCAATCGCGTCAGCAAGGCGGCCATCATGAAGAACGACGCAACGTATTCAAACAGGTACCGGATCATCGATCCCCGCTTGTGGGACGTCATGATTCGGTAAATGGTGATGCCCTCCAGTTCCTCCACCGGTTTCTGTCCCTTGTCTCTCAGGCAGATCACGTCCACGGAGAATCCCGCATCCCGAAGGGTCTTCGCTTCTTTGAGGACCCGGACATCGTTAGGGAAATACCAGTGACGGACAAAACAGGCCGTCGGGGGTAAATGCGTCATTTTTTGTTTCCACTTTCCGTTTCGTTGGGGTTCGGAGAATTCAGGGTGTATCCACCCCGTCTGATCATCTACATAACCGTCGGCGGACCGATGGGTTCAGTTTCCGCACGGCCAGTAAAGGGGGCGTATCGGCCACGGTGGTTGGGATTCGACCTGCTCGCCTTCAGTGTATCGTCTTTCCGGGAGAACCACCGGGCACATTCATACGGCAGTGGATGCCAATAGACACCGCCGAACCGGTCTTTCAGATACGTGAGAAAGTTCCGGTAGTGGTCCGCGGGGTACTCCTCCAACCCCGATTTTCCGTTACCAAAGTGCATGTAATCCGGATGGGTATTCAACAACGCCATCCCCCCCCGCCGGGCAATCCATTCCAGTTTCTGCTCCCATAAATCGTTACTTTTCTCACCCAGCAGGACGAACAACACGAAATCCTGGGGCATCGTGCAGGGCATCTCGACATAGGGGGGCCGTTCCCTTTTTCCGTTCACCAGGAATGGAAATATGGTGTCAACACCGTCGGGCTGGGGCTCGAATGGGTCTGTATCAAATGTCGAAGAATCGTACTCAATATCCAAATCGCCGATCCAGCTCAAATTGTGGTGCATGGCCGGGGATCGGAAGCCCACTGCATTCCAGACGTTCAAATAACGGTTGATTTTTACCGCACGGTCGGAAAAGATCTTTCTGGTTTGGTACAGTCGGCCGTCATGGTTCAGGCCATGCACGCCGATTTCGAATCCCCGGCCGAGCAGGGTATCCTGGAGTCTCCGGGAAACGGCGTATCGCTCCGGAACGAAATTGAAAACGGATCGGAAGCCCAGCGATGTTTCGATGCCTGCCAGTTGGAGGCAACGTTCTTGCCCCCGGGCGGTATCGACGTCATGGGTCAAAACGATCGCAAAACGCTTTCCATCGGGCCATCCCCGCCAACCGGGCGGCGTATCGCCGGCCATTTCCAGAATGGGCCAGTTGTCCAGTGAAAAGAAACGTTTTTTCATGGCCACTCTCCTTCGCATCCAGACTTGAAAGCGCCTCGGAATGATCGGTTTCAACCGGTAATATGCGGTCAGTGTGTTCATGCGATATGCCATTGGCGTCCGGTCACAGCGGGCGCAGTCCGAGAAGGAAGTTTTCATAATTCATAGCGGCGCCTTTCACCAGGGGGCGGGTGACTCTGGCCAGAGACGCCCCGGCCGGAGGGCCGTAGAGAACCCCGGGGGGCACGCTCTTGGCGACCATGGATCCTGCCGCGATCACCGCCCCGTCACCGATGGCGACCCCATGGAAAATGACACAGTGAGGACCGATGTAGACATTCTTGCCGATGACCACATCGCCGATCTTCTTGCCGGGTTCGTAATTTTCCGAATAGAAATGGGCAAAAATAGTCGTCCGGAGGCCGATGGTGGCATTGTCCATGATGGTGATGTGCTCCGGATGCACCTCATCGATATAGACGAATTGACTGATCCATACATTTTTGCCGATCGACACGCCTCTGGCGCTGTGGAGCCGGGGCCGCAAGGTATAGCCGCCCGGCGCCACCATGGCCAGTTTGCACAACAGCCGGTTAAAAATGCTTCCTGCCATAATCTTATTCCTCTCTTCTATCCATGCGTCATCATCAGGGCCGGTTCGGCGCTATGGCGGCCCGGTGAACTGTCAAACACTTCCGCCTCGGCCTGGAAATCCTCTCTGAAAATGTATTGTTGCGGATTTTCGGATATGATGGTCAGAAACCGCGCTTCGGGATCTGAACAACATTTCGACAAGGCGAGCATCAGGGTGACCACCATCGCCCACTGGTCTGCATAAAGGGCATCGGAGCCGAAGAGGATCCGTTCCGGGTCGATGGCGTGCAAGACCTTTTCCATGGCGTTCAACTGGAGATCCGCGATGTCCACCAGAAGGTGACCGTGGGTCTGGAACAACCGCTTCAACTTGGGAAAAATACGGCGGTCGATATCGTCCGTATCACAGCAATAGATGCCGGCATGGGCAAACACCACCGGCATGGTGGTGATGGACCAGTCGATGCCGTCGAAGTGATCGATGTCTGCATAGGCGGCCGCCTCCCGACAGGGCAGTACGGAATTCCGGCCGGCATGAAGGATCAACGGCAGCCCATGGTCATTGCAGGCGGACAAGACCCCTTCCAACCACTCTTTGGCGGTGGAACGGGACAGATCAAGGCCCGAAGCGTTGGGATGCAGCTTAATGGCCCGGATGCCGAAACGACGGAGCATCTCCCGTATGTGGGATGAAATATGGGCGATGGGGGTGTCGGTGGGTACACTTCCCGCCATATGACACCGGGTGTGGCCGGAGAAAATATCGGAAATGACCGCCATTTGTTCCATGAACGGGCCTGTCTGTCCCGGCACCGGAAGAAGAAGCACCTCGTCAATGCCGCTCAGGTCCATGTGGTCGGCAAATACAGTGGGACCGGTGTGGGCGTATGTGCGACGAAGGGTCATGTTGAAAATTTTCACCCGCCAATCGTCTGAAATCGATGGGCCGGATCCCTGCGGGGACAACGGCAACCGCCCCAGTTCCGGCGGATGATACGGAATGTTGGGGACGCTGTAGCGGCCGGGGTGATCCGATACCCGATGATACACCTGTCGGTTGTATACGATGTCATGGGGGTGGACATGCATATCGTAGAAGCGGCGCCCGTTTTTCAGCGATCGGGCTGCCTCGATATGCTTGACCACTTCGTCTCGCTCGATCATCATGGTCTTTCCATCCGATTCACAGGGCTTGACAATGCCCGTTGTTCAATTGAAAACGTATCCTCTCAGCGCATGACGATCCACTTTTCCCCGGTCGTTCCGGGGAATACGGGCCAGCGGAATCAGACGTCTGGGAATCATGTATGCGGGCAGGCATTCATTCAGCCGGAGCAGAATCGTCCCGACCGGCGTATCCGCATCTGAATCGTAAAACCCGATCAATTCATCGGGATGGGACCCGTTGGCGCCCGCGGGAATGACCGCCGCTTCACCGACCCCTGGGGTGGATGCCATGGCCGTTTCGATTTCATTCAGGTCGATCCGGTATCCCATATATTTGACCTGATGGTCGGTTCGTCCGATGAATTCCAAAACCCCGTTCTCGCGGCGTCTGGCGATATCGCCGGTCCGGTAGATGCGATCTTCCGGAAAGCCGGTCAGGGGATTGGCGACAAACGAGGCCCGGGTTCGGGAAGGGTCTCCCCAGTAGCCCCGGCTCAGCCCCGATCCGCGAAGACACACCTCACCGGTTTCGCCCGGGGCGGCCTCGGCGTCATCCGTCTTGAGCAATAGCACTTCGGTATTGCGGCATGCCCGGCCGATGGGGATCGGATCGTCGGGATCTTCCGGCAGGTGGTCGAGATGATAGAAGGCGGAAATCCCGGTCGCCTCGGTCGGACCATACACGTTGTAAAAGGCCTTTTCAGGAAATGCCGTCATCCAATCGATGGCGTACCGGGTCTGAAGCGGTTCACCGCCAAATAGCACTTTCCGGAGTGTCGGCATCCCCCCCGGCTGGAGCGATCTGGTCCGCGCCATGTACATCAACAGAGAGGAGATGCCTTTCCAGAGGGTGATCTCTTCCGACTCGATCACCCCCACCAATTTCATCGGGAACAACATCTGGGATTCGGTGGCGATGACCAGCGTGGCGCCGGCTTTCAGCGTGCAATAAATGTCAAACGTCGACATGTCGAAATGGAACGGGGCGGTGCCGAGAATCCGATCGCTCCCCGTGATGGCGAAACAATCAATGGCCCACTCGATGTAATTGCGGATGTTGAGGTGGGAGATCATCACGCCCTTGGGCGAACCGGTGGACCCGGACGTATAAAGGATATAAGCCAGGTCCGTATCGATGTTTCCGTAATCCGGACACCGGCCGTCGAAGGTCCGAACCTGCTGGAACCCGCTCCAGCCCGAAAGTCCGTCCGACGCGTCCATGGCGCCGTCGTTTCCTAACACGATTCTCACCGGGACAGACCGTTTCATGTCGGAGGCGGCATCGAACGTCTTCGCCGTTTTGCCGTCGCAAATAACGGCCGACGGGCGGCAATCCGTGAGAATTCGTCGCCACCGTTCCGGCGGTGATTTCGGATCGATGGGCACATAGACGGCATCGGCTTTCAATGTGCCCATGATGGCCTCGATGGCGCCGATGGATCGGTTCATTACGATGCACACCCGGTCCTGTCGGGACACCCCGTTGCTTTTCAGACAGCGGGCCAGCCGGTTGGACCGGCGGAATAACCGGTCGTAATCGGTGGTTTCCCCGTTGCATCCGATGCTCGTTTTGCATGGGGAGCGGCGGGCGCTTTCATCCAGATAGGACTGAACCAGATATCCCATGTCATCCTCACACACCGGCGATGCTCGCGATGATATTGCGCTGCATCTCGGAAGTACCGGAATAGATGGTGGCGGCGATGCTGTCCCGGAAATCTCTTTCGATCTCGTACTCTTTCATAAAACCGTATCCGCCATGGATCTGCACCGCCTCCATGCATGCCTTTTTCAAGCTTTCACTGATGAACAGTTTGCAGATGGAAGTTTCCAGGGTCGCCCGTTTTCCCGCGTCTTTCAGGTCCGCCGCCTTTTGCAGCATGGCCCGGCCGAGTTCCAGGTTGACTTTCATGTCGGCGATTTTGTGGGATATGGACTGATATTTGGCGATGGGCGATCCGAACTGTTTCCGGGTTTTGGCGTACCGGACGCAGCTTTCGAGGACCCGTTGCAGGGTCCCGAGGTGTACGGCGCCCATGAAGGCCCGTTCCCACTCGATGACCTCGCCGAAGATCATCATGCCCTGCCCCTCCTTGCCGAGGAGGGCGTCCGTTCCGATGGGGCAGTCGTCGAAAAACAATTCGCCGTTGTGCATCGTCCGCAACCCCATTTTATTCAACGGCTTTCCCCGTCGGAAGCCCGGCGTATCCGCTTCCACGATAAAGCAGGACATGCCGCCGAATTTTCCCCGTTGTTTATCCGTAAACGCAAACACGGTCACCATATCGGCTACCGGACCATTGGAAATAAAGGTCTTGGATCCGCTCAGGCGATAGCCCTGACCGTTGCAGACCGCTTCGGTTTGCATGGACATGACGTCGGACCCGGCATCCGGTTCGGTGATGGCCTGGGCCGCGATCTTCCGCCCGTCCGACAGATCGGGCAGAAAGCGGCGTTTCTGTCTGTCGCTGCCGAATACCGTCAACTGCACCATGCAGCAAAGCTGGGTGACGATGGCGTGGCTCAACCCACTGTCTCTGCAACCATAACTGAGCGCTTCCAGGGTCGCCAGCGTCGTTGACAGGTCGGCCTTGGCCCCCCCGTATTCATCCGGGCATTGCAGGGATAAAATGTCCATCCCGGCGCATTTTTCCCATTTGTCCCGGGGAAAAACCGCGTCCTCATCATGCGCAAGGATGTCCTCGTTGAGTTCATTCCGGGCAAATTCGATGATGCTCTTTTTCAACAACTGCTGATGGCTGTTTACAGAGAAATTCATGGGGTCCCTCGCGTCATGCGGCCTGGGCATCGATGAGATGCGATATGGCGTTGATGGTGTCGAAATTCTCCGGCATGAGTTCCTGGCTGTCCAACTGCATCTGGAACTGTTCTTCCAAAAACGACAGGAGTTTCATAATGCCGAAAGAGTCCAGGACCCCGGTGTCCAGCAGGGATTCGGCATCGCCGATGCCATTGCCGTTGGACGATTCCGCGATGTTTTCCAAAATAAAATTCCGGACGATGTCTTTTGTGCTCATCAATAACACTCCTTTTCTCAGGTGATGGATCGTTTCAGCGCATGGGCGACATGCTCGGACTGGTCCGGCGTCAACTCCGGAAACATGGGCAGCGACAGGAGTTCCGCGGCATACTGTTCCACCACCGGGAAGCTGCCGGGTCCATAGCCGAGAGCGCGATAGGCCCCGGTGAGATGAATCGGCACCGGATAGTGGATCCCGCAGGATACCCCCGCCTCCCCCATCTCCCGCATTGTTCGGTCCCGCCCCCGGACCCGGACGGGATAGAGATGGTACACATGACGGGCATCGATGGATTCCGCCGGCAACACCACCCCGGGGGTCTCGGAAAGAAGCGCCTCGTACTGGGCCGCCACCTCCCGACGCCGCCGGGTCCAATCCGCCAGATGACGCAATTTGACATCGAGGATAGCGCCCTGAATCCCGTCCATACGGGCGTTCCAACCGATCACCTCATGATGGTATTTTTCCGTCTGACCGTGGTCCCGCAGCACGCGGATGCGGTCATTGATGGCGGCATCGTCCGTGACCACGGCGCCGGCTTCGCCATAGGCGCCGAGATTCTTGCCCGGATAGAAACTGAAACACCCGGCGTCGCCCAATGATCCGGCCTTTCGTCCCTTGTAGGCCGCGCCATGGGCCTGGCAGGCGTCTTCGACGACGTACAGGGAGTGGGCCCTGGCGATGTCGAGGATCGGGTCCATATCGGCCATTTGGCCGTACAAATGGACCGGGATGACAGCCCGCGTCCGGGGCGTGATGGCGCGCTCAACGGCTACCGGGTCCATGGTGTAGCGCTGCGCATCGATATCGACGAATACCGGTTTCGCCCCGCACCGGCTGACGGCCTCGGCCGTGGCGATGAAGCTGTTGGGGACGGTGATCACCTCATCCCCTTCGCCCACGCCCAGCACGGTTAGCGCCGCCCAGAGGGCGTCGGTGCCGCTGCCGACGCCGATGGCGTACCGGGTCCCGCAAAATGATGCGAAATGGTCTTCGAATTGGGAGACGAATGGTCCCCCGGCAAATGCCGTGCGATCGACAACCGCCCCGATGGCCGCCGAAATATCGTCCCGGATGGCGGTGTATTGACTGCGCAGATCGAGAAATGGTACTTTCATGGGATTTTCCTCAATATTTGCGCCGGATTCCCGGCGACGATGGTGTTGGGAGGAACGTCTCTGGTGACGACGCTCCCCGCGCCAATGATGGCATTTTCACCGACGGTAATGCCGCAGAGCAGAATCGCCCCGGACCCAATGGAAGCCCCGCCGCGGACAGTGGTTCCGACACACTGCCAGTCCGACTCTGTCTGCAGGGCGCCGTCGCTGTTGACGGCCCTCGGGTAGCGGTCATTGATGAAGGTCACGTTATGACCGATAAAGACGTTGTCTTCGATGATGACGCCCTCACAAATGAAGGTATGGCTCGAAATTTTGCAGTGTTTCCCGATGGAAGCCCCTTTCTGGACTTCCACGAAGGTGCCGATCCGTGTGCTGTCTCCGATCCTGCATCCATACAGGTTCACAAACGCATGGATCCCGACGTTGTCTCCGAGTTGAACATCGTTTGCGATTCGGTTCATTTCCACGGATGCCTCTCCATTGATCCGGCCCCCCATGGGGCGGTGTTCCGGTGTCACGCCGCCTTGAGGGTGCGGGGCGTGAGGGCTTCGATATCGACCCGGCCTCCCCCGTTCTTGAGGGATTTCTGGGCCGCTTCAAGGATCTGTACGACGCGCAGACCGTCCAGCGCGCAGGATTCCGGCTTGCAACCGGTCTTGATACAGTCGATGAAGTGCTGACACTCCATATTCAGCGGTTCCTGTTGTTTGATAAAGGGCGAGTACATATCGCCGTAGTGATAGGCATAGTGAAACTCCGCAAAGGTATCGTAATGCGGCGGGGTTTCCACCCGCTTGTCGTAGATCTTGATTTTTTCGACGGGCTCCATGTCGTTGTAGAGCAGCATTCGTCGTGTTCCCACAAAGGTCATATCCCGGATTTTATTGGGGTCGATCCAGCTGCTTTGAATCGTGGCGAACCCACCGTTGTTGAAGTTGAGGGTCATGTTGGTGACATCCTCGATTTCTTTGTGAATATGGGCTTTCCCCTGGCAATTGACGGAAATCGGCGCTTCATTGAGAACGTAGAGAATGATGGAAATGTCATGGGGCGCCAGATCCCAGGCCACGTTGATATCGGTTTGGAACAACCCCAGATTGAGGCGTCGCGAACTGATGTACTGGATTTCCCCGATATCGCCCCATTCATAGATTTCTTTGATCCGCCTGACGGGCTGGGAATAGATAAAGGTGTGGCCCATCATGAGGATCAGCTTTTTCTCCCTGGCGATGCGGATCAATTCCTCGCATTCGGCCACCGATGTGGCCATGGGCTTCTCAATGAAGGTGTGTTTTCCCGCTTCCAGCGCTTTTTTCGCCATATCGAAGTGAAACCGGACCGGTGTCGAGACCACCACCGCGTCGATGCCGTTTCCATTGATGACGGCGTCAAAATCCCGGGTGGTTTCGACTTCTGGATAGAGCGACCTCATGTGGTCCAACCGTTTCTGATCCAGATCGCATACGGTTTTGACATGGCAGTCCGAAAGCGCATAGAAGTTCCGGATCAGGTTGGGTCCCCAGTAGCCGCAACCGGCGACCGCGATGTTCAATCCATGATCGATCTTGGCGCCCATATAGACCTCCTTTTCATTTGGAATGTGGTTAACGCTTTCAGGATACGCCTCGAATCTGTCCGAAGATCGCGGGAACGGTTTTCAGTATGATTTTGATATCGAACCAAAAAGAGCGCTTCATTACATAGCCGATATCCAGGCGCATCATTTCGTTGTAGGTGGTCCGGTTCTTGCCGCTTACCTGCCATAAACCGGTCAGGCCCGGAGTGACATCGAAGCGTCGGGTGCACCATTGGGTGTAACTGTTAAGGATGTCGTAGCACTCCGGGCGGGGGCCGACGATGCTCATTTCTCCCCGCAGGACGTTGAGGAGCTGCGGCAGCTCGTCCAGACCGGATTTGCGGAGGATCGTTCCGAAGGGAATGATCCGGTCGTCGGTCGCGTCCAGTTTCTGCAAGGGCGCCCCGGCCTTCATAAGCCGGTTGACATGGTTTTTGTGAACGGATGGATCCGATTCGATCTTCATGGTCCTGAATTTCAGGCACATGAACGGGTTCCCGAGAAACCCGACCCGCTTTTGTTTGAACAATACCGGGCCGGACGATACCCATTTGATCAGAAGAGTGATCGCCAGACATACCGGAAAGAACAGGATGAGCCCGGTCAGCGCACCGGTGATATCGAAAACACGCTTCCACAGCGGCATTTTTTCACCAAAAAGGGTTTCCATGGCCGCAACAAAGGGGCGTTCGCCGGCCGGGGTTTCGTCCATGAAACCGCAGGTTCCGGTATGAGCGGGGTACAGGTAAATTTGATAGTCGGGTGGGGCGTCGATGGCTGTCAATCGCAGGATATCCCGGGCCAGCGTCCAGGCCCCTTCCGCTGAAGTGTTCGGCAGGAGGACACCGATCCGCCGTCTGTCCAGCCATCCCAAGAGATCGGCAGGTCGTAAACGTCGATGCCCTACTCGACGCATGACGCTGGCAAAAGAACGGGCCGCGGCCGGAGTATCGAACTGGAAAGCAACCAGAGAGAAGCGCTGGCTTCTCCGATCCGATCGCGCCCGTTCCCGTTTCAGCATCCGGTAAAACGTCCCTTCATCGTTCAGATCGGGATACAGAACGGGGAAATCCGGGGATGGAAACAGATCCCCGATCGAGGTCAGGCTGACAACAGACATCATACACCTCCCACTTTATCCAAACAGGTGAATAGCGGTGCTTCATTTCCGGGGGATCTTTTCTCCTCCGCTCCCCGCCGCTCGCCGGCCATCGGCTTGGGATTCGCGGCGATATCGCTTTCAGCCCAGGGGCATACATCAATCGTTGTACAGGTCCGGTCGGTTTTTGAGGTTCGGGTGGGGGAATATCCATAGATCGTATGGTCCGGAAGTACGAGGTTGGCCGGCAATTTGCCGCCAATATCGGCGCAGAGTTTTTCGGCCCCTTCAGGGGATGTATCCGTGCACAGTATTGCGATGCGATTTTCATCGATGATGCCGATTTCATCCGATGGCCGGATCCGGTCCAAAAGTGTCTGGAAGAGCGGGTCCCGCCCCGTCGCCCCGCGATACTGAGGCCCTGTCACATCAAATACGACGATGCAGAAAAACAGGTCGTATCGATCCGCCCTGGACCATTCACGATTGACGGCCCCCATGAATTCCCGGGGCTTCAGAATGCCATTTCCGCGGGGGAAGGACGTTTGTTTTTTCAGTGGTTGACGCTTTTTGAGGGGCCCGATAAACACCATTTTTCGTCTCCGACAGTCCTTAAATCCGATTGTAAATGAATCCGGGAATGGGATAGCGCTGTTTGTTGAGAATCACGCCAAGCACATTCCCGCCTTGGTTGGCCAGTCGTTGTTTGATCTTTTCAGCCACTTGCCAGCGGGTCTTTTCCGACTCGACCACCAGGACGACCCCGTCGACCGAACGGGACAACAGGCTGGGATCGTGGACCCTCGTGACGACAGGGCCGTCAATGACGATGGCGGTGAACATGGATTTTAATTCTTCCAGATACATATCGATATGATCCGACTCCATCGTCATATCGCTCTGCGGTTTTTCCAGGGAGAACTGGCTCACGAAAAGCGATGTTTTTCCAACCCTGTGAAGGGTTTCGGTAATCGACAGATGCTGCTCGAAAGCTGCCGACCAGTCCACCAATGGTCTGATATTGAATCGCTCGACCTGAGAGGGGTGTCGATGGCTGGCATCCAATAAAAGGATCCGTTGGTTCAGACGAAACGCGATGGTTTTCGATAGCTGGTGGACCAAGGCGGCGCCTCCCTGCCCGTTACGCGGCTCAATGAACTGGATGATACGGCAGGTCTTGTTGGGCAGCATGGCGGCCAGGTTTTTCCAAAGTCCGATCAAAAACGGTTCCGCCCTGGTGTTGAGCGATTTCCGCCTGGTCATCTGTTTGGGAAAATGGATCACGCCGCTTTCCGGAAGGACCGATTTGCCGGTTTTTGCCTTCTCAAGTGCTTCATAAATTTTGGTCATTTGAAAACACTCCTTCTCTCAACGCAGGAAAAACGATAGTCTGCCCAATGGACAGTTTATGGATATTCCGGATATGCGGATTGTGTCTCTTCACCCAGTCGATCAGTTGCGGGTCGTTGCCCATGCCGGTGCCGTATATCTCGGCGCAGAGTTTGGAAAAACAGTCGCCGTCTCTGACCACTCTCTCGATGGGAAAGCGGGGTTCTTTCTCCCTGTCGACCGGGGGTTCCGCTGAGAGCGGTTCCGGATCTTCCGTTTTCTCCGCACCGGATGGAGCGGATCTGTCGGCCGTCTTCTCAGGCGTTGCCGAAAGCGCCTCAACAATGGGGTCTCGGTGCGTTTTCGCTGTTTCATCCGTTGTTGCGATATTATCGAAAGGGGACGGAGGTGCGGTTCGGTCATCCGAGCCGGTATGCTGCTTCTTTGCCGGATTCGGTATTTCCGGAGCGTCCGGATTCCGGATATGGCCGTGATGATCCGAATCTCGTGAAATCAGGGGCAGGCTGTAGGAGGAATAGATCCCCAGCGACAATGCGATACCGGCGATGATGGCTGTCGTGCCCACGAGTTTCCAGAGCCCGAACCGGGGGAATCCCACGCCTTCATAATCGGCGATGATTTCCTTGACCATTTTGGCGGTAATCGGTGCTTTTTGATATCCGTATCCGGCCACAAGGGCATTGTCACAGAGAATGTTGAGTTCGCGCGGGCGCCCTTTGGCGTGCCGGATGATCCGCCGCAACGCAGCGCGCGTGAAGCGTTTTCGGGGGGTATTGGACGCCAAAGCCAACCGGTGATCGACGTACTCCCGGCTTTCCCGGTCCGTCAGGGGGTTGAGGGTGACCCGGAGGGCGATCCGTTGTTTGATCTGACGGAGTTCAGGCCGGTTGAGTTTCGCGTTGAGTTCCGGTTGACCGATCAGAATGATTTGAATCAGCTTTTCCTTCACTGTTTCGAGGTTCGACAACATGTGAAGGTTTTGCAGTGTGTCGATCGGCATGTTCTGGGCTTCATCAATGATCAGGACGCAGTTGTGCTGACGGCCATACCCTTCGGTGAACGCTGCCTGGAGCTGGCGCAGCATCCCGGAGACCGCATTGCTCTCGGGCACGAGTTGCAGCTCCTCGAGTATGGCGCCCAGCAATTCATGAAAGGTGACATTGGCATTGAAAAGATAGATCGGGCGGATCGTCTGGGAATCGATGGTTTTCAAAAACGTCCGGATAATGGTCGTCTTGCCCGTACCGACCTCTCCAGTGATGGCAATGAAGCCTTTCCGCATCTCCACGCCATAAATGAATGCCGCCAGGGCTTCCCGGTGAACGGGACTGTGGAAAAAGAAATCCGGGTCCGGTGTAATGTGGAAGGGCGCCCGATATAGATCGTAAAAGTCTAAATACATCTTTTAAACTCCCTGTCCGATACCGCTGCCAGCACCGGCAGTCCAAGGTGCTTTTCCACATCTTCGCGGGTTTTAAGGGTATCGTCGAAATATTCCCACACAAATGCCAAGGCAAGACCGGTAAAGAGCCCCAGCAGCAGCCCGAGGCCGATGGGCAACATCTTTTTGGGCTTGACCGGATCGAAGGATACGGCGGAGGATTGCACCACACTGACATTGGAAACGTTGTCCATGTCCAGCGCTTCCGAGGTAAAGGCTTGCTGGTATTTCTCCCGGTAGTTCCGGTATTTGGTCTGGAGGATATCCATCTCTCTTTTCAGGTGGGTGATGGTCGTTTCGTTTCCGATGAGATCGGTCAGGTTTTTTTCCAGAACCGACAGATCGGCCGCAAGCGTGTTCCGCTGGGCGGTGAATTCCTGAAACGCCGCCTTTTCCCTTTCCAGATCCAGCTGGAGGGTCATATAATTGGTGTTGACACCGGTCGTGACTTCGGTATTCTTTTGCTCTTCCTCCAGAAGGGCCGATTCCGTCAGTTTTATCTGTTTTCGAACGTCTTGCAGCAGGCGAAAGTCATCCGGGTATTTCCCCGCCAGATCGGCCTCTTTCAATTTCAAGTCGATCAGCCGGGTTTTGATTTCGTCTGCGGCGGGATTCGCCTTTCCGGTGACCTGGCTGAGAACCATGGTGCTGGGGCTTCTCTCGATATTCTGTTTCAGATAAGCGATCTTTGCCCGGGAGGCGCTGATCCGGGTGTCGGCGTCATGGACAGCGGTGCGAAGATCGCTGATTTGTGTCAGGAGGAGATCTTTCTGCCGGTCCAGGGAAGCGATTCCCCGGCTGGTGCAGAAATCGCGATACGCCGATTCCTTATCGTTCAACTGTTTCAGGATTTCCTGAGATTTCTCATCGAAAAACTTGGATGAGGTCTGGGTCCCGTGGACCGCGATGTGATGCGCCAAATAGGATGCTAACAGCCTGTCGAGGACCTCTTTGGCGAGTTTCGGATCTTGATGCTGGTAGTTGAGGGTCAGGATATGACTGTCCCGTTCATTGAAAACACTGAGATGGCGGTCCAGATCCTCTATGGCTTTTTCCCGAAGGCTCGATCCATCATCTTCCGTCTCCTTTCGGTCTAGAAAGGATTGGAAAAACGAAAAAAGTGGATTGTCCCATTTGGCCAGCGCCATTTTGACCATGGTGATGGGCGTTTCACCGGGTCTATCCGGAAAGAACCGGTCCGGACCGATGCCGTCCACTACTTGTTCATAAACCAGTCGACTTTTGAGGATCGCGATTTCAGAATTGATGTCACTTTCCCGGCTCTGAACCAACGAGACCGTCGGGCCTACAACGCCCGGATCCACCGACAGATTCTCTCTGCCCACCTTGATGAGCAATTTGGCCCTGGCTTCGTAAATTTCGGGAAGGGACAGGGTGACCGCGGTCACGGCCACGGAAATAAAAAGGAAGACAAGGAAGCTCTTTCGCTTATGCCGAAACAGAATGCGAAGTATATGCCGCATCGAAAGGGGTTCTTCGGTGCGTGGAGAGCGGTCCATGGCGACGATGGGGTCTGTGGTTTCCATAAATTCCCCTCCCTATTGGCTGTACCCGACGCGTGTCCACGGGCTCAAACTGCGAGTGTAAACGAGCGGGATGTCGGGAATCGCTTTGCTGATGTATTGATCGATCCATTGATCCAATCGATGGATTTTGGTCCTGGGCACATAGACGACATCTTGATACGCCAGGTAGAACGGTTCGCTTTCCGGATTTTCGATGATTTTTCTAAGGTTCACGGAGGTAGCGAATCGTTTTCCGTCTTTGTGACGGAGGACAATGACGTTTTCCATGTGCGCGCTGTCGTTGATGAGGCCGCCGGCGGAAATGATCGCATCCATCAGCGTCATCCGCGCCGTGTACGGGACCGTCTGGGGCGTGAGGACCTCTCCCCCGACGTGAACCATCTGGCGGCCAAGGGAACGAACGATGACGGTGATTTCAGGCTCCTTCAGCTTGGATTCGTAGAGGGCCGTGAGGTGCCGGTCCAGTTCCAGAGGAGTTTTGCCCGCGGCCATTACCTCGTCGACCAGTCCGAGCGATATCTTGCCGTCGGGACGGATGTCCTGAACATCGTTGAGTTCCGGCCAGAAACGGAATTTGACTTCGATGTTGTCGCCGGGTTCGAGCCGCAGCGTTTCCGTCGTTTCTTTCATCGGAAATTGTTCCGGAGCGGTTAATTGAGGGGTCGCACAGCCCGTGACCCAAAGCAGTCCGGCGCACAAGAATCCGGGGATGAGTATATGGTTCCGTAATGGTTTCATCTGTGTTGCCCCTCCTGTCATTGGAGTTTATGGATCATTCCCGACAAACCAGTCGGTCCATCGCCGGTCCTGAAAGCGAATCGGCGGGTCTTGGGTCAAGCGGCGAAAAAAGCGCAGCTCAGGTGTTTGCGATAGAAACGGTTTTTTGACGTTCTATCGCCGTTGTCATTTCAGACGATGAAGGTTTTCTCCTGTTTAGAAGAGATTAATCATTCATCCGGTTATCGTCCAAACTGTCTGAATGTTCCGATTCAGTATCACGGAAGGCGAATCGTGCTGTCGAGTTCTGAAAACCGTTTTCCCTTCTGTTTTATGTATAATGACGGTTGTCGGGTATTGCGCCGCTGGCATACGTCTCGAGAAAGTAATTCAACATATTCGCTGAATCATCGGTCATGCTGTCAAATTGTACGCCACATCGCTTTGTGCTGAGGTGGCTCTTAAACGGTCCTTCAGAGTGCGCCGAATCCATGGGGACATCATACACCACCCGACACGGCACATTGGGAAGGTGAAATCGCATATCCGTTATAAAGATATTGACATGGGAGGATTCTTTATACCGATCGGTGCCGGTTGTGGAAATATAGACAAACGACAATCCTCCGACGCTGATGTCTTTGATTTTTCCGACCTTGATATACCGAGGTCCAAGAGCGCCATAGGCCGGTTCACCGGAGAGAAAACGAATGTACTTTCGCCTTTCTGCACACTGTTCCATGGCTTTCATCTTTCGAAAATGATGGGGTAAATCGGAATCTTCTTATCGGCCCAAAGATTCTCTTTGTTTTAATTGATACTGGAGTCAATCGAAAAGGACAAGAATGATTCTCTTCGTGATATAATGGGTATTCCGCATACCCAAAAAAGATAACAATATATAATAAAACAGGTGGATACAAGGTCACACGGTAATCACCCCCCATAACCATATTTCTGTTTTTTTATACAGGAATACCGGGTGAACGGCGCAAAGAGGCAGCCATGGATACGCCGGGTCACCAAGCAAAAGACGAAGCATATGGTGAAACGAAAACGCGAAGAGCCGAAAAGGGGAAAGAAGGAAGGAACAATAGACGATCCTGTCAACACCGGTAGAAGACCGCACGGGGGCAATGACAGTAGAAGGGATGGCAATTGATCCGGAAAAGGTGGAATGATCATTGGCCCCGCCGTCGTCGGCCTCGATGAATTGGTCGGGATCGGATGGATGCGGTAACCGGGAGGGTCCCCCATGAACATGGGATTGTTTCGGCGCATGGCGATCAACCGGTTTCTCCGGCCTTACGCCTCGGGCACGGCCCCTGTCCGGATGGTGGCCCGGTCTGGCGGTATCGTTACATATCCGACGGAAAAAGTAATTTGTGTTTCAGGTAACTGCTCAGGTTGACCATCGTGTTTTTGATATGAAGTTTTTTCCGGATATTCCGTCGATGCGTCTTTACCGTATTCAACGAAATGAATAATTTATCAGCAATCTCCTGGCTGGTGAAGCCGCATCCGATCAGTGTGGCGACCTGAGACTCCGCCGTAGACAACGAATAGATGGTGCTCGATACCGTCATGAGAGACGCGGACAGTTGAGTGATATGATTCCTCAACTTATCGACATTGGCACGGTATTCTTCAAGATGGGTGCAACTGCTCAGATCCTGAAGAATCGGCAAAATCCCCAATTTGATCAACCGGGTCATTTTCTTTTCGGATTTTTCCTTTTCCTTATCAATGTTCCGGGCGAGTTCCGAAAGCGCCCTGTTGGTTTCCAATAATTCGGTTAGCATCGTCTCGATCTCTCGGTTGCGTTCGAGTAATGCAGCGATCTCCGGATCATCTTCGGTTTGGCGGTTTTCTTTCTGATGCCCCTTGTGATGAGCCGGAGGATCGGCGCCGATGATCACGGATTTGAGTGTGGAAAACGGAAGTCCTTCAGAAAAGCCGCTCCAGATCACTTGACGTTTTTCTCCGCTTTTACAGGTAATCCACGTCTCCCAGTCACAAAAGTCGAAACGGTGTTCCTGCCAGCCGTTCAGGATGTCCTGGCGATAGGTTCTGTCCGGGTATAGACGTTCGAATGCATTGAAGGACCCGATCATCTCCCCTTTGGTGTAACCGGTGACAGCCTCACATTTGCTGTTCCAGACGAGCATCCGATCCAACGGATCCAGCGCGGCCACCATCATCGGCAGCTTTTTAAAAAGGGTAAGCGGGGCTGAGGGAGTTGGATCGGATTGGGATGCGGCTGTTGCTCCGGCATCGGATTCTCCTCCCATGATGCGGATCAAGTCGGTGTTGGATTCAAACAATTTATCGAGCATGCGCCTTCTCCTTTCCCTGTCGGGAGATCATGAAATGCCTGTCCTTTAATACCCCACCCGACCGGCTATCGACCGTTGGGTGTCCTTTCCGGAGCCCTGTTGGAACCCGTCAACCAGAAGATCTTCCGGTATCGATAGAGAGAAGGTCATGTGTCCTCAGTACGGTATTCGATTGTAAGGGCGAAGCGGACCCTGGGCGCTGATTATAAAACTTTCTATTTTATTCTTAAATCAGCTTTTAGAAAAGATCAATTGGCACAAATACGGGTTTTCTGAAGGAAGGCATCCGCAAAAGTACGGATAAAGAAAGGGCATGGGAATGAAATTCACGGTATCTCATGTCAACTGCCTGAGAAAATTGCCCAGGTCCATTGTGTTGTGATGAAGATTGAGCTTCTTGCGAATACTTTTTCGGTGGGTCATCACGGTATGAACGGAAACAGAGAGCCGTTGGGCAATCTCCTGACTGCTGAGTCCGCAGATGATCAGGGTCGCTATTTGAAATTCAGCGGAAGAAAGCGAGAGAAACGGGGGCTTCATGGTGCGTTTACAGGATGCGGTCAATCCCTTCAATTGTCCCTTCAACCGCTCCACCATTGCCTTGTTCCCCGCCCCGTCCCGGTTCCGGCGGAGGGCGTCTATGGTCGGGAGGATATCACACCGAAGTCGCACCTCTATTTGTTTCTGGTTTTCCGCTTTTTCGTTCTCGATGTTGCAGGACAATTGGGAGAGCGCCTGGTTGGTATGCACCAATTCCTGGACCATTGTTTCCATTTTTTTGATCCGCGAAAGCAGATGTTCTCGGAACGAAAGGCCGGACCGGGGTTGGGGGGGGATTGGCCTGTCGAGAGCGGTTCTCTTCTGAAACTGGGAATCCGGGTGGACCGTCCGGTCGAAACCGAACAGCAGAAACTTGAAATCAGGAAGCGGGAGGGGCTGCTTCGTGCCGGTCCACTCGATCTTCTTTTGTTGACCATCTTTACAGGTAATCCATGTATCATACTGGCTGAATTCGTAGTGGTGGCGGCGCCAGGTTTCCAATAGATGCTGGCGATACGTTCGGTCCGGAAACAGTTTTTTAAACGGGTGCCGGTCGTCTAGCAGTTCCCGGGACGGGTAGCCTGTCGCTTTCTCGCATTTTTGATTCCATATCAGTACCCGATGGGACCGGTCGATGGCACTGACCAGCATTGGGGTTCGATGAAGGACATGGGCCACCGCCTCGGCTTTTTCCGGGTCTTTCGTCGATCGTATGCCGTCCCGGTCGCCGAAAGGCGCGAAATAGAACTCGGAATCGATTGAATCGGTGTGTTCTAGTGCCAAACCTTCCCCCATGACAATCAGCGGGTGGGCAAAGGAAATCAAATAGACCTATACATAGTGGTATTATGCATAAAATGCGCCAATTTTAGATTCCCACATAACCATTAGATAAAACTTGATTTGTGAACAATTAACATGGAGGGCTGTGCGGCCTGTTAAAGATTCCGACTTGAATTCCTGGACATTGAACAGTATTGACATTTCCATAGGATCGACATTTAAAGGCAACCCGCCCTTAATTTTTTCGGAAATACCTTATATATTCAAATAATTATTTGCCGGAAAGGAAAACCTCCAACCACTACTCGCTATTCCGGCAGACCGGTGGTCTCCAAATCACCTGGTTTTCGGTTGTCGCTTTTTTTTACGGATAGAAGGGGGGATCCGGAAACATTTGGTGGAAATCCATCGTTACCGTCTGATAAATCCTTGGCAAGCCGGTTGATGGAAGACCGGAATCAAATTTTCAATTATTTGTAATAATTTGAAAAACAAACAGTGGGTTTGGAGAGCCACCGGGTGGACGGGGGAGAAACCTGATTTGTCATGATTTTTTACACTGGGCGGGAATGGGGAGGAAGGTCCGTTCCGTTTTGGAAGGGCGCCGCCCCTTGGAGATTCCCATGGGCGGCGCCCGGTGACTCAATTTAACGGATCGTAAGCGGTGTCCAAAAGGGATTGGATAACGACCGGCATGCAGGTGACGTTGTTCCCTTCATCCGACTCTTGGACCGCATCGCCCGGGTCGATACGCCCACAGAGCGCGTACTGACCGGGCGGGGTCGCGGAAGGGATGGTGCCGCTGAGATCGCTGAAGAATGGATCGATATCGACACTACTCCCTGCCGGGACATCGGTGGTGCGGCTGATCCGACCGCCCTCGAGAAGGCCATCCTCTTGAAATGCCACGCCGGCGGGTTGGGGCAGCGGCGCAAATCCCTCCGGCACGGTCTCGTCACTGGAGAGAACCAGATCGATCATGTAGCCATCCTGGACGGACCCGTCCGGTGCGATGGTTCCGGGTGCATCGGCGCCTCCCGCATTCCGGATGCGAATGGTCAGGATATCGGTGAGAGACGCCCCCGGATACAACCGGACCGGCGCCACCGATAGAGCGATCTCCTCAATGATCAGATCGGGAAAGACCGTTTCCGGCGGTGTGAGCAGCACGCTGACCGCATTTTCCAGGGTGGCTGTCAACAGGATGGGCAAATCCGGAATCGGCGGTTGGAAGAAGGGAATATCCGCCCCCCCGTCGGCGACCACGGCGCGTCCGATGGGGATCGTCTCGGAGTTGTGGATCTGGAACGCCGTAATCGACGCCCCTTCCACATCATAATCGACGCGCAGACCATCGTCGAACACCGTGAGAATGTGCTCGGCCGAAAGAACCAACCGGTAAGGGTTGCGGGTCCACATCTCCAGGGTCGGGTCCCCATAGGCGTGCCACATGACGATTTCCCCGAGGGCCGCCTCCAGGCTGACGCTGCCGGCGGTCTGCGGAACCCCGACCTGGGTCAGCAGGTAGAGTTTGCCGTGGTTCAGGATGTCTCCGAGACGACGAATCGGCGTGGCATCCCCATACGCCGGATCCACCATCGGCCAGGTAGCGTCGTAGAATCCCCGGGTCAGGGCGCTGTTGGCCCAGGTCGGGCTGTTGCGCACATCGCCGAGTCCGCCCACCATTCCTCCGTCTTCCAGCAGGAGCAGTTGCTCCATGAACGATTCGGATGTCCCGCCGGTATCGGTCTCCCGGTCGAAGTAGCCGCTGGAACAGTTGACGCTGTAAACCACGGGTAACAATTCATCGTTCAACAGTCCACCGAGATGCCATGTTTTAAAGCTCGGATGGCCGAATCCCGAACTGTTCCCGTGGTCCCGGTGAAGAATGAGGAATCGTCCGTCGTTGAAGGCATCCGTGATGTCGTCTGTATCCCCGCTCCACGGATATCCGCTGCCGGATCGCAGGTCGGAGGGGAGAAGGGCGCCGCTGTGGTATCGATTGGGCGTTGTATCGCCGCTGTACGGGTCCTGGAGGGTGCAGGGCACATTGTTGTCGATACAGTAGCCGCCGGAGTCCACGGTTTCGGTGTAGATTCGTTCAACATCGTATCCGTCCGCGATCAGCACATTTCTTACCCATTCCGACGTTTCGACAAAGGATCGCTGGTCCGTGCCCGGCTGGCCGCTGCGGGGGCTGCCGTCCGCGTTCATCCGGCAGCACTGGAACTGGGAGATGTGGGCGGCGGTGGTGTAGAAGGGTGCCCCGTTCCACCAGTCCAGAAAGGGCGGATTCGATTCGTACTGGATGATTTTATCGACCACCCTGTCGGCCTCCGCGATCGTGTCCACCGGGATCCGCCCCACGCCGAAATCCGGAAAAATGTCGAACAGAAAATGGGGATACACGGAATAGAGATAATCGGATCCGGTGGTGACATCCCCGCACGACCCACAGGCGGCGCTCGTATCGTGATCCAGTCTCGCCGGGGGCACAAATTCGGCGTCCCCCATCAACAGTACATAAGAGGGTCGAACGATGCAGGCATCGTATCGCCATTCGATCAGATCGTCGATCTTTTCCGCCGTGTCGTGGACCGTTCCCGCGCCCACCTCGATGACCGTGGTGACGATGCCCTTGTCCCGCTTCCAGACGGCCAGCCGATCCGCCGCATCCGTGAAATCCGGATGGGTCAGGATCAGCAACTCTTCGCCCCGGCAGATGAGACCGACGAGATCCTCCGGCTGTACGTATTCCACGACGGCGGATCTGTTCAACACCGCGCCGGCGGCCACATCCGTGGCTGGTTCGAAGGGGCTGAGGCTGCGGCTGGTGAGGAAGGTGCCGTTCCCCCCCTTGAAGTCGATATCGAATTCGATGGCGTCGTAGCGGTGAAATTGCCGGGTTACGGGATTGTAACGGCCGGTGCTGCACGAGACTTGCGCCACCTGGAGATCCCGGATCTGTCCAAGAGGGGTTACGCTGCACGGCGTATCGGGGAAAAACGCATTCGTTGTGTATACTGCAGGGTCATACCGGAAGGGCGGATCGGCGAAGATGCGGTCATCTGCTGTCGGTTCGTTCTGGCCATCCGGGAGTGTGCCGGTCCCCTCCGCAAATTCGGCGACAGCATCGGCCGCCTGACCCTGAAAGGGATAGAGGGTCATTTGGAGTGTTTCGGCGATATGAGGGCTCACCGTCCGGATCGTCGGCTCCGCTCCCCGGGGAACGGCCAGCAGGGCCTGCCATGTGGGGACCCCCGGACGTCCGGGTTCGCCCAATTCAGATTGCAGGCCCGGGACATGGAGTTGTGTCCATGTTCTCCCGCCGGCCCGCACGCTTCCCATCAATGGTTTTCCGAAGGCGACCGCTGCGGAAAACCGGGTATTGTCGGAATCGCCGGCGGTCACGGCCGGCGGCGCACCGATATCCTCGAATCCCCGACAACTGTAGTCATCGGGCAGGGCGGCCAGGAGGTTGAATCGGAGTGCCCATCCGCGGTTTCGGAGGTCCTCGGCGTTGAGAAAGGAGCCGATGGCTGTCAACGCGTTTGTCTGATTCAGGTAAATGCCCAAACGTCGGGCGGCACGGCAGGGACGCCCCTTCCAGTAGGCACGTTCCGACCTCTCCAGGCTATGGACGAGCCGGGCCGCGATCCATCGGTTAACATGACAGATGACCCATTGATGGAACCGGAACCAATGCCGATTTTGCATCAGTTGACATCGGCTCAGATCGAGGATCGACGCCTTCAGATCTTCGAATTCCGCCATGACCGCGGGATCCGGTTGGATGTCCGGAGGTCGGTGGTGCCGCCTTGCTGCGGCAGTGGTGGTCACGGTCGCCACTATGGCCAATACGACGGACAAGATGACCACTGTTTTGAGAAACGGGTGGGATGACATGGTTGCCTCCTTGCGTTGGGGTATGGATGCCAAAAGGCAGGTAGTGTCCTGCCACGCCTCGGATGGAAATGGCCCGGATGCGGAGCCGATCCATCCGCAAAAAACGGTGTGGCGGCCTGGCGGGGGCATCTGGTACCGACCATCAATGCCGGTTGGCGCGACAGGGGGGCGGAAAAGGAGGCAGAGGGAAAGACGAAAAGAGTGAACGGGCGGTGAGTTGCGGGTTTCCGGTTTCCGGAGTCGTGGACAATCGGCCCCACCCATCCGATCGGGGGATGGTCGCCAGCCATCGATCTTTGGGTACCGATGAATCGAAACCAATGGGGAAATCCCTTTCATAAGGGAATCCTCTTCCAAAACGGGTCATCGCAATGACGATTACCGACACAAGGATCGGTTTGGTTTTTGGACGATGATGGTATTTATATAGGATGGTTTCCGGCCCGTTGTCAAACAGATTTATCCGGGTTACCGCATTTTTCAGGGACGCGGCAGCCAAATGCGCCCCCGGCCTTTCCGATCACAACAGAAAAAGTGCGGCGGCAGCTACCGCGCCGACATTCCGAATACCGTCTCTAACAAATCCGTGACCCTCGCAGCCGGCTGTTCCCGGATCTTCTTTTCCTCTTTGGCGATCATGAGAAACAGGCCGTCCAGGGCTTTCCTCGTCACGTAGGCGTCCAGGTCGGCTTCGGGCGCTCCTGCGGATTCGTCGGCCGACTCGCCGGTGAGAATAGAGGCGAGGGCCTGGACGTTTTGGTTTTCCATCAGCGGTTTTCCGTAGGTCTTGTAGGCGCTGTTGAGGGCGTTGTAGTAGCCGACGACATGGGCGGATTCCATGCTCCGTTTGACGATGGGGAGAAACGCCCTTTTCAGGGCGTCCTGGGTGTTTCTCTGGAAATACGTGGTGGCCGCATCGTCGGGACCGTTGAGGATGCCCATGGCGTCTTCGATCGAAATGGACCTGACCGCATCAACGAATATCCGGGTGCCTTCGGGGACCGCGTCGCTGGCGGCCCGGTTCATGGCCGCGATGAATTCGTCCACGCGTTTTCCCTGGCCGACGCTTCGGAGGGTGGTTTCCACCAGCTTCAGGTTTTCCGGAACGGAGATCCGCACCCGGTTGTCCTTGAGGTAGCCGCCCGGTTTTCCGAGTCGGTCGATGGCGTTTTGAATGCCGATGGACAGCGCCTCTTTCAACCCCCGGGCCACGAGGTCCGAGGAGGCGCCGGTTCCGCCGGTCCGGTCGCCGGTAAGTACGCGATCCAGGGTGCCTTCGAGGTCGATCTGCCCAAGGGACGGGACGGCGGAAAAGGCCAACAGGGCCAGCAGGATTACCGGTACACATGTCGCGTTTTTCATGGGGATTCCTTTTTTTTTCCGGTTCACGGGGAACCGGCGGTTGGTTGTAACAGCGCCCTTGTTTGAGTCCTACACATGCATCCGGGCGCAGTCCCGGATGGTCTTGGGGAGCAGTGCTGCATCGGTCGTTCCGCCCTGGAGGACGTGAAGGACGGCGGCATCGCCCACCAGTTGGGCCAGACCGCCGCGGATTTCATGAGCATCCTTGTTGATGATTTTTTCTACCATTTCGGGGTGTTTTGCCAGATAATCCGCCAACTGGGGCCACCGGGACGACAGGATCGTCCACAGCACCAGTTGATGGGTATCGATGTCCACTTCCGACAGGATCGCCAGGGCCCGGTTGGCGCTGTAGGTGTTGACCAGTCGTTTCATGGACCGGGGGTTGGGCTCCAGCAGTCCGACGTAAGGGGTAAGGGTGTGTTCCAGGCGGGCCAGGATCTCGGGGGCGGCCAGACGGATCACCGCCTCCTCCCGGATGGCCCGCTGCTCGTGGAAGGGCAGTTCGCGGCTCTCGTCCACCTCGCTTCTGACGGCGGATTCGGTTTCCGCTTCCCGCATCACGCCGCTGGCCTTCTCCCGCGCCGCGTCGAGGGACGATTCGGGCGCCGCCTTCTTTACCAGGATCAGCCGTTTCCAGAAGGCTTCCTTCATCTCCCTGGGGATTCCCGGTACGGGGGTCGCGAACTGGAACGCCTTTTCCAGAAAAAGCACCCCCAGGGGCTTTCCGGGTTCGGACACAAAGGGTTTGAGCTTTTCGTATGTTTCCTCGTAGCATGCGTTCAGCCATCGCCGGTCGGCCGTGACGACAAAAACCACCGGGGCCTCCCGGAAAAGGGTCTGCATCCCTTCCAGCAATTCGATCACGTAACCGCTCTGGCACCGGTCCAGGTCGTCGATGAAAATGGCCATCCGCTGGCCCCGGAGCCGTCTGACCAACCCCTGGAACCGTTTCTTGATCATGTTCATGGGGTCGTGGGTCAATTCCATGTAGCTTTGGGCGGCCTTGGCGGAGTTCAGCAGAAAAGACCGGCTGACGCCGTAGACAATGCCCCAGATGGTGAGGATGACCGCGAGGATTTTGCTGATCTCGTCGGCGACCCCGGCCCAGAAGCTGAGGCTGCCGGTGTCACCGGCGGTTTCCCGGAAGATGGGGAACACGATCAGCGCCACGACCCAGACCAGGACGATGGCGCCGAAGACGTAGTGGATGCGCCCGGTATTGAACCGCCACCAGTACTCCCGCCACCGGTTCCATGGCGACAGGTGGGGTTTGGCCGATTGAAAGACGCTCTCCAGCAGGGACCACCACGGCGGCCGGACATGCTGGTTCCGCCAGGCGTTGAAGTCGGTCACGTTCCAGCCGTAGGCGTCTTCGAGTTCTCTCCGGAGGAAGTTGCGCAGGGTGGTTTTCCCGGATCCCCACGGGCCGTAGACGTGGATGGCGTAGGCCCCGGCCTCCTCGGGCACGGCGGTGATGCGGCGGGCCAGAAACCGGGCGAAGGCCGACCGGCCCAGCTGATCCTCTTCCATCCGGCGCAAGGGATCGTCGGGCTGGGTCGGCACACTGTCGTCCATTTCGGCATCGGAGGCCCTGAAGGCGAACCGGCCCTGTTCCGTGAGGATCTCCTCGATGGGTTCCCCCAGTTCCCCGATCAACCCCTGGAAAAGATCCGCTCTCTCCAGCTGGGTCCGGAGCCGGGGCTCCAGAAGACAAAGCCCGATGATCGCCAGACGGCCATGGAGCGCCGGCGTCTGGTCTGATGGGGACAGCTCTTGTATCCGGGCCGGGTCGAACAGCCAGGCGATCTCCCGGAGCCATTCGTCCACCGGGCGTTCTGTGGCCGTTTCTTCCAGGGGCAGCGCGGCGGCGGCCCTGCCGCCGAGATCGTCCCGATGGCGTTTCAAAATCTCTTCGGCCAGCGCCGCAGCGGTGACGGGTCGATCCGCTTTGAGAAACCGGTCCCGGATCTCCGCCATGGTCGGGCTGAGATCCAGCCGGGCAGGAGAGTCCATCTCGGTGTTGGATCGATCTTCGCGATCTTGGGGAGACGCTTTCATGGCTACAGAATCCAGCGCAGCAGTTTTTTCAGATAACCCAGCGGGACGGTGTAGGGCGGGTACCGAAGACTGGGGTCCACCAGCAGGGATCGTTTCATGACGCTTTTGCGGTGGGAAAAGGTCTCGAAGGAATACCGGCCGTGGTACCGTCCCATGCCGCTGGGGCCGACGCCGCCGAAGGGGAGGTGGGGGGAGACGATATGGGAGATGGTGTCGTTGATGCAGACCCCGCCCGAGGCGGTTTCGGCGATGATATTTTGGTAAAATGCACGGTCCCGGGAAAAGACGTAAAGGGCCAGGGGCTTGGGGCGATCGACGATCTCCCGGACGGCCTCCTCCGGGTCGGTGAAGGTCATCACCGGCAGGATGGGGCCGAAGATCTCTTCGGCCATGGTGGGATGGTCCCAGCCGATCCCGGTCATTATCGTGGGCGCGATGTACCGACTTTTGGCCTCCCGTTCGCCGCCGATGCGGATCTTATCCCGGTCCAGCAGCTTCTCCAGACGCCCGTAATGGCGGTCGTCGATGATGCGCCCGTAATGGGGAGAGGCTTTGGGATCGGCCCCGTAGAATTCCCTGATGACGGCGCCCATCCGTTCCACGAGCCGGTCGTGGACGGATTCGTGGACGTAGAGATAATCGGGGGCGATGCAGGTCTGGCCGGCGTTCATGAACTTGCCCCAGACGATCCGCCGGGCGGTGGGGGTGAACGGAACGTCGCCGTTGACGATGCAGGGGCTTTTCCCGCCCAGTTCGAGTGTGACCGGCGTCAGATACCCGGCCGCCGCCTTCATGACGATACGGCCCACCGACGGGCTGCCGGTGAAGAAAATGTGATCGAAGGGGACCTTCAATAGCCGTTGGACGGTTTCCACCCCGCCTTCCGCCACTGCGACGTATTCTTCGTCGAAGGCGCCCCGGATCATGGCGGAGAGGGCGGCGGCGGTGTGGGGTGCGGTCTCGGACGGTTTCAGCACCCCGCAGTTGCCGGCGGCCAGGGCCCCGATGAGGGGCGAAATGGTCAACTGGAAGGGATAGTTCCAGGGGGAAATAATGAGAACCCGCCCGCAGGGCTCGGAGAGGATATGGCTCCGGGCCGGATGATGGACCGCCGGCGTGCGGACCTTCTCCGGCCGCATCCATCGCTTCAGGTGCTTCAGGGCAAAATCGATCTCCGAGAGGGTGAAGCCGATTTCCGACAGATAGCCTTCGATCTCCGACTTGCCGAGATCCTCCCGGAGGGCGGACAGGATGTCGTCCTGGTGGGATTCGACGGCCCGGCGCAGCCGGAGAAGGCCCTTTCGACGGAACGCGCAGGGCCGGGTCCGGCCGGACCGGAAAAAGGCCCGCTGCCGGTGGTGGAGATCGTCGGTCTGGACGGCTGGAAACATGGATGCGGCGGCTCCGTTTTGGGGTTTCTGCACGGTAGAGACACCATAAGCTTACCAGAGCGAAGATTTACCGGTCAATCTCTAAAATCGCCGTGATTCCGGCATCTGCGCCCGTATGCACGAAGCCCGCTCTGATGTGAAAGACGCATGTAAGGATGATATCGGCCTGCATTTCAGACAATCGCTATTTCAGGCAATACTTTTGGACCCGTTGAACCGGTTCGGCAGCGCATCACCCCGATCTTCCAAGCCATAGGCTTCACCAGGGCGGAAAGGAGCGGCATCGGCCATGTTTGTTCTCGGCAACCTCAAGCCGCCATACGATGAATGGTTCCAACGCAACGCATGGGACCGCTATGTCGCCGATCTGAACGAGGAGGGGCTGACCTGGTGGTTCAACATGGAAACCCCCGCCCTCGCCGCCCACCTGGTCCCCCTGGCGTCGGCTTCGCGCCGCGTCCCGATCCCCCCGCGTCTCGGGTTCCTCTCCGAGGCCGTCAACATGACCGCCACGCCGGAGGTTCTCAACGGCTATTATGAGCGGTTTCTAAGGGACGGGGACCTGGAGGCGGCGGCCGCGGCCGCCGGCGCCGCCGTTCTCTTTGCCCTGGAGATGGGGAGGGGTTCGACCGGATCGTCGAGTGGCATGGCCGGATCGAATACCTGCTCCGGCACCAGAGCCGCCTCGCCGCACCGGCCATCGCTGCCCTGTGGCATTACCGCGCCATGATCGGGGCATGCGTTGAAAGCCAAACGGCCCCGGTCATTCAGGCCGCCGAAAGGTCCCTGGACTGGTCCAAAAGAACCGGCGCCAACAACCTTCGGGCCCATGTCTGCATCTTCCACGCCTTCGGCTGCATGGGCGGCGCCGAATTCGACCCTGTTATCATCTCATCAAAGACCAAAAGGCATATGATGAGACGGTTTTTGCGGAACAAGAAGAGGCCCATCAGAGGCGACTGAAGAAGCGCTTGGTAAATCAGGCTAAATCCTTGGGGTTACCGCTTGTTCCGGCACAATCTCAATTTAAGTTACCTAGAAGAAGACGTAAAAAGAAGCAGAAAACTGGTGGGAAGCCCATGGGAAGGAAGGCAACGCGTGAGGGGTTTTAGAACAGGCCCTCCCCTCACGCCCCCTTCGCCGACTCCGGCAGCTCCTCGGGCATGCGGATCGTAAACGTCGTGCCTTCGCCCGGTTCCGATGCCACATGAATCGTGCCACCGTGCTGGTTGATGATTTTCTTTGACACGAAAAGCCCCAACCCCGTGCCCTTCTGGCCTTTCATGGAGAAAAACAGGGTGAAAAGGGCGTCGAGGGCCTCTTTGTCCATGCCGATGCCGTCGTCGGTGATGGTGAAAACGACGGCGCCGTCATCTGTATCGTCGGGATGGACGGAAAACCGGATGGTGTGGGTCGCCTTCGCCTTGTCGTCGACGCAGGCGTCCATGGCGTTTTCCAGGATGGAGATGAGCGCCGACCGGACCACGCCGGAGTCGATCTCGAATTCGCCGAGGCTGTCGTCGAAATCCGTTTCGAACCGGATGTCCGCCTCCCCGATCTTGGGGGCGAAGGTCTCCGCCACGTCGGAGACGAAGGACAGCACAT